>NZ_JAPEPI010000001.1:3108490-3419339 GCF_026340305.1 Streptomyces sp. NBC_01381 | reverse complement strand
CGCTCGGCCTGGCGTTCCTCATGGTCCCGCTGGCCCTTGGCTGCGCCCTGACGATCCCGCCGCTGACGTCCGCGATGATGGAGGCGGTGCCTTCCGAGCGGGCGGGGCTGGCTGCGGGGGTCCTGAACTCGGCGCGGCAGGTGGCGGGGGGCCTCGGGATCGCTGCCTTCGGGGGGTTGGTGGCCGGGGACTTCGTCTCCGGGATGCGGGTGAGTCTGCTGATTTCGGCGGGGCTGCTGGCGGCTACGGGGCTGGCGACGCTCGGGTTGCGCCCCGAAGGCGCGCGGGGAACTGCGCGACCAGCCACAACGGAGCCGCAGCGTCGCACCCCCGGGAGACCGGGGTCCGGGGCAGAGCCCCGCGGCGGCCACCCCACCCGCAGGGTGACTAAGAACCGTCCCTGAGGCCCACCGGCCAGTTCGGGCGGAACTCGACGGACTCGTACGTCACCACGCAGCCTTCCCCGACAGGGGACTGCGCCATGAAGCCGACCAGCGCCGCCCCCGCCGCCTTCTCATCGCCCAGCGAGAAGATCCGGACGAACGTCCACCGCTTCCCGTCCGGCGAGGCGTGGAAGGCGAACGCGGAGCCCGTGCGGCTGACCCGGAGCCACACGCTGCTGCCGTCCACCACGAACGCGTTGGCGTCGTCGGAGCGGCCACGGGTGACGACCGTGCACACCGTCGCCTCGTCCGGCGAGCGCTCCAGGCAGAGCTTGGCCCACTCCCGGTCGCCGACATGCACGTACAGCACACCCGCGTCGAACGCCGCCGCGAACCCCACCGTGACCTTGGCGATCAGCTGGAAGTCGCCCTCGGGGGCGCCGAGGAGGCGAGGCGCGTCCGACGCGGGGTCGAGCGCCTCGCCCGTCGGCGGCACGAAGCGGTCCTGCCGGGCGCCCGCCCAGCCGGTGAGGACCCCGTCGTCGTACGACCAATGCCCGTCAGGGCCGTACGTGCGCAGGGAGAAGGGCAGTTGCGGGATATCGACGTCCATGGGCGTCAGTGTTCCAGGCGCCCGTCGTAGCGGCGCGGCAGCCCCAGTGGGTTGTTGTCCCGCAGCTCGGGCGGCAGCAGCGCCTCCGGGGTGTTCTGGTACGCGACGGGACGCAGCCAGCGCTCGATGGCCGTACCGCCCACGGACGTCGAGGTGGACGTCGTCGCCGGGTACGGTCCGCCGTGGTGCTGCGCGGGCGCCACGGCGACCCCGGTCGGCCAGCCGTCGACCAGCACGCGCCCGGCCAGCGGCGTCAGTTCGGCGAGCAGCGCCGCCCCGCGCCCCTCGCCGGCCGCCTCCCGCGCGGAGAGCTGCACGGTCGCCGTGAGGTTGCCCGGCAGGCGGGACAGGACCGCGGTGATCTCCGCGTCGTCCTCGTAGCGGGCGACGACGGTCACCGGACCGAAGCACTCCTCCAGGAGCAGATCGTGCTCTCCCTCGGAGGCCAGCCGCGCCGCCGGAACCGTCAGGAACCCCGCGCTGACCATGTGCTCGCTGCCCGCGCCCGGCGTCACCGGAGCGTCCACGTCCGGCAGCCCGCCGCGCTCCCGCACGCCCGCCACGAAGTTGTCCCGCATCCGGTGGTCGAGGAGCACCCCGGCCTCGGTGTCGCTGACCGCCTCCGTGAGCGACTTGATGAAGCGGTCGCCGCCCGCGCCCGACGGGGCGAAGACCAGGCCCGGCTTGACGCAGAACTGGCCGACGCCCAGCGTCATCGAGCCCGCGAGCCCCGCCCCGATCTCCTCGGCGCGCTCGGCGGCCGCCGCCTCGGTCACCACGACCGGGTTGAGGGAGCCGAGTTCGCCGTGGAAGGGGATCGGTACGGGACGGGCCGCCGCCGCGTCGAAGAGGGCGCGGCCGCCACGGATCGAGCCGGTGAACCCGGCGCCCGAGACGAGCGGATGCCGGACCAGTTCCACGCCCGCCTCGAAGCCGTGTACGAGGCCGAGAACGCCGTCCGGGATGCCGTGCCGGTCCGCGGCCGCCCGGATCAGCGCCGCGACCAGCTCGGACGTGGCCGGATGGTCAGGGTGCGCCTTGACGACCACGGGGCAGCCCGCGGCGAGCGCGCTCGCGGTGTCGCCGCCGGGGACCGAGAAGGCGAACGGGAAGTTGGACGCGGAGTAGACGGCCACGACACCCAGCGGGATCTTGTAGCGCCGCAGGTCGGGGATGGGCGGGGTCGCGCTGCCATCCGGGTGGTCGATGACGACCCCGAGGAACTCACCCTCGTCGACCACGCCCGCGAAGGCCCGCAACTGATAGCAGGTGCGGGCGAGTTCGCCGGTCAGCCGGACGGGGCCGAGCGCGGTCTCCGCGTCCGCCGCCTCCACGAGCTGGTCCTTGGCCCCGTCGAGCAACTCGGCCGCGGTGCGCAGGAACGCCGCGCGTACGGTGCGGTCGGCGAGCGCGTCCTTGGCGGCAAGCGCGGCACGTACCGTCTGGTCCACCTCCTGGGCTGTGGCTTCCACCGCAACCTGCTCGCGCTGCTTCCCGGTTCGGGGGTCGACACTCCAGACTGGTGCTGCTGCCACCGCGGGCTCCTCAAGATGTGTTGCCACAGATGCACTCAGATGTACTGCCACTCACCTGCACTGTTCGATATGCTGAACAGCGTCTCCCATGATGAATACCGGAGACTTCGGAGACTATTTCTCGTCGAACTAAGGGGTCAAGGGCGATGTCGGCTGGCGAGACTGGCGGGGCACAGGTCAAGTCCGCGGTGCGGACGGTGGAGTTGCTCGAATACTTCGCGGGCCGCCCCGGAATGCACTCCCTGGCCTCCGTCCAGGAAGCCGTCGGGTACCCCAAGTCCAGCCTCTACATGCTTCTTCGTACGTTGGTGGAGCTCGGCTGGGTGGAGACGGACGCCACGGGCACGCGGTACGGCATCGGGGTGCGGGCCCTGCTGGTCGGCACCTCGTACATCGACGGCGACGAGGTGGTGGCGGCGGCGCGTCCCACCCTGGACCGCCTCTCGGACGACACCACGGAGACGATCCACCTGGCGCGCCTCGACGGCACGAACGTGGTCTACCTGGCCACGCGCCAGTCGCAGCACTACCTCCGCCCCTTCACCCGGGTCGGCCGCCGGCTCCCCGCCCACTCCACGTCCCTGGGCAAGGCGTTGCTCGCCACGCACACCGACGAGCAGGTCCGCAAGATGCTCCCGGAGACGCTGCCCGCGCTGACCGAGCACACGATCACCGACCGCGAGAAGCTGATCGAGGAGCTGCGGACGGTGCGCGAGCAGGGCTTCGCGGTGGACCGCGAGGAGAACACGCTGGGCCTTCGCTGCTTCGGCGTGGCCATCCCGTACCGCACGCCCGCGCGGGACGCGATCAGCTGCTCTGTGCCGGTGGCGCGGCTTACGCCCGCGCACGAACAGATGGTGAAGGACGCGTTGTTCGACGCTCGGGACCGGCTGACACTGGCGACTCGTAGGCTCTGAACCATGGTGAACACGACGAGCACGACGAACACGGCGAACACGGCGGCCATGGATGTCAGTCTGCGCCCGGTGCATGACAGCGATCTGCCGGTCTTCTACCGGCAGATGAACGATCCCGAGGCGAACCGCGTCGCCGCGTTCACCTCGCCGAAGACGGCGGACCGGGACCTCTTCGAGGCCCACTGGAACGGGCTGCGGACGTCGCCCGACGTCGTCGTGCGGACGGTTCTCGCGGACGGGGACGTCGTGGGGAGCGTGGCGGTGTACGGGGAGCCGGGCGAGCGGGAGGTCACGTACTGGATCGACCGCGCGTACTGGGGGCGCGGCCTGGCGACCGCCGCGTTGCTGGGGCTGCTGGCGGAGGTCCCGGAGCGCCCGCTGCACGCCCGGGCGGCGGCGGACAATGCCGGGTCCCTGCGGGTCCTCGAGAAGTGCGGCTTCCGGGTGACGGCCGCCGAGCGGGGCTTCGCGCATGCGCGGGGCGAGGAGATCGACGAGGCGGTGCTGGTGCTGGGGTAGGAGCGGCTTCCTCTTCCCCAACCCCGCCCCTTCCCGAAACTTCCGGCTGCGCCGGCCGCGAGGTGACCGTCGATCACCGGCTCCGCCGAGTTCGTCCTCAAACGCCGGACGGGCTGAAATGGGCAACTGCCGGGCAATCGGGAAGGGGGTCCCCCCTGCTCATTAAGAGCTTGGGGGTGGGCGGGAAAGATCCGCCGCGAAGCGGCGGTCTAGAACCGCCCTCCCCCGCACGGCGGACCCGGATCATCGCCCCGCAGGACGCCCCCGGCAGCCCCCGCCGGGAGCGTAGAGGCATGACGCACACGCTCGTCCCCGCCCCAGCCCGCACGGCAGTGCCCCGCACCCTGCGAGCCATCGCCATCCTCGCCTGCCTCCCCTACCTCAGCCTCAAGATCGCCTGGATCGCCGGCAGCCACATCGGCATCCCCGAAGGCAGCAGCCTCCTCCAGCACCGCACCGCCATGATCTTCGCCAACAGCCTCACCGTGCTGATGGACGCCTGCGTCATCGTCCTCGCCCTGCTCCTGACCCGCCCCTGGGGCCTGCGCACCCCCGCCTGGCTGCTCGCCCTCCCCATGTGGGCGGCCACCGGACTACTGACGCCGATCATGGCCGGATTCCCGCTCCAGCTCCTGGTGAAGGCCTTCGGCGGCAGCAGCAACCAGGGATCGAGCAGCGGCAGTGACGCCTTCCTCGACGACTGGGTCTTCGGCGTCGTCTACACCGGTTTCATCCTGCAAGGCCTCGCCCTCGGCGCCCTCTTCGTCCGCTACGCCCGCGACCGCTGGGGCCACCTGTGGCGCGGCCGCATCGGGGACCTCCCCCGGACCCGGACCGCAACCAAGAATGACCGCCGCACAGGAATAACTGCCGCTCTCCTCGCCCTCGCCCCCGCGACCCTGCACCTCCTCTGGGCCACCGGTTCCACCTTCGGTCTCAACGAGGCGCGCATCGAGCAACGTACGACCGACTTCTACGTCCTCGAAGTCCTGGACATCGGCTACCTCGCCGCCGCCGTGGCCGGCGGACTCCTCATCGCCTTCCGGCGAGCACCCGCACTGCCCGTGAAGGTGCCGCTCGCACTCGGCTGGCTCGGCTCCGGCGCCGTCGCCTGCTGGGGCGGCTGGCTGCTGTTCGCCCTGCTCGTCGGCGTCGACGACATCGCAGAGCGGCCGACGGCGCCGATGCTCCTGACCTACGCTGTGCAGATGATCGTCGGGATGCTTGTGGTCACCCTCGGGGTGCGCTTCTTCAAGGACCCCGCCTCCAAGGACCCCGCGTGAAAACCTTTGCCACAGCCCTCTTCGGGCGGCGGGCGCGCCGCCGCTGGATCCATCTGATCCTCGGCGGCGCGCTCGCCATGCCGTACGTCTTCGTGGGCTCCGTCATCGTCGGCCCGCTGCTCGGCGAGGACGCCGTCTTCGGCTCGATCACGGCCCAACTCGCCGCGTTCGCCGTGGGGTTGCCGCTCGCCGCGATCACCGCGCTCTTCCCGCTCACCCGCCCCATGTCGGTGGCCGCCGTACGCGCGCTGTGCGACGTGCCGGGCGAGAGCCTCGCCGACGGGCCCGCGCGGTCCCGCACGGCGCGCGGCCGCACCGTCACGTGGTTCACGCTGCACCTCGGATTCGGCGGGATCATCAGCGGGATGTCCCTCGCGCTGCCGCCGTTCGCGGGGGTGCTGATCGCGCTGCCGTTCGCCGCGGCGCTGCGGGGCAGCCGGGTCGGGATGCCCGAAGTGTTCGGCGAGGGCTGGCTCCTTGCCCTCTCGCCGGTCATCGGATGCGCCTCCCTCGTCGCGCTCGCGGGGTGCGCGGCGGGTGCCGGGGCCCTGCTCGCGCGCTGGGCGCCCGAACTCCTGGGGCCCACGCCCGCCGACCGGCTCGCTGCGGCCGAGCAGCGCGCGGCGGATCTCGCCGTACGCAACCGGCTCGCGCGGGAGCTGCACGACTCGGTGGGGCACGCCCTGAGCGCCGTCACGCTCCAGGCGAGCGCGGCCCGCCGGGTCCTCGACAAGGACCCGGAGTTCGTCCGCGAGGCGCTGACCGCGATCGAGGAGACGACCCGGCGCACGGTGGGTGAACTCGACGCGGTCCTGGGGGTGTTGCGGGACGGCGACCAGACGGCGCCGACCGCCCCGGCCCCCACCCTCGCCGCCGATCTGGACGGGCTGCTCAAGCGGACCCGCGCGGGCGGCCTGCGCGTGAAGTCGGTCGTGGACCTCGGCCCGCAGGGCACGGACGCCCTGCCCCCGATGGTCTCCCGCGAGGCGTACCGCATCGTCCAGGAGAGCCTGAGCAACGCGCTGCGGCACGCGGGCCCCGACGCCGCGGTGACCCTGCGGATCACCCTGGAAGGCGCCGACCTGGAGATCACCGCGCAGAACCCGCTGCCCGCCGCGGGCGCCACCTCCCGCCCCGGCGGCGGCCACGGCCTGCGCGGCATCACCGACCGGGCCCGGCTCCTGGGCGGCACGGCCCAAGCAGGACCGATCGACGGAACCTGGCACCTGCGCGTACGCCTCCCCTTGAAAGGCCCGCACGCCCCCGACCCGAAGAAGCCGAACAAGCCGATGAAGCCGCAGGAACCGCAGGAACCGCAGAAACCGAAGGAATCCGCATGACCGAGACCGCCGCAGTACCCATCCGTATCGTCCTCGCCGACGACGAACGCATGGTGCGCACGGCCCTGCGCGTGATCCTCTCCGCCGAGGACGGCCTGGAGGTCGTCGGTGAGGCGGCGAGCGGCGCCGAGGCGGTGTCGGTCGTGCGTGAGCTGAAGCCGGACGTGGTGCTCATGGACGTACGCATGCCGGAGATCGACGGCATCCGCGCCACCGAGCAGATCCTGCAGACGCTCGCCGATCCGCCGCGCATCGTGGTCGTGACGACCTTCGAGAACGACGCCTATGTGTACGACGCGCTGCGCGCCGGGGCCTCCGGGTTCCTGCTCAAGCGGGCCGACGCGGACTCGCTCGTCCAGGCGGTGCGGCTTGTCGCGCGCAGCGACTCGCTGCTCTTCCCCGCGGCCGTGCGCGCCCTGGCCGCCGAGCACGCGAGCGCCAAGCCGGCGGCCCCGGCCTGGGTGGCCAGGCTCACCGGGCGGGAGAACGAGGTGCTGCGGCTGATGGCCGCGGGCCTCACCAACGCGGAGATCGCCGGACGGATGGGGGTGGGCCCGGCGACGGTGAAGACCCATGTGGCTTCGGTCCTCGCCAAGACGGGGGCCCGGGACCGCACACAGGCGGTGATCGCGGCGTACGAGGCGGGCTTCATGAAGGACGCCTGACGCCCCTGGTCCGACTATGAGGAATCTCTAAGAAACCCGGCAGAACGGAACGAAAGCATCCGTGCCGCTCGTCCTTTCACGGGATGAACAAGACGATCAGGCATGCCTCGGTCTTCACGCTGCTGCTCGTGCTCGCCCTCCTGGTGCGGGCGACGTGGGTGCAGTTCTACGACTCGAAGGCTCTCGCGGACGACAAGCTGAACCGGCGCAACGCGATCGAGCAGTACGCGAACCCGCTGGGCGACATCATCGTGGGCGGTGACGCCATCACCGGCTCCGAGCGGACGAAGGGCGGCGACCTCGCGTACAAGCGCACGTACAAGGACGGCGATCTCTATTCGGCCGTCACGGGCTACAGCTCTCAGGTGTACGGGGCGACGCAGATCGAGGGCATCTACAAGGACATCCTCGACGGCACCGACAACCGGCTGAAGAACCCGCTGGACACGGTCACCAACAAGCGCGCCGACCCGGGTGACGTGGTCACGACCATCGACCCGGCCGTGCAGAAGGCCGCGTACAAGGCCCTGGGCGACAAGAAGGGCGCGGCGGTCGCGATCGACCCGAAGACCGGCAAGATCCTCGGCATGGTCTCGACGCCGTCGTACGACCCCTCGGACATCAGCGGTTCCACGGACTCCAAGGAGTGGAAGGCGCTGACCGGCGACGAGGACAAGCCGATGGTCAACCGCGCGCTGCGGCAGCCGCTGCCGCCGGGGTCCACGTTCAAGCTGGTCGTCGCGGCGGCGGCTCTCGAGGACGGCCTCTACGCCTCCGCCGACACCAAGACCGACAGCCCGAACCCGTACACGCTGCCCGGCACGACCACGGTCCTGAAGAACGAGAACGCGAGCGCGCCCTGCGAGAACGCGACGATCCGTACGGCGCTGCAGTACTCCTGCAACAACGTCTTCGCGAAGATGGCCGTCGACCTGGGCCAGGACAAGGTCAAGTCGATGACCGAGAAGATGGGCTTCAACGCCGACAAGCTGGACGTGCCGGTGCGCGCGTCCAAGAGCGTCTACCCCTCCGACATGGACAAGGCACAGACGGCCCTGACCGGCATCGGCCAGTTCGACGTGACGGCGACGCCGCTGCAGATCTCGATGGTCTCGGCCGCGATCGCCAACGGCGGCGAGCTGGTGTCGCCGCACATGGTGTCCCAGATCACCGACTCGAACGGCGATGCCCTGGAGTCGTACGACGACCCGGACTCCGAGCGGGTGATGAGCGAGGACACGGCGGGCGAGCTGCAGTCCGCGATGGAGACGGTCGTCGAGGAGGGCACGGGCACGAACGCGCGGATCAGCGGCGCGGACGTGGGCGGCAAGACGGGCACGGCCCAGCACGGTGAGAACAACAGCAAGACGCCGTACGCCTGGTTCACGTCGTACGCGAAGGGCGGCGACGGCAAGGAGGTGGCGGTGTCGGTCATCGTGGAGTCCTCGGACGCATCAAGGTCAGAGGTAAGCGGCAATGGCTTGGCGGCGCCGATCGCCAAGGCGATGATGCAGGCGGCCCTGAACTCGTAGCCCCGGCGCACAGCCGGCCTGGCTGTGGGCGCAGCCACCCGCCCACTCCTGCCGTGGGCGCAGCCACCCACCCGCTCCCGCTGTGCCCACAGCCGCGGGGTGCCGAAGAAAGCGACGGGCACCCCGCGGAGGTCAACGCCGCGACTTCCACACCTGCCAGCCCCAAAGGCAGGCAAGCGGCACCAACGCCCCCACCAACAGCCCCCCGGCGAAGCCGAACCCACTGCTGGCGTCGCCGTCATCGACGGCAACAGCAACACCCGCCAGGACGACAGCCACGGCCACAACACCCACCAGCACATAAAACCGCCGGCTGAAGAACCGCCCCCGCAGGGGAACCCCCGGCGGCGCCGAAATCTCCGCCCCAGGACCAACACTCGCGGCCCGAGGCCGCTTGAACCACGCGTACACGATCCAGTTCCCGCACGCCTCCCACCCTTCGGGAGCAAGCCGCTCGTCAAGCCCTTCACGCCCCCGCGTGACCAGCTCCCGCCGGTACTCCCACCGCTGCGGCCGCTCAAGATCCCGATGGCAGACGAACCGCCCGAGCGCGTCGACCCGCTCGACCTCCCACCCCTCACCGCCGAAGCGGTTCAGCAACTCCTCGTCGACGTACGTGTCGGCGGTCCACCGCCACGTCTCGATGTGCGCGTCAGGAACCTCGGGCCGCCCCTCTCCCCCGGCAGGCGCCAGATCCCGGGCGAACTCCTCCACGGGCCCGAACTCGGCCTCCGGCTCCGCCCCGCCCGACTCCTCCAGGTGCGCCCGCAGATCCGCGACGGTCGCCTCGACACGCTCGGCGGGCACCCCGTGCTCCCGCAGCCGACCGGCCAGGTCATCGAAGTAGCTCAGGCTCATCGCACACCCGCCTTCCCCAGGACCTCACGTACGGACGCGTCGAAGGCGAGCCACAGTCCGCCCTGCTCGCCGAGGGTCTCGCGCCCCGCGTCCGTGAGGGAGTAGTAGCGCCGCCCCGGCCCCTTCTCCGTGGCCCGGAACTCGGCGACGACCAGGCCCGCCTCCTCAAGGCGGTTGAGCACGGGGTAGAGCGTGCCGCCCTTGATCTGGCCGAACCCGGCGGCGCCGAGCAGCTTGGCGATCTCGTAGCCGTAGCTCTCGCCGTCGGTGAGGCCGGCAAGGACGAGCAGATCGAGTACGCCCTTGAACCAGCTGGCCCGACGGTCGGTCTTGGCGCCCGAGGACGCGGGTGGGGTCACGCTCAACTTCCCTTCGAGGCCGGCTCGTACGCGGGCACGGAACCGATCGGCTCCGGTTCGGGGAGGGTCAAGTCCCGTACGGAGAGGGCGATATGGACGGCGACGGGCAGCAGCAGGCTGCCGCTCGCCACATAGAGCCCGGCGAACAGCGCCCCGACGAAGCCGAAGGCGAGGACGCCGCTGCGGCCCTGGTAGAAGCCTGCGACGGCGTACACGAGCACCGAAAGAGCCGCCGCCACATAGAGGTTGAGGCCGAGCACGCCGACGCCGAAGGCGATCAGGAGCCCGCGGTAGACGAGTTCGGCGCAGAGGCCGTCGGTGACGGCGACGGCGATCGCGAGGCGGCGCTCCTGTGGCGTGCGCGGCAGCATCGCCTGGATGGAGGCGAGCCCCGGCACATTCCTGCCGCCCGCGGCGAGGGCGCGCATCTTGCGCCCGGACGTCACGGAGACCACTGCCATCACGACGATGACGACGGCCGCGGTCACCGGCGAATCGGGCGCCGCGATGCCGAGGTCGGCGGCGGCCATGCCCGGCGAGAGCAGCAGCACCGCCACGGCGAGGGCGGCAAGGACCCACCAGAAGGCGAGCACAAAGGTGAAGTAGCGGACGAGAGCGCGTGGTTCGGTGTCGCGGCGGCGCGCGAGCGAGCCGTAGACGCGACGGCCGAGCCAGGGCTCGCCGAGCAGCAGATAGGCGCCGAGCACGGCGGTGACGGCCGTGGACGCGGCCGAGAAGTCCGGCGAGACGGTCATGGGATCCCCCTTCCCGAAGGGGCCGCGCGGCGCGTGCCGCACGGCCCCATGAGCATGTGAGCTACCTAGACCGTAAAGCGACCTAGTCAGGAATGCAAGCTAGCTCGCGATGCCGAGCCTCCCCCGGCATCTCCGGTGCCTACTCGACGAAATACGTCGGGTTCGGCAGCTTGTACGTCTTGTCCGCGTACCCGCCCGCGAGGTCGGAGAGCTGGTCGCCGAAGCTGCCGACGATGTTGTAGCCCTTCGACTCGATGTGCTTGCGAGTGCCTTCCTTGAACTGCACGGTGCTGCACTCCCACTTGGCGGGCGTGGCGCAGTCGCTCAGATAGGCGGGCGGGTTGATCTTGTCCTTGGTGAACACGTGCTGCTTGTCCAGCTGCGTCTCGTACCCGGCCTTGGCGAGGTTGGTGACGGCGCCCTCGCGCTGCGCCTCGCTCAGGCCGGTCAGGAAGAAGACCTCGACGCCCTTGCCCTTGGCGTACGTGACGAGTTCGGGCATGCCGAAGACCGCCGGGCGCTTGGCCGCCTTGACGTAGGCGTCCCAAGTGGCGCTGTTGTAGGTGAAGTTGGTGGTCTTCTCGTAGTCGAAGCTGAGCAGCGATGTGTCGTCCACGTCGAGGACGATCGCGGGCTTCTTGCCGTGGCCCGCACCCTTCGCGCCGTGTGCCGCGGCCTTCCTGATGTCCTTCTTCGCCTTCGCCTGGATGCGCGCCAGGTCCTTGGCGTAGGGGCTGTCGGGCGATGAGCGCCAGACGCCGTCGGCGTCCTGGTACGCGCCGTAGTAGTCGTCGATCTCGCCGACGAGCAGGCCGATGTTCTGCGGCTCGGCGGTGTGCCGCGCCGAGGCGTTGTCGGCGGTGGCGGCGCCGGTGCCGTACAGCGCGGCGCCGGCGACGGCACATGCGGTGGCGATACCCGCCACCCGTAGGGACTTGCGCATAGAGCGGTCTCTCCGGATCAGTGTCTGCGTATGTGTACGTAGGGGCAACAAGGTGAGCAGGTCAAAGCCTGTCTACGCGCCTTGTCTACGCGCATCACGCGGGCCCCCGCGAGACCCCGGGGAGACCCTTTACTCGATCGATACCTGATCCGTGAGCAACCGCCTGCCGCTACATGCCCGGCGTCCAGCCCGGATCGCGGCCGCTGAGGCCGATCACTCGGTCGAGGAGCGGGGCATCGTCCGGCACCGCGACGACATTCCCGAACAGGCCGCCCCTGGAGGACTCGTCGCCCTCCTGGGGCGTCAACACCGCCTGGGCCGCCCCGAGGCTCGCCTCGTCAGGGGCGTACGCCTGGCCCGTCGCGCGCGCCAGGTCCCAGCCGTGCACGACGAGTTCATCCAGGGCGACGATGCCCGCGACGGCTCCGGGCAGGTCGATGCCGCCCGCGCGGGTCATGCCCTCCCACGCGGCCGGATCCCGCCATGCCTCCACCAACTCGTCGAGCAGCTTGGGCAGTTCGGCACGCCACCCGGGACCGAGCTCCGGCACGTGGTCCCCCGGGTCCTGGTCGAGCACCGGGCTCATGTCCTTGCGCCCGGCGTCACGGAACGCGCCGGTGAGACCGACCAGGTGCCCCAGCAGATGGCGCACCTCGTACTCCGGACAGGGCGTGGGCCCCGAGAGCTGCTCATCGGTGACGCGCTCCGCGACCCCCGCCACGAGCCGGGCCTGCGGCGCGAAGTCGATCATCTCCGTCATGGGTGCCTCCAAGTCGTTTCCGTCCTTCCTTGGTAGACCCCGGCCGCCCCCGGAACTCATCGCGACGCGCCGCCCGGATCTAGCGACTTCGCCCTATGCGGGACCGGGGGCCTTAGCGCCACGCTCACCAGCCATGACGTCGACGACAACAGGGCGGGTCCTGGCCAACCGCGACGCACGGCTCTGTCTCGGCGCCGTGCTGGTCTCCGGGTTCGGGAGCTCCGCGATGTGGCTGGTCTCCGGGATCTGGGTGAAGGAGCTGACCGGGTCCGACGGCCTCGCCGCGCTCTGCGCGTTCGCCCTGTGGGCGCCCACCCTGATCGGCCCGCTCCTCGGCACCCTCGCCGACCGCACCCGCCGGGGGCCACTCCTTGTCCGCACGAACCTGGCCCTGGCCGCCCTGCTCACCGCCCTCCTGCTCGTCGATACGGCCGGCACCCTGTGGATCCTCTTCGCGGCGCTCCTCCTGTACGGGGCGTGCGGCGCCGTCACCGACGCGGCGGAGGCGGCCCTGCTGCCCCAGGCCGTCGGCAAGGACCTGACCGGCGACTTCAACGGCCTGCGGATGGCCGCGAACGAGGGCATGAAGCTCGTCGCGCCGCTCGCGGGCGCCGGTGTCTACGCCGTGTACGGCGGCGCCGGCGTGGCACTCCTCGACGCCGCCACCTTCGTCCTCGCGGCAGGGATGTTCGCACTGCTGCGGGTGCACGAGAGCGCTCCGACGCCCGTTCGCAGCGACTGGCGGGCGCGGACCGCCGAGGGCACCCGGCACCTGTGGGGGAACGCCCGGCTGCGGGCTCTCGTGGTGGCCGCCGGACTGACCATGCTCACCTCGGGGATCAGCGGCGCGATGCTCTACGCGGTCGTGGCGGGCCTCGGCCGCTCCCCCGCGTACGCAGGTGTCCTGTACGTCGTGCAGGGCGCCGGATCCGTCGCGCTCGGCATCGCGTCGGGGCCGCTGATGCGACGCGTCGGCATTCGGCGGTTCGCCGGTACCGGCATCGTCCTCACCGCCCTGGCCGCGGCCCTGCACGCACTGCCGTACAACGCCGCCGCCCTCGCGGGCAGCCTCGCCAACGGCATCGGCCTGCCCTGCGTACTGATCGCGGGCATGACGGCGGTCCAGCGCGAGACGCCGGTGGCCCTCCTGGGACGCGCGGCGGCGACCGCCAACACAATGATGTTCACGCCGACCGCGCTGGGCATCGCGCTGGGCGCGGCTCTGGTCGAGACGGTCGACTACGGCCTGCTGCTCCCGGTCCTGGCGGGAGCGCGGCTGCTGATCGCCGCGCCCCTGCTCAAGTCCCCTTCGGAAGCGGCTACTTCACAGCGGCCCAGCGCTTGATGGTGGCGGTGACCTCGGCCTGCTCGGCGGCGGGCAGCTTGGCGATCGAGGCGCCGTGGTTGGAGCCGGGCACCTCGTAGCGGTAGGAGTCGCGGTGGCTCGGCGTAAACTTCTCCGCGCTCCACGGGTCGTTCTCGCCGTAGATGAACATCATCCGCTTGCCGCGGGTCTTCACCCAGCGGTCGACGTCGGCGATGGTCCTGTTGTTGTACGAGCCGCGCATGCCCTCGGGCAGGACCGAGTTGGGCTGGTAGATGTCCGGGTAGTGGCGGACGCCCTTGAGGTGCTTGAACTTCAGGTCGGCCCAGCCGAGTTGGGTGGCGGCCTGCCGGTAGTAGGGGCCCGTGCCGTTCGTGCCGAGGGTCTCGTCCTGGTAGACGCTGAAGCCGTGCTTCTTGGACCAGTCGTACAGCTCGTCGTCGGTGGCCTTCTTGGCGTCGGGCACGGTCGGGCAGTTGTCGATGGTGCCGCTCTGCCAGAAGTTCCACACCTGGTCGAGCACGGCGAACTCGTAGGCGCGGTCCGTGGTGCCGAGGGTCTCCTCGAAGGTGTCGCCGTTGGCCTTGGCGTCCGCCTCGAACTTGGGGATCAGGGCGTCACGGCGTACGAGCATCTCGCGCTGCACCGCGTCGAGCGCGGTACGGCACTCGGCCGTCCCCACCGTCTTGAAGAAGTGCTCGTAGCCGCTGTCGTCCTTGTTGTTGGCGTCGTTCGGCGCCACGAACGCGACGACGGCGTCCAGGTCGTCGGGGTAGAAGCGCTCGTGGTACGTCGCCGTCATACCGCCCTTGCTGGCGCCCGTGCCCAGCCACTTGCCCTTCTCGATGCCGCGCAGCGCCTGCGTGAGGCGGTGCTCGTCGGCCGCCTCCTGCTGCACGGTGAGCTTGGACCAGTCGGAGCCGGCCGCGCCCGACGGCCGGGACTGCTCGAAGTAGCGGTGCTCGACGCTGACTTGGTTGGCGTCGATCAGCTTGGTGAGGGCGGTGGTGTTGGAGGCGAGGGTGTAGCCGCCGGTGTAGAGGACGGTCGGCTTGTCCGTGGACTTGTGCCAGAGGGTGGCGCGCTGGGTGAACGTGCCGGCGTCGGGGTTGTCGTGGTCGACGGGCTGGGCGTAGGTGAGCGTGTAGAGGGGGTAGCCCTCGCGGTCCGCCACGGAGACGACCTTCATGCCCGGGATCTTCTCCAACCGCTCCCGGATGTCGGGTGCGGCGGCCTGTCTCCCGCCCGTCTGCGCGGCGGCGGGCACGGCCCCGCCGAGCACCGCCGCGCCTGCCATGAACCCGGCACAGAACAGCGCCGATATCCCCTTGTTGCGCACCTTGTCTCCTCGTATTTCTCGTACTGGAGCGAATGGTTGCGCGGATGGTAACCGTCTTCACTTCACGGGCGACAGGGGCTATTTGAGGCTCGAAAGGGCGTTGCGAACCCGCGCGAGATCCGCGTCCGACGCCAACCCGGCGTGGTAGAGCCGCAGTTCGTCGGCGCCCAGCTCGGCCGCGTGCTCGGCGTCGGCGGCGAGGGTGGCGGGGCTGCCGCCCATGCCGGAGACGACGGTGAGGTTCGCGGCGAGCGTGGTGCGGTCGGTGCGGTGCGGTGTGAAGGCCGTCAGGGCGTCCGCGCCGCCCGTGCAGGGCACGACCACGCCGTCCGCCACGGAGAGGATGTGCTCGGGGTCGACTCCGGCGTTCGCGCCGCAGTGGTATGTCACCGGGTCGGCGTGCAGCAGCACTTGGAAACCGTCCGGCGCGGCCGCGCGCACCGCCGCGATCGCCGCCTCCTGGAGGGTGCGCGCGGTCTCGTCGCGCCACGCGCGCGTGGCGGCCGCCTTGTCGGCGCCGATGAGCTTCTCCACGGCCGCCCAGCCGCCGGCGGGTTCCTCGCCGCGCCATACGGGCTCCAGGGCGCGGCGGACCGCGGGGGCCAACTCGTCGGGGTCCAGGCCCTGTCCGGCGTACCCCTGACGGCAGTCCGCGCAGAAGCAGAGCGACATCAGGTACTGCCCTGCCTCGCCGAGCGGCACCCCCGCGGTCTTGTCGTGGGCGTGCAGATGCGCGAGGCCGTACCAGCCGAGGGACTCCAGTTCGGTGCCGAGCGCGCCGGGGCGTACGGCGGCTTCCGCGGCGAGGTCGATCAGGTACGCGCGCGTGGCGGGCTGTGCGATGCAGGGCGCCCAGGGGTAGCGGTCTCCGTAGGCGTTGACGACGGAGGTGTGCGGATGGTCGGCGCCCATGCGGGAGTTGTGGGCGAGGACGACCCAGGTGTGCACGTCGAGCCCGGCGGACGCCAGCGCCTCGGCGGCCTCTCCGTAGGCGTCGCCCCGGGCCCAGTTTCCCGGCGCGTACGGACGCAGTTCGCGCCCCTGCCAGCGGGTGTCCGGCTCGTACAGCACGGCCGCGTGCTCGGCGGTGACGATGCGGTGGCGGGGGTGGCGCGGGGTCAGTGCGCGGGTGGAGTGGTAGGCGGCGGCGAGGGTGACCTGCTGGACGCCGATGGCGGCGATGCGGGCGGGCGCCTCGGGGTCGCCGACGACGTCCCAGGGGTAGAGGAAGGCGGAGGTCCTCACGCGTCCGCCCCCGCCCGCAGCAACGCCCTGCCTCGCTCGGTCAGTTCGGCGAGACGCTTGATGTGCTCATCCGCGGGGTCGTGCAGCGGCGTCCGCACCCCGCCGACGTCGAGTCCGGCCAGGCGTACGCCCGCCTTGACGAGGGAGACCGCATAGCCACGGCCTTCGCCGCGCAGCTCCACGAAGGGCCGGTAGAAGCCGTCGACGAGCCGGTTCACGGTGGCGTCGCCCTCGGCGTCCCCGGCGTTGAAGGCCTTGTGGAAGGCGAGCGCGATGTCGGGCGCGAAGCAGAAGACGGCCGAGGAGTAGAGCGTCACGCCGATGCCGCGATAGGCGAGTCCGGTCAGCTCGGCGGTGGGCAGACCGTTGAAGTACAGGAAGTCCTCGGGCACTTCACTGCGTACGGCGCTGACGATGCGCTGCATCAGGTCCATGTCGCCGAGGCCGTCCTTGAAGCCGATGATGCCCTCGGTACGGGCGAGTTCGACGACGGTCTCGGGGGTGAACACGGCATTGTCGCGCTGGTAGACGATCACGTCGAGGGAGGTGGCGGCGGCCAGTTCGGCGTAGTGCCGCAGCAGGCCGTCCTGTCCGGCGACGACCAGGTAGGGCGGCATCGCGAGCAGCCCGTCGGCGCCGGCGCCCTCGGCGAGCTTCGCGTACCGCACGGCGAGGGCGGTGCCGTACCCGGCTCCCGCGACCACCGGCACCCGGCCCGCCGACTCCTCGACGGCGGCGGCGACGCACGCCTCGTACTCCTCGGGGGTCAGGGCGTGGAACTCGCCGGTGCCGCAGCAGGCGAAGACGGCCGCCGCGCCCGCCTCGATCCCCGCGCGCACATGCGTGCGGAAGACGTCGAGGTTCACGGGGCCGTCAGGGCCGTAGGCGGTGACCGGGAAGAACAGTGGCCCGCTGGGGATGCGGAGTCGAGCGGCGAGGGGTGCTGACGTCACGGGCTCTCCCTTAGCGTGCACGTTTCTGATCCACGTCCATATTTCTGAACGCGTCCACGCTAAGGCGCGCCCTAACCCCTGGTCAAGCGCGCAGGCGTGCAACAGAACCGCAATTCAGGAGCGGATTCACCGCCTCCGTACGACACTTGACGCGGCGGTGATCCGATCCCTAGCGTGTCCACACATGTGAATGTCGTACGCGCACGCGAATATGAAGGCGAATGCGACAGCTGATCCGAGGAGACTCCCTCATGCCCGCTCCCCGCACCGTCCTGCTCACCGGCGCAGCCGGCGGCCTCGGCACCCTGATGCGGGGCCTGCTGCCCGCCTACGGATATGAGCTGCGGCTGCTCGACATGCGGCCGATCGAGGGCGAGCCAACGGCGGTCACGGCGGACCTCTCGGACCGGGCGGCGCTGCGCGAGGCGGTGCGGGGCGTCGACGCGATCGTCCATCTGGCGGGCATCTCCCTCGAATCCACCTTCGACAAGATCCTGAAGGCCAACATCGAGGGGACGTACAACCTCTACGAGGCGGCCCGCGAGGAGGGCGTGCGCCGCATCGTCTTCGCTTCCTCGAACCACGCGGTGGGCTTCACGCCGCGGCCGACCGGGGACGACCCGCTGATCCCGGTCGACACACCGCGCCGCCCCGACACCTTCTACGGCCTGTCCAAGTCCTTCGGCGAGGATCTCGCCCAGCTCTACTGGGACAAACACGGGATCGAGACGGTCTCCGTGCGCATCGGCTCCTGCTTCATGGAGCCGACGAGCGTGCGGATGCTGTCAGTGTGGATGTCGCCGGGGGACGGCGCACGGCTCTTCCACGCGGCGCTGAGCGCTCCCGCTGTGGGGCATGCGGTGGTGTACGGGTCCTCCGCGAACACCCGGCTGTGGTGGGACCTCTCCTCGGCGCGGGCGCTGGGGTATGAGCCGCAGGACGACTCTGAGCAGTACGCGGAGAAGCTGGTCGCCGAGCACGGGGAACTGGACGCTGCGAACCCGGACCACGCGTACCTGGGCGGCCACTTCTGCACGAACCCTCCGGTGTGGCCGCACTGACCAACCCGCCCGCCCGCCCGATTGCCCCGCAGCGGCCCCAGCCTGTCGACGCGCCGTCGTCGGCCGCGCCGCCGTACCGCCGCTCCGCGGCGAAAGCTTTCCCACCCACCCACCCGATACCCGGCAGTGGCCCACCCGCCCTGCCGGTGGTTCTCAAGACTGGCCGCAGGTAATTCAGCCCGTCCGGCGTTTGAGGACGAACTCGGCGGAGCCGGTGATCGACGGTCACCCCGCGGCCGGCGCAGCCGGAAGGGATTCGGGTAGGGGCGGGTTTGGGGAAAGAGAAGGCCCTGAACCTGCATCCGGGCACCAAACGGGCACCCCCACCCCACCGAACGGGCATCCCTACCGCCCGGACCGCAGGCCACCGCTCCGCCAAACGGGCAGACACGGGCACCATCGCCCCGGCTCCGAGCCTGTTCACACGCCGCCGCCCGCTGTAGAACTTCCCCACAGGGCCCGAACGGGCATCCGGCGAGGAAGGAGGCGGCGGTCATGACCGCGGAAGAACGTCAGCGGAAGATCGTCCGAGCGGCGCGGAACTCCGGTTCCGTGGACGTCACCGCACTCGCCGCCGAACTGGGCGTCGCCAAGGAGACCGTGCGCCGCGACCTCCGCGCCCTGGAGGACCACGGCCTGGTCCGCCGCACCCACGGCGGCGCCTACCCCGTGGAAAGCGCCGGTTTCGAGACGACGCTCGCCTTCCGCACCACCATGCACGTCCCGGAGAAGCGAAGGATCGCCACCGCCGCAGCCGACCTCCTGGGCGACGCCGAGACCGTCTTCGTCGACGAGGGCTTCACCCCGCAGCTGATCGCCGAGGCACTGCCCGAGGCCACCAAGGGCCGCGCTCTGACGGTCGTCACCGCGTCCCTCGCGACCGCCGGCGCCCTCGCCGAGGCCGAGAACATGTCCGTGCTGCTCCTCGGCGGCCGGGTCCGTCCGGGCACACTCGCGACCGTCGACCACTGGACCACCCGGATGCTCGCCGGGTTCGTGATCGACCTGGCGTACATCGGGGCCAACGGCATCTCCCGCGAGCACGGCCTGACGACGCCCGACCCGGCCGTCAGCGAAGTGAAAGCCCAGGCGATCCGGGCGTCGCGGCGCACCGTGTTCGCGGGCGTGCACACCAAGTTCGGGGCGACGAGCTTCTGCCGGTTCGCGCACGTCGGCGACCTGGAGGCCATCGTCACCAGCAGCCAGCTGCCCGCGTCCGAGGCACACCGCTACTCCCTCCAGGGGCCGCAGGTCATCCGGGTCTGACGACACCCGCCGCATCCCCCCTCCCCCGCCCCCGCCGCATCGGGCTTCCGCACGCCCCGGAAGCACCCCACCGCATCCCAACCACACCCCGAAGCACCCCATAAGTCCCCAAAAGTCCAGGAGCATTCATGCGAACCCAGAGCCGACGGAGGCCGCGCGTACTCGCCGCTGCCGCCGCAGGGACGCTGCTTGCCCCGCTGCTCTCCGGCTGCTGGGCCGGGGCGGGCGGGACCGGTTCAGGCGGCGACTCCATCAACGTACTGATGGTGAACAACCCGCAGATGGTCGAGCTGCAGAAGCTCACCGCCGCCCACTTCACCAAGGAGACGGGCATCAAGGTGAACTTCACGGTCCTGCCCGAGAACGACGTCCGCGACAAGATCAGCCAGGACTTCGCCAACCAGGCCGGGCAGTACGACGTCGCGACGCTCAGCAACTATGAGATACCGATCTACGCCCGCAACGGCTGGCTGCATGAAGTCGGTTCGTATACGCGCAAGGACAAGGCGTACGACCAGAAGGACATCCTGCCGCCCATGCGCCAGTCGCTCACCGGCGACGACGGGAAGCTCTACGGACAGCCCTTCTACGGAGAGTCGTCCTTCCTGATGTACCGGAAGGACGTGTTCAAGAAGGCAGGGCTCACCATGCCGAAGCACCCCACCTGGCAGCAGGTGGCGAAGCTCGCCGCCGACGTGGACGGTGCCGAGTCCGGCATGAAGGGCATCTGCCTGCGCGGGCTTCCCGGCTGGGGCGAGCTGATGGCGCCCCTGACGACCGTGGTGAACACCTTCGGAGGGACGTGGTTCGACAAGGGGTGGAAGGCCCGTCTCGACTCACCCGAGTTTGAGAAGGCAACTCGCTTCTACGTAGACCTCGTTCGCGAGCACGGCGAGTCCGGAGCCGCCCAGTCCGGCTATGCCGAGTGCCTGAACAACCTCACTCAGGGCAAGACCGCCATGTGGTACGACGCCACCGCCGCCGCCGGCTCCCTGGAGTCCGCCAAGTCCCCCGTCAAGGGCAAGATCGGCTACGTACCGGCGCCCGTGGAGAAGACCAAGAGCTCCGGGTGGCTCTACACCTGGGCCTGGGGCCTGCAGAAGGCCTCGCGCAACCCGGACAAGGCCTGGAAGTTCGTCTCCTGGGCGTCGAGCAAGGAGTACGAGCAGCTGGTCGGCGAGAAGATCGGCTGGTCCAACGTCCCCGCCGGCAAGCGCGCCTCGACGTACACCAACCCGGAGTACCGCAAGGAAGCCGCCGCCTTCCAGGACGTCACCCGCGCCGCCATCGAAGGCGCAAGGCCCCGCGACCCGGGTGTACAGCCCCGGCCCGCGCCCGGCATCCAGTTCGTCGGCATCCCCGAGTTCACCGACCTCGGCACGAAGGTCTCCCAGGAGATCAGCGCGGCCATCGCCGGGCGGCAGTCCGTCGACTCGGCCCTGAGGAAGTCACAGAAGCTCGCCGAGAAGATCGCCGAGGAGTACGAGGGACGATGACCGCCACCGCGAGCACCACCGCCGTCGGGCACGCGCGCGTGCCCACCGCCAAGTCACCGACACCGGGACGGCTGCGCGCCTGGGCCACCAGGGCCCCGCTCCTTCCCGCCCTGATCTTCATGGTCGTGGTGACCCAGCTGCCGTTCGTGGCCACGCTGGTGATCTCCTTCTTCGACTGGAACGCCCTCTACCCCGACGCCCGCAGCTTCACCGGACTCGCCAACTACTCCGAGGTCCTCACCGATCCGGACCTGCGCAAGTCCGTCCTGACGACCATCGTGCTCACGGCCACCGTGGTGATCGCGAGCCTCGTCATCGGCCTCGCGCTCGCACTCCTCCTCGACCGGAAGTTCCGGGGCCGCGGCCTGGTGCGTACGTTGCTCATCGCACCGTTCCTGCTCGTGCCGGTGGCCGCCGCGCTGCTGTGGAAGCACGTGCTCTACAACCCCGAGTACGGGCTCTTCAACGGGCTCCTGCACTGGGTGGGAGGTGACGGCGCCGCGCAGCCCGACTGGGTGTCCAACACCCCGCTGATCGCCATCGAGGCCTCCCTGATCTGGCAGTGGACGCCCTTCATGATGCTGATCCTGCTCGCCGGGCTGCAGAGCCGCGACACCGAACTCATCGAGGCCGCCCGCATGGACGGCGCGAGCAACTGGCAGGTGTTCCGCTACCTGACGCTGCCGCATCTGCGCCGCTACCTCGAACTGGGCGCCCTGCTCGGCTCGGTGTACATCGTGCAGAACTTCGACGCCGTCTTCACGATCACCTCGGGCGGCCTGGGCACCGCCAACCTGCCCTACACCGTCTACCAGAGCTTCTACCAGGCCCACGAGAACGGCCTGGCGTCCGCCGCCGGTGTCCTCGTCGTCATCGGTTCCATCATCATCGCGACCTTCGCGCTGCGGGTCGTCTCGTCCCTGTTCCGTGAGGAGGCGTCCCGCTGATGAGCAGCATGAACACCGCCGTGACGCGGGTCCGTACCGTCCGTACCGTCCGTACCGTCCGTACGAAGGGAGCGTCGGGGCTCGGCCTCGTCGCCTGGCTGGCCGGCATCCTGTTCTTCCTGCCGATCGCCTGGATGACCCTGACCTCCTTCCACTCGGAGGAGGACGCCGCGACCAACCCGCCGTCGATCGCCGCCTCGCTCACCCTGGACGGCTACCGCGACTTCTTCGGCACGGGCGGCGGCGCGAGCCCCTGGCCCGCGCTGATCAACTCGACCGTGGCATCGGTCGCCTCGACCCTGCTTGTGCTGCTCCTCGCACTCCCTGCCGCGTACGCGCTCTCCATCAGGCCGGTGAAGAAGTGGACGGACGTCCTGTTCTTCTTCCTCTCGACGAAGATGCTGCCGGTCGTGGCGGGCCTCCTGCCGATCTATCTCTTCGCCAAGAACGCCGAGATGCTCGACAACATCTGGCTGCTCGTCATCCTCTATACGTCGATGAACCTGCCGATCGCGGTCTGGATGATGCAGTCCTTCCTCGCCGAGGTCCCGGTCGCGATCATCGAGGCCGCGCAGATCGACGGGGCACGACTGCCGACCATCCTCGCGCGCGTGGTGGCGCCCATCGCGCTGCCCGGGATCGCCGCGACGGCCCTGATCTGCTTCATCTTCAGCTGGAACGAACTGCTCTTCGCACGGGTGCTCACCGGGGTCGTCGCCCAGACCGCGCCCGTTTTCCTGACCGGCTTCATCACCAGCCAGGGCTTGTTCCTGGCGAAGGTGTGCGCCGCGTCGCTCGTGATCTCCCTGCCGGTGCTCGCCGCGGGGTTCGCCGCCCAGGACAAGCTGGTCCAGGGCCTGTCGTTGGGAGCCGTGAAATGAAGGCCGCCGTCATCGAGTCCATCGGCAAGGCCGTGGTCGCCGAGGTCCCGGACCCGACACCCGGGCCGCGCCAGGTCGTCGTGGAAGTCGCCGCGTGCGGTCTGTGCGGGACCGATCTGCACATCCTCCAGGGCGAGTTCGCGCCCACGCTGCCCGTGGTGCCGGGGCACGAGTTCGCCGGGGAGGTGGTGGGGCTCGGCAGCGAGGTCACGGAACTCGCCGTCGGCGACCGGGTCGCCGTCGACCCGTCCCTCTACTGCTACGAGTGCCGCTACTGCCGCACCGGCCACAACAACCTCTGCGAGCGCTGGGCCGCGATCGGCGTCACCACGGCGGGCGGCGCCGCCCAGTACGCCGTCGCGCCCGTCGCCAACTGCGTACGCCTCCCGGAGCACGTCCGCACCCAGGACGCCGCGCTCATCGAGCCGCTGTCCTGCGCGGTGCGCGGCTATGACGTGCTGCGCGCCCAGCTGGGCGCGCATGTGCTGATCTACGGCTCGGGGACCATGGGCCTGATGATGCTGGAGCTCGCCAAGCGGACGGGCGCGGCGAGCGTGGAGGTCGTGGACCTCAACCCGGACCGCCTCGCCACGGCGCGGCAGCTGGGCGTCTCGGGCTCCGCCGCGAACGCGGACGAGCTGGAGCGGCCGCAGGGCTGGGACATCGTCGTCGACGCGACGGGGAACGCGGGGGCGATCCAGGACGGGCTCGGGCGGGTCGCCAAGGCCGGGACGTTCCTGCAGTTCGGGGTGGCGGACTACGCGACGCGCGTGAGCATCGACCCGTACCGGATCTACAACCAGGAGATCACCATCACCGGGTCGATGGCGGTGCTGCACAGCTATGAGCGGGCGGCGGAGCTGTTCGCCGGGGGCGTCCTCGACCCGGACGTCTTCATCAGCGACCGGCTGCCGCTGGCGGCGTACCCCGAGGCTCTGGAGCGGTTCGCCTCCGGCGTGGGCCGGAAGATCGTGGTGGTGCCGTAGCCCGCGGCGCTCGTACCGGACATCACCGGCTTCGCCGAGTTCGTCCTCAAACGCCGGACGGGCTGGACCTCCAGCCCGTCGGGCGAGAGAAAAGTTCTGCGGGTAAGGGAACGGCAAAGCCGGGATGTTCGTTACCCCGTGCATGACCGCTATGACACCCGGCTCGAACATTCCCCTCACCGCCACGCGCGTAGCGGTGGACGTCGCCGCACCGGTGCGGCTCGACGTGTCGGGCCTGCTGCTCACCGCCGACGGCAAAGTGCGCTCCGACGACGACTTCATCTTCTTCAACCAGCCCGCGGGCCCCGGCGTGACCTATCAGTCGGGCGGCGGCACGACGCCCGACAAGATCACCGTCGACACGACGGCCGTGCCCCCCGGCATCGAGAAGATCGTCGTCACCGCGAGCCCGGACGCCGCGGGCCAGACCTTCCAGGGCATCGAACCCACCGCCACCATCCGCAACGCCGACGACGGCTCCGTACTCGCCACGTTCACTCCCCCGCAGCTCGGCGGCGAGACCGCCCTGGTGGTCATCGAGGTCTACCTGCGCAACGGCGCGTGGAAGGCCCGTGCCGTCGGCCAGGGGTACTCGAACGGCCTCGCGGGCATCGCGACGGACTTCGGGGTTTCGGTGGAGGAGCCCGCGCCCGCCCCGGCCGCCGCTCCGGCCCCCGCCCCGATGGCCCCGCCGGTCGGCGCCCCCGTGCAGGGCCCGCCCCCGCCGGTCGCCGACCCCCGTGTCGCCGCCCCGGCTGCGCCCGCAGCGGCGCCCGCAGCCCCCGCGCCCGGCGCCGGGAAGATCAACCTGGACAAGGGCCGCGTCAGCCTGCAGAAGAACCAGACGGTGTCCCTGGTCAAGGGCGGCCAGCCGCTGCTCTCGCAGGTCAAGATGGGCCTCGGCTGGGAGCCCGCGTTCCGCGGCAAGGACATCGACCTGGACGCCTCGGTCATCGCCTACGGCCCGCAGCGCAACCACGTGGACAGCTGCTACTTCGGCAAGCTGTCGATCGTGAACGGCGCGATCAAGCACTCCGGCGACAACCTCACGGGCGAGGGCGGCGGTGACGACGAGGTGATCGTCGTCGACCTCGGCCGGCTGCCGCAGGACGTGACGGGCCTCGTCTTCACGGTGAACTCGTTCTCCGGCCAGAAGTTCACGCAGGTCGCCAAGGCCTACTGCCGCCTCCTGGACGCGGCGACGGGCGAGGAGCTGGTCCGCTTCGACCTCACCAACGCCGAGGCGCAGACGGGCGTGATGATGGCCAAGCTGATCAAGCAGTTCACCGGCGAGTGGGAAATGACCGCCATGGGCGACTTCGTGAAGTCACGCACCGTGCGCGGCATGGTGAAGCCGGCGGCGCAGGCGCTGTAGCCGCCGCGGGAAATGCGCAGGGGCGGCTGCCGGGAGGATCGACTCCTCCTGGCGGCCGCCCCTTCGTCGTACGCAGATCAGCGGATCAGAGCTTGGCCAGCTTGGGGTACGGGCTCAGGAACCTTCCCTGGCGGCCGGCGAAGTCGATGACCACCGCTTCCTCGCCTTCGACTCCGACGATCCGTCCGAGTCCGTACTGGTCGTGCGAGACCCGGTCGCCCACGGCGAACTGCTCGATGGGCGGTGCGGGCGGCGGCGGAACGTTGAAGGGACTGTTCGGCAGGTGGCGTCGGGTACCGGGGGGCCTCGTCATGTCCTGAGTATGCGCCCCCGGGAGCCCGCCGCACCATGCTCCGAGCTCACACGGTCCTCACATCGGCATCAAACCGACACACAAACACGGCTTCCCCGTAGCGGTCCGTAGCCACTCCATTGCACCACGCGCACATTTGTGCCCCACGGGACTCCGTCAACGCCGATTTATCCCTTCCGGATCTCTCGTCGCATCCGTTCAGGAAAAATCTGGCGGAGCCGCGGGTCACTCATGGCGCGGACGACGGCCGCCGCATCGCTGACGTCGGCGGCGTCCAGGGGGCGAGCGGCGGGCCGGCCCGCCCGCCGCCCGCCCCCTCCGTCAGCTCACTTCACCCAGGGCCAGTCGCTCGAAGCCCCCTGCTCGAGCAGCTGCACCATGCGGAAGGCCGCGTCCGAAAGCCCGCCGAACACATGGCGGTTTCCCGTGCCGGACGCGCCGTGGCCCGCCTGGTAGCCCGCCAGGTTCCAGGTGTAGACCGGGATGTCCGCCGGAACCTGCTCGGTCGGGTCGCCGTGGTAGTTGTACGCCGCCTGCTCGTCGGTGACGATCAGGACCCGGTCGTGCTTCTTGTAGAAGCGGCGCACCGCCTCGGTGGTGTTCGTGCCGCCGAGGCTCCCGAAGCGGTCGAGCACCTTCAGGACGGACTCGCCCTTGCGGTACTTCACCCGGGCGCTGCTTGTGCCGAACTCGACCAGGTCCGCGTCCGCCGCCCGCAGCGCGAGCGCCGTGCCGAAGACCGCCGCCGCGTCCGCGCGGTTGAGCTGCGAGCGGGCCGAGAGCGGCGACCACATCGATCCGGACCGGTCGACCAGGATCAGCGAACGGCCGGGCAGCGCGGGCACGTTGGCCAGCGAGTGGCCGAGCGCCTGCTCCAGCGGGTACGACCAGCGCAGCGACGGCGCGTGCTGGTACGCGGCGAGGTAGCGGAAGGGGAACTGCCGCGACTTCGCGACCTCCGCCGGGTCGGCGAGCTTCGCCGCGACGCCGGCCGCCACCTCGTCCGAGACGCCCGCCTCGTCGAAGTTGCGCAGGTTACGGACGAGGGCCATGGCGCCCATGGACGGAATCACGGCCTCCCAGGCCGCCTTGTCCATCGGACCCTGCAGCCAGCCCGCGAGCGCCTCCCAGGTGATGCCCGCGGCGGCGAGCCGCTCGGCGCCGCCGTCACCGGTCACCACCGCGCGCCGCTCGGCGACGGGCACCGCCATCAGCTCGCGGTGCGCGCCCAGAATGCGGGCGGACGCGGGCGGGACAGCGGTGTCCGGGTTGTGCCGGCGGTCGAGGGCGTACTGGAAGAGGTCGCCCTGCCACGGCTTGTCCGGGTCGGGCGCGGCGTGCACGAGGTTGAGGATGTCGCCGAAGCGGTAGCCCTTGGACGCCGTGTCGTACTTCAGCAGCGCCTTCTCGCCGTACATGCGGCGTACGGCGTCGGCGATGCCGCGCTTGACGGGCTTGGGGATGGCGCGGCCGTACGTCGCCGTCCAGTAGCCGAGCAGCTCGCCGGGCTCGTCCGGGCGGCGCAGCACGGAGGCGACAACCTGGCGGTTGGCGGGGCCTTCCGTCACGTCCGCGTCGAGGCGCGCCTTGACGTACTCGGCGGTGCCGACGAGCGAGGCCGTGCGCATGTTGCCGTCGCCGCGCAGCCAGCCGAGCAGGCCCGCGGTCCACTCCGGGTCCTCGACGGCGAGGCGGCGCACGAGCACGGCGAAACGGTCGTCGCGGTCATCGCCGGACTCGTAAAAGGTCTGCTGGGACACGAAATTCGCGACCGCGAGCAGGAAAAGCTCGGAACGCGGGTCACGGAGGTGCCCTCGGCCGCCCTCGTGGGTACGGGTGGTGCGGCCGGTCGACTTCACCGCCGAAGTGACGAGAGCCTTCGCGGACTTGGTGTTGAAGCGTGCCATGAGAATTCCCCCGAATTCCGAAGTACGACGGGGGAGGCAGCACAGCGCGAGGGCGCGCCGCAGGGCGCACACCGGCTGTTGAGGCCTCCCGAGATCAAAGTGGCGGCGGCATGGATTCTTTGAAGGAAGTAGCCGCTGCGTGCGCACCGGGAGGTGCGAAACATGTGAAGTTCAGGTGTCCAGAGTTCGGTTCGGCTGAACTGACGATGGTGCTCTAACCCCTGAGCTACTCCGGCCTGTTGGTGCCGGAGACGGGACTCGAACCCGTCCGCTCCCCATTATGAGTGGAAGTAAGTCCTGCCTTCGCACCTGGACGAGCTTCACTTTAGGAGAGTGAACTGGCGGGGCACCAATGCTTTTTCGGTGCAACCGTACGACGACTCACAGGCGTCGCACAGATCGTCCGGGGGGGTGGTCGATGCGGAGGGGATGCCGGGGCATGGCACAGTCCACGCGGGGTGAGCCGGTCGAGCTCGGCGGGTTCCGGATCGTGGCGCGGCTCGGCGAGGGCGGGATGGGGCGTGTGCATCTGGCGCGTTCGGCGTCGGGGCGGCTCGCGGCCGTCAAGACGATGCATGAACACCTGGCCGTGGAGGCCGAGTTCAGGGAGCGGTTCCGCCGTGAGACCGTCGCAGCGCGCGCCGTCGCGGGCCCCTTCACCGCGGCGGTGCTCGACGCCGATCCGGATGCCGAACGGCCGTGGCTCGCCACGGAGTTCTGCGCGGGCCCCGATCTGACGGCCGCCGTCGCCGCGCACGGGCCCCTCGGCCCCGCCGAACTCGCCACGCTGGGCGCGGCCCTCGCGGAGGCGCTGTCCGGAGTGCACGCGGTGGGGCTCACGCACCGCGACCTGAAGCCGTCGAACATCCTCATCACCCGTGACGGCCCCAAGGTCCTCGACTTCGGCATCGCGAAGAGCGCGGCCGACGAGAGCCTGACCGCCGACGACGAGGCGATCGGCTCGCCCGGTTTCATCGCTCCGGAACAGCTGGCGCGGGACGGCGAACCGGGCCCCGCCGCCGATGTGTTCGCCCTGGGCGCGGTCCTCACGCTGGCCGCCACGGGACGCGCCCCGTTCGACACGGGCGCCGCCCCCGCGGTCCTGTACCGCACCCTGCACGACGAGCCGGACCTGGCGGGCGTGCCGGGCACCACCTGGCCCCCGTTCCTCGCCCGCTGCCTGGCGCGTGACCCGGCGGACCGTCCTACGGTCGGTGAGGTGCTTGGGTGGTGCGGGGCGCGGGCCGACGACTCGCCGTGGTGGGAGCGGGGGCCGGTGCCGGAGCTCGTGCTCAGCCATGAGGACGAGGTTGCGGAGCTGGTCGCGCGCGACGAGGAGAGCACGGCCGCCGTCCGGGGGCCGCGGAACGCCCCCGCCGACGCCGTGCCCGGCGCCCGAGTCCGGGGCCCGCGGGACACCCCGGCCGACGCGCGACCGCCCCAGGCCCAGGCGGCCCCCCATCTCCCGTCCCGCCGCCGCCTCCTCGCCTGGACCGGTGCCGCGCTCGCCACCGCCGGTGTCGCCACCGCCACGGCCATCGCGCTGAACCAGGACGACGACGGCACCGGCAACAAGCCCGACGCCCGACGCACGCGGGTGCCGCGCGGGCGGGTGCGGTGGAAGACCGGTATCGGTGAAGTCGCTTACGGGGGCGCGCTGTTGCGCGAGGGCGATGATCTGTACGTCGTCGACAATGCCGCCGTCACCCTGGGCGCCGCGCGGTTCGCCCTGCTCACCGAGGAGAGCGAGCTGCACCTCATCGGCGCACGCGAGGGCGAGCGGCTGTACCGGCGGGACATGGAGGTCTCCGCCGGGCGTGGCAGTACCGCCCTCGGTCACGCCCCCGGCACCGGCAAGCACCCCGGCACCGGCCTGCTGCTCGCGGGTGGCGCCGGGCGGCTCATCGGCTTCGAGCCGGTGAACGGCGAGCAGCGCTGGGACTTCCCCACCGCCGGCCTCGAAGCGAGCTGGCGGCGGCTGCCCGGCGGCGGGCACGACCCCGTCACCGCCGACGGCGTCCTGCTGCACTGGACGAACGAGAAGACCCTGCAGGCCATCGACCTCAGCAGCGGCAAGGGCCTGTGGCTCGAGACGTTCGGCGCGACCGCGCAGGTCCCCCCGGCCGTCGCGGACGGCACCGTCTACGCCGCCGCGGGCGGTGTCTGCAAGGCGCTGACCCTGAGCGGCGGCACGGTGCGTGCGCAATGGCCGGTCGGCGGCGAGATCACCGACCTCGCCGCCGACTCGTCCGGCTGGTACACGCGCGTCGACAACGACTCCGTGCGCGCGGTCAACGCCCCCGGCCGGTCCCGCTCCCAGCCGCGCTGCCTCCGCCCGGCCCTAGCCCCGCTGTCTCCGCCACGGCCCGGTGATCGCCAGCATGATGCCGGGCGACTGGATGTTGGCGTAGAGCGTCTTGCCGTCGGGCGAGAACGTGACGCCGGTGAACTCGCTGTAGGAGGGCTTCTCCGGGGTGCCCGCGTTGAGGTCGTTGCGGGCGATCGGGTACGTGCGGCCGCGGTCGGTCGCGCCGAAGAGGTGCTGGATGCCGTCGCCGTCCTCGGCGATGACCAGGCCGCCGTACGGGGAGACGGTGATGTTGTCCGGGCCGTCGAAGGCGCCGTCCTTGCCGGGGTCCTGGTTGACGCCGAGGAGGACCTTCAGGGTCAGGGTGCGGCGGGCCGGGTGGTAGAACCACACCTGTCCGTCGTGGTGGACGGGGCTCTCGTCACGGGCGTACGACGCGACGATGTAGACGCCGCCGTCGCCCCACCACATGCCTTCGAGCTTGCGGGCGCGCGTGATGTCGCCGTCGTCGAACTGCTCGCGCACCGGGACCGTGCGGGCGTCGCGGTCGGGGACCTCGACCCAGTCCACGCCGTAGACCGTGCCGATCTTGGTGGCGCGGGACAGGTCGTCCACGAAGCGGCCGCCGGAGTCGTAGCACTTGAGGGCCTTCAGTACGCCCGCGTCGTCGGCGAGAGCGCGCAGCTTGCCGCGGCCGTGCTCGAAGCCGTGCGGCGGGGTCCAGCGGTAGAGCAGGCCGTTGGGTCCGGAGGCGTCCTCGGTGAGGTAGAGGTGGCCGCGCTTGGGGTCGACGACGACGGCCTCGTGGGCGTAGCGGCCGAGCGCCTTGATGGGCTTGGGCGCCTGGTTGGCGCGCTTGTCGAGGGGGTCGACCTCGAAGACGTAGCCGTGGTCCTTGGTCATGCCGTTCTCGCCGGCCCGGTCCTCGGTCTCCTCGCCGGTCAGCCAGGTGCCCCAAGGAGTGCTGCCGCCCGCGCAGTTGGTGGCGGTGCCGGCTATGCCGACCCATTCGGCGACCTGTCCGTCGCGGCGGACCTCGACGACGGTGCAGCCGCCGGACGCGGCCGGGTCGTAGACGAGGCCTTCGGTGAGCGGGACCGGGTGCTTCCACTTGGAGCGGGGGCCGCTCAGCTCGTGGTTGTTGACGAGCAGGGTCACACCGCGCGGGCCCTCGAAGGTGGCCGTGCCGTCGTGGTTGGACGGCGTGAACTCGCCGGTCTCCAGCTTCGTCTTGCCGCTGTACGTGAGGACGCGGTACGAGAACCCGGCGGGCAGCGCCAGCAGGCCCTTCGGGTCGGGTATGAGCGGACCGTAGCCGGGGGCGCCGTACGCCGCTTCGGCGCCTTCCGCGTCCACGCCTTCCGTCTCGGTGGCGGCGAGCGCGCCGGGTGCGGTGGCGAGCGCGCCGACGCTGCCGGCCAGCGCGACCCCGGCGCCGGTTGTCGCGGAGCGTCTGGCGAAGTCCCTGCGGGTGAGCGACATGATCTCTCCAAAGGCGCGTACGAGCGGACTACGGACAGGCTGCGTGGGGGCTCGGTCGCAGGCGGCGAGGATAGGCCGGGCTGCTGTCGGCGTCACGTTCCCGCTCGCGTATAAACGGCGGTTGAACACCGTCCGACGTCAAGGGGCTTCCTTCCATGAACCTGCCAGCCACCGGCCGCCGTGTACTGATCAGCGGAGCCTCCCGAGGCCTGGGGAGAGCCCTCGCGCAGGCCTTCGCGGAGAACGGGGACCGCGTCGCGGTGCACTACGGCTCGCGCGAGGAGGAGGCGCGCGCGACGCTCGACTCGCTGACGGGCGGCGGACATGTGCTGGTGGGCGGTGACCTGTCGGATCCGGCGGGGGCCGCGGATGTCGCGGGGCGGGCCGCCGATGCGCTGGGCGGCATCGACGTCCTGGTGAACAACGCCGCCGTGAACCTGCCGCATCCGCTCGCCGACACGTCGTACGAGGACTGGGCCGAGCTGTGGCAGCGGCATGTGTCCGTGAATCTCCTTGCCACGGCGAACCTCAGCCATCTCGCCGCCCGGCGGATGATCGACCAGGGCTCGGGCGGCCGGATCGTGAACATCGGCTCGCGCGGCGCGTTCCGCGGGGAGCCGGATCACCCGGCGTACGGGGCGACGAAGGCGGCCGTGCACGCGCTCGGGCAGTCCCTGGCCGTCTCGCTGGCCCCGCACGGCATCGCGGTGGCGTCCGTCGCGCCCGGATTCTTCGAGACCGAGCGGGTGGCGCACCGGCTCAGCGGGGCGGAGGGCGCGGCGATCCGTGCGCAGAGTCCGTTCGGGCGGGCGGGGACGGCGGAGGAGATCGCTGCGGCGGTGCTGTGGCTGGCCTCGCCGGTGGCCGAGTGGGCGTCAGGGACGGTGCTCGACCTCAACGGCGCTTCACATCTGCGTACCTGAACGTCCGCGTCCGAACGAGAGGTTGGAAGAATCTTCGTAAAGAAGGTCAACAGGAGCGGATCACCCGTAAAGCCAAGATTTCGTGTGGAACGCCTTGACCCGCGATCCACACGGCAATAGACATCACCTACCTGCATCACCCGTTGGGGGAGGCGAGCCGCGTGGACGCACAGCAGGCACGCAGCCTCCATGAGGACCGGCTGATGAAGCTGGCCAATGTCACCGGCGTCGGCATCGGAAAGGACGAGCACTCGGGGGCGGACGTGATCGTCGTGTTCGTCACCCGCACAGTGCCCCGCGACCGGCTCCGTGACGAAGACGTGATTCCGGATCGGCTCGAAGGCGTCCCCGTGCGCGTGCTCGCCATCGGCGAGACCGCGGCGCAGTAGGACGAGGCGCAGCGGGACGACCTGCGCAAGCGGCCCGGAACTCCACCCTTCAACCAAGGGGAAGAGGTGGTCTGGCGTGGTGAGCCAGCCCGAATTGATGCGAGGACCCACCGGCGGTCAGCTCAGTGACAGCTCACGTCAGCAGGCGAAAGGGGACTTCCTGGGCCCCCAGACGTCGCTGGCCAACGTCGTCGGCTTCGGCCACGGCGTGAAGTGGATCAACGGCGAGCCCACGGGCGAACCCGCGGTCATGGTGTTCGTGACCCAGAAGGTTCCGGAGTCCATGCTCCCGGAGCGGGACGTGATCCCCTCCCAGATGGACGACGGCACCCCCACCGACGTCATCGCCGTCGGCCACGTCGCCGCACAGCGGCAGCAGCGCAAGTCGGGCCGCACCGAAGACCGTTCGGTGACGTACGGCCCCGACGGCGGTGTGAGCGAGCAGCTCGGGGGCCTTTCGCAGCCCATGCTGGAAGAGCTCGCCGGACTCGGCGCGTTCGAGCCGCAGCTCCTCAAGCGCCGGATGCGCCCGTGCCCCTCCGGCTTCTCGGTCGGCAACGTACGGGTGACGGCCGGCACGCTCGGCAGCGTGGTCTACGACTTCCTGCCCGGCGCCTCCGTCGACCCGCCGGGCGCCGGCCTCGGCGTACCCGCGAAGTTCTACATCCTGTCCAACAACCACGTGCTCGCCGACTCCAACCGCGCCCAGCTGGGCAGCGCCATCGTGCAGCCGGGGATCTTCGACGGCGGCCAGGACCCGGCCGACCGCATCGCGACCCTGGAGCGCTTCATCACGATCCAGTTCGCCCCGCAGATCCCGCTGGAGCGGCACAACAACGTCGTCGACGCGGCGCTCGGCACCGTCGACTTCCAGGACGCGACCCGTGAGACGTACTTCAGCGGTGCGCCGCGCGCCTGGCGCCGCAAGGCGAACGTCGCCGTCGGCGACCTGGTGAAGAAGACCGGCCGTACGACCAACATCTCCTTCGGCCGGATCATCGCCGTCGACGCGACGATCGACGTCAACTACGGCACGGCGGGCACGGCTCGCTTCAAGGACCAGATCCTGACGACGAACATCTCGGCGGGCGGCGACTCGGGGTCCCTGGTGACCTCGCTCGACAACGTCGCACTCGGCCTGCTGTTCGCCGGTTCCTCGACCGTGACCGTGCTCAACCACATCGAGAACGTCCGCGCGCTGCTGCGGGTCGAGGTCTCCGAGCAGCTGGCCTGACCGGTCGCACCACGAGAGGAGGGTTTTCATGACCACTCAGGCACGTAAGCAGAAGGGCCAGGCCCGCGCGGAGCACCGCTTCCACAATCCGCAGGGCGCCGAGGTCAAGACGCGCGACGAGGCGTTCGCCGCGCCCCAGGAGGTGTCCGCCGAGGCGGTCTCCACCGCTTGCAAGATGGAGCTGCACAACGGCGCTGTCACCTTCGCCATCGAGGTGAAGTACAACCCGAACACCTACCCGCACGTGGTGACGGGCGGCCAGATCACCGCCGGCATCTGCGGCGCGCCGTGGGACATCACGGGCGGCCTCATCGGCGACACCATCCGCCTGGACGCCAAGCGCGCGGGCCAGGGATCGTGTGCGAACACGATCACGATCGTCGGCGAGTACCAGAACCCTCCGGCGTACCGAGGAACGTACGGCTTCGACGGTGCGACGTCGTCGTTCAAGCACACGACGCTGTATCAGTGCTGAGCTGAGCTGAGCCGGATGCCTGCCGGGCTGAAGAATTCGGCCCGGCAGGCATCTGCCGTGGGATCAAATCCCTTGCTGCGAGCGGGCCTTGAAGGCCGCCTTCCGCGCTTCCTTCGCCACCTTCTTGTCGGGGTGCAGCCGCCCCATCGCCTCCAGGACGTCGGCGGTGGCCGGGTGCTCGACCCGCCACGCCGCCGCGAAGAACCCGCTGTGCTGCTCGGAGAGACCCTCGACCAGACCCTGCAGCTCGTCCGAGTTGCCCTCGGCGGCGAGCTGCGCGGCGATCGTGTCGATGGTCAGCCAGAACACCATCGCCTCGGACGGCGCCGGCACGTCCGCGGCCCCGTGCTCGGCCAGCCACACCCGGGCGAGCCCGCCGAGCTCCGCGTCGTCGAGCACCTCCCGCAGCGCGGCCTCCGCCTCCACGCCCACCAGCGAGAGCGCCTGCTGGCACCGCAGCCTGCGCAGCGGCGCGCCCTCGTCGCCGCCGCGCGCCGCGGCCAGCAACTCCCGTGCCGCGCCCAGCGGTTCGTGCCGGGCGAGCCACAGCTCGATCTCCGCCTGCGCGGCCGCCTGCGGGAAACCGGCCGTCCCGTCGAGCAGCGTGTCGGCGCCCTTGTCCGCGAGGTCACCGACCGCGGGCGCGTCGACGCCGGCCTCCAGCATCCGCGCCCGGACGCCGTACAGGCCGAGCGGCGTAAGGCGGACGAGGCCGTACCGGGACACGTCCTCGTCGTCGTCCGGCAGCGGCGCCTCCGCCTCGTCGATGTCGACCATCAGCGCCTCGTCGACCGGCTGGTACTCGACGAGGCCAAGCGGCTCGAAGAGCCGGAACTGGTCGTCGAGCTTCATCATCGCGTCCGACACCTGCTCCAGGACGTCGTCCGTGGGCTCCCCCATGTCGTCGGGCACGATCATCGAGGCGGCGAGCGCGGGCAGCGGCACCGGCCCTTCGCTCCCGGCGGCGTCGCCGACGGTCAGCAGATACAGATTGCCGAGCACACCGTCGAGGAAGTCCGCCTCGGCCTGCGGGTCCCAGCCCAGCTCGTCGAAGTCGACCTCGCCGTTCTCCTCGAGGACATCGAGGAGATTGTCCATGTCGGGCACGGTCGCGTCCGCGTACACGGTGTCCAGGGCGCCGAGCCAGACCCCGAGGACGTCCTGCGGGCTGCCGGACGTGAGCGCGGCGAGGTCCTCGCCGACGGTCACGGTGCCGAGCGCCCCCTCCCCTTCCTCCTCGTCGCCGTCCGTGACCTCCACAAGGCCCGTGTCGACCGCCACCCGCCAGGCCTCACTGGCGTACGCGGCGGAGTCCGGGTCGTCCGTGTCCAGGCCCAGCTCCGCAGCGGCGGCCGGCAGCTGCTCGTCGACCAGTTCGCCGCCCGCCCCGACCCGTGTGTCGGGGCCCGCCCAGCGGGCGAGCCGCGCGGCGCGGGACAGCAGCGGTGTGGCGAGCGCGGCCCGCGCGAGTTCCGCTTCGGGGTGCAGCAGCACCGGCGGCAGGGTGGCGGGACTTACGGACATCGGCTGGTTCTCCTCCGAGGCAAAACAAACGGTTCGGCTGAACAGAAGCCTAGACGGATATGGACCCATGCCGCCCGGTTCATGTCCCTGTCAGAAGACATACACGGCGAGAACACCCGCCGAACCTTGACAACTCCCCTGGCCACACAAGAGATTGACGCGCGTAGAGTCCCGGGCGCCCGCCGGCCCGGTGCTGCGTACGTTCCCTCACCCACCCGGAGTCCCCACATGCCGCTCATACCCGGTGCCACCCGGCCCACCGTGAGATCCGCCGCGATCGCCACCGTCGTCGCCACCGCGCTGGCCGCCGGTCTGCTCGCCGCGAGCTCGTCCGCCGCCTCCGCCGACGAGGTCCGCGTCCACGACATCCAGGGCACCACCCGTCTCTCGCCCCTGGACGGGCAGCAGGTCACGGACGTGACGGGCATCGTCACGGGCGTGCGCTCCTACGGCTCCAAGGGCTTCTGGATCCAGGACCCGAAGGCCGACTCGGACGCCGCGACCAGCGAGGGCGTCTTCGTCTACACGGGGTCGGCGGCCCTGACGGTGAAGACCGGTGACGCCGTCCGCGTCTCCGGCACGGTCGCCGAGTACGTGCCCGGCGGCGCCGCGTCCGGCAACCAGTCCCTGACCCAGCTCACCAAGCCGACGGTGACCGTCGAATCGTCCGGCAACGCGCTGCCCGCGCCGGTCACGGTGGACGCCAAGAAGGTGCCGTCCGCGTACGCGCCCGACGGCGACCCGGCGGACGGCTCCAGCATCAACGCGCTGCCGCTGAAGCCCCGCTCGTACGCCCTCGATCTGTACGAGTCCCTGGAGGGCATGAACGTCCGCGTCGGCACCTCGCGCGTGGTCGGCGCCACCGATCCCTACAACGAGCTGTGGATCACCGTGAAGCCGCACGAGAACGCGGACCGGCGGGGCGGCACCGTCTACGGCTCCTACGCGGCGCAGAACACCGGGCGGCTGCAGATCCAGCAGCTCGCGCCGGTCTCCGAGCAGCCGTTCCCGAAGGCGAACGTCGGCGACGTGCTGTCCGGTGGCGCCGAAGGGCCCCTGGACTTCAACCAGTTCGGCGGCTACACCCTGACGGCGCGCACCCTCGGCAAGGTCACCGACAAGGGGCTCGTACGCGAGAAGACACGGCGCCAGGCCAAGGGTGAGCTGGCCGTGGCGACGTACAACGTGGAGAACCTCGACCCGACCGACCCGCAGAAGAAGTTCGACGCGCTCGCGGGCGCCGTCGTCTCGAACCTCGCATCGCCCGACATCCTCGCCCTGGAGGAGATCCAGGACGACAACGGCGCCAAGAACGACGGGACCGTCTCGGCGGAGGCGACCCTGAAGAAGTTCACAGACGCGATCGTCGCCGCGGGCGGGCCCCGCTACGAGTGGCGGTCCATCGCCCCGGAGAACAACAAGGACGGCGGGGAGCCCGGCGGGAACATCCGTCAGGTGTTCCTCTTCAACCCGGAGCGGGTGTCCTTCACCGACCGGGGCGAGGGGAACGCGACGACCGCCACGGACGTCGTCGCCTCCTCCTCGGGCGGACGGGCCGAGCTGACCCTCTCGCCGGGGCGCATCGACCCCGCGAACTCCGCCTGGGCGGACAGCCGCAAGCCGCTGGCCGGCGAGTTCAGCTTCCGGGGGCGGACCGTGTTCGTGGTCGCCAATCACTTCGGCTCGAAGGGCGGCGACGAGGGCCTCACGTCGCACCACCAGCCGCCGGTGCGCTCGTCGGAGGAGAAGCGGGTGCGGCAGGCGCAGGCCGTGAACTCCTTCGTGCGGGACGTACGCAAGGTGCACAAGAGCGCGGACATGGTCGTGCTCGGGGATGTGAACGACTTCGAGTTCTCCGGGACGACGAAGGCCCTGGAGTCGGGCGGCGCGCTGAAGTCGGCCGTCAAGTCCCTTCCCCGGTCCGAGCGTTACTCGTATGTGTACCAGGGGAACTCGCAGGTCCTCGACCAGATCCTGACCAGTCCCGGGGTGGGGGCTGCCGGGGACTTCGCGTACGACAGCGTGCACATCAACGCGGAGTTCGCCGAGCAGAACAGTGACCACGACCCGCAGGTGCTGAGGTTCCGCCCGTAGGCTCCGGGCGGCTGGACAGGCTCTCCTAGGCGTACAGCCTGTCCAGCCAGTCCCGCCAGGCCAGTTCGGTGCCCTTGGGGTCGGTGTGCGTCGCGAAGTCGTGGACGCTGACGGCCACGGGGGCGCCGAAGCGGTTGCGGCCGAAGAAGCGGTACAGCGCGGTGTCCGTGCGCAGGCCGATGAAGTGGGACGTGCGGAAGTCGACCACCGCGTCGAGCGGACCGCCGGGCGCGTCCACGCGCACGCGGGCGCCCTCCCGGGCGTCGTCGGGCAGGCCCAGGTGGCGGCCCAGCTCGATGAAGGCGCCCGGGGTCTTGGCGGACGGCGGGCCCTCCAGGGTGGTGAAGGCGGCGGGGCGGCCCGTGAAGTGGGTCAGGTACTGGCGCAGGGTGTGCAGATAGAAGTCGGTGTGCTTGCTCGCCCCGTCGTACTGGTTGGCCCAGTCGTCGGTGAAGACGCCGCTGTGTACGTAGCGGACCCAGGAGCGGCGGCCGCCGTCGCGGGGCTCGATGGTGTGGTCGAGCTGATGGAGGACCTGGCCGTCCGGCAGACCTTCCGGATCCTCCACGCGTCCGGTGAGGCGGTGCGGGGGATCCCAGCGGGTGACGGTGCCGCCGAAGGGGGCGGCTCCGCCTTCGCGAGGTTCGTACCGCATGGGCCACAGCCAGCCGCCGGTACCGGTGGTGAGCGCGTCCCAGACTTCCACGGGCGAGGCATCGACCTCAAACTCCCGCACGATCTCGAACTCCTTGCCACTGCTGGTCGTCATGGCGACTCCCTCGCGATCGTGGTTCCGAGGTGGTTCCCTCTATGTCGCCCCCGCTGTGCCCACAGCTGCCGGGCAAGCGATGAACAGGGCACCAGCCTCAAGGTGCCCGCTCCGGCGTAACCACCGGCCCAAGAGCCGGCCGCTTAGCCACCCTCCCGTCCCCAGAGGAACGCCCCCGCAGCCGCCGCCAGGCCCACGGCCCCATGAACCCCGCAAACCACCGCGCCTCCACGACCGCCGCCCGCAGCGGCGAAACCGCCGGAGGCGCCGGCAGCGGCCGCAGCCAGTCCTCGTGCCCCGGAATGCCGAGCGCGTCGGCCATGCCGGCGGCGATCCGCGCATGCCCAAGGGGGCTGGCGTGCAGCCGGTCGGCGCACCACAGCCGGGGGTCGGTGGTGATCCGGTGCGGGAACGTGTCGAAGACGACGACGCCATGCCGGTCCGCGGCCGCCCTGATCCGGGCGTTCAGATCGAGCACCCGCGGCATCGCCCGGCGCGCGAGCGGCGAGATCCGCCCGATGTCCGGGAACGTCACCGTGGCCACCCGCGCTCCCGCCGCGGTGAGCTCGGTGAACATGTCCTCGATGTCGCGGGCCACCCCCGCGGCGTCGAAGCCGGGCCGCACCAGGTCGTTCATGCCCGCCATGACCGTGACCAGGTCCGGCTTGAGGGCCAGCGCGGGGGCAAGCTGCTCCGCCTTGATGCCCGCGGTCAGCCTGCCCCGCACGGCGAGGTTGGCGTACCCGATGTCAGGGTTGGCATCGGCGAGCAGCTCGGCGAGGCGGTCGGCCCAGCCGCGGTAGCCGTGGGCCTCGTCGCCGTCCCCGATCCCTTCCGTCTGGCTGTCGCCCATCGCGACATAGCGCGCGTACGGATGTGTGCTCATGGCCTGAGCCTCCTCTGACGGGCGGGGGTCGTCAACGCGGTCGCGGGGGCGGCCTTTCGGCGCGGGTCACAAAAGGTGGCCGCCGCCGTCCACCAGCAGGACCTCGCCGGTGATGTACGAGGCGTTGACCAGGTCGAAGACCGCATCCGCGATGTCCTGCGGCCTGCCCACGCGGCGCAGCGGAAGCCTGGCCGCCGTCTCCTCCATCGCGGACTCGATGCCCTCGACCCCGTCGAACCACGGGGTGTCGATCATTCCGGGCGCGACCGCGTTGACCCGTACGTCCGGGCCGAGGGTCTTGGCCAGGAGCTTCGTCATGTGGTTCACGGCGGCCTTGCTGACGGAGTACGGGATGGAGCTGCCGCCGGGGCGGACCCCCGCCTGCGAGGAGATCGTGACGACGCTGCCCGCGCCGCTCGCCCGCAGGTGCGGGACGGCGGCCGTGATCGTCTGCCATACGCCGATGACGTTGATGTCGTAGAGCTCGCGCCAGACCTGGGGGTTCGCGGACTCGAAGTCGTCGTGGGCGATGGAGGGGGTCCCCCCATGCCCTTAAGGCTATGGGGGAGGGTGGCGCCCGCGCAGTTGACGAGGATGTCCAGGCGTCCGTAGGTGTCGACCGCCGTCCGGACCAGGCGTGCTGCGTCGGCCTCGTCGGCGACGTTCGCCCGGACGTAGACGGCATCGGGGAGTTCGGCGGCCAGTTTCTCGCCGGCCTCGACCGAGTTGGCGGAGTTGACCACGACGCGGATGCCCGCCGCGGCGAGGCGGCGGGCCACCTCCGCGCCGATGCCCGATGACGACCCCGTCACCAGGGCGACGCGCTTGTCCTGTGCCTGTGCCTGCGTTCGGTTGTCGCTGTTGTTGCTCATCAAGCCTCATGTCTTGTCATGTCGGCCTGTCACGCCCCGCGCCGATCATGCCAGACGGTGCACGGCTAGTTCCGTTCCCCCTTCGCCAGTCTCGCCAACTCCCCCTGGAACACGTCGAGTCGGGCCTGCAGCAGACGCGCCCCCAGGACCGTGAGCCCCTCCCCGGCGATCCGCGCGAACTCCGTGAGCCGCAGCGCGCTGCCGCGCATACCGGAAGCCGCGCTCGAAGCGGATGTACGCGCCGAGCACCGTCACTTCGAGCAGCGCCGCCCTGCGATGTTCGGCGGTGCAGAGGAACGCTTCGGTTGCTCAGAGATGTAAACCCATCGCCTTCGTGCCCTGGTACCCATGGACGAATCCGTCGGCCCGCGTGGCACGTCCCTCCGGACGCTGACCGACCAGGCACACAGGTCCTGACCGGGAGGGTGCCCGACGTCGCCTGGGCGCCGGGCGTGCCTCCTGCGCCGGCCCTGCGGCCGTCCGTCGACTACCGTCCGCCCACGGTGGCCCATACGGGGGCGAGTTGGCACTAGTGCCCGTCGGGTTCGGCGTCCACCTCGTAGCGTTCCTGCCCCGTATCTCGTAGCAGAATTAAGTGGAGCTTCACGGCCGTCGTGCCGACACTGCCCCTATGACCTCACCCTCATCGGCTCCCGTCTTCGGCCGCGCTCTCTGCGCGATGGTCACGCCCTTCACGGACGACGGTCTGCTCGACCTCGACGGCGCGCAGCGGCTCGCCGCGCGTCTGGTGGACGGCGGCTGCGACGGGCTCGTGCTGTCCGGCACCACCGGCGAGTCCCCCACCACGTCCGACGGCGAGAAGTCCGCGCTCGTACGGGCCGTCGCCGAGGCCGTCGGCGACCGGGCCACGGTCGTCGCGGGCGTCGGCAGCTTCGCCACGCGGCACACCGTCGAGCTGGCGCTGCAGGCCGAAAAGGCGGGCGCGGAGGGCCTGTTGGTGGTCACCCCTTACTACAGCAAGCCGCCGCAGGCCGCCGTCGAGGCGCACTTCCGCGAGGTCGCCGACGCCTCGGGGCTGCCGCTCGCGCTGTACGACATCCCGGGCCGCACCGGGACGCGGATCGAGCCGGAGACGATGCTACGACTGGCCGAGCATCCCCGGATCGTCGCCGTGAAGGACTGCGCGTACGAGCTGATGGGCACTCAGAAGGTGCTCGCCCGCACGGACTTGGCGTACTACACGGGCTGCGACGAGTACATCCTGGCGATGTACGCGATCGGCGGCGCCGGATACATCAGCACGGTGGCCAACGCCGTGCCGCGCCAACTCCGGGCGATCATCGACGCGTTCGACGCGGGAGACACGACCGAGGCTCAGCGGCTCCAGCAACGGGCCATGGAACTCATCGAGTTGATGATGGGCGCGGGACTGCCCGGCACGGTGACCTCCAAGGCGGTGCTCGGCGCGCTCGGTCTGCCCGGCGGTCCGGTGCGGGCACCGCTGCTGCCCGCCGGCCGCGAGGCGACCGACGGGCTGATGACGGCGTACGAGGCACTGCGGTAGCTCCGCCGAGGGTCAGCGGTCGGCGAACATCGGCGTCCAGCGGCCCGGGTAGTCGTCCGACGCCCTGCGGAAGTCGCTGAGCGGCACGACCTTCTTGCTGTCGACGGTGACCAACACGAGCTGGTTGCGGAACTCGCCCTTCCCGCTGCACTTCTTCGGGTCGCAGCCCCACGCGATGAGCCGCTTGTTGTCGGCCCAGGCGAGCTGCTGCTGTCCCGGCACCGTGGTGATCTTCTTGCCGGTCCTCGGGTCGAGGACCGGTGAGCCCTTGTCGTTGCCGTCGCTCGCGAGCAGCTTCCCGTCGGGCGAAAGACCGGCCTCGGGCCAGCCCGCGTACCGCTCGGCGGCGGGCGCCTTCGTCTTCTTGCCCTCCGGCGTGTACCAGGCGCGGTTCTCGCCGTCGGCGCCCGCCGCCAGCTGAACGTAGAGCAGCTTGCCGTCATGGCTCCAGCGCAGGTCCTCGCGCGAGTTGCCTTCGAAGAAGCCGAACTTGCCGGCGGCCTTCTGCGGCAGCTCACGGAACGGGCCCACCTCGCCGGACGGGGCGTCGACGACGAAGAATCCGGTGCGGCTGCCGTGCCGCTGGGGCGGGTTCTTGGGGTGGTCGTCGGGCAGGTCGATCAGCCGGTCGGGGTTCTTGGCGTACGCGGTGGCGACCAGCTCGCCGCCGTCGGGGGACCAACTGACCCCCGCCACCGGGTGGTTCACGGGGATCCAGCGCTCGACCTTGCCGGTGATCAGGTCCAGGATCCCGATGCGCCGGGCGGGCAGTTCGCCCTCCAGGACCGCGGCGGTGCGCATGCCCGGGGCGACATCGATCCAGGCCCACTTCTTGGAGGCCTTCTTGTACGTCCCCGTCTTCTGGTCGAGCAGGCCGTATGTACGGGTGGTGAGCTTGTCACCGCCCGGCTGCTTCGTCGTCTGAGTGGTGTAGAACGCGGCGAGCGCGGTGCTCCCCGCGGCGATCAGGTCGCGGGGCGGCGACTGGTCGGGGTGGGCGACGACGTCGCCGGTCTGGGCGTCGCTCGCGGGGCGGACGTCCTCGCCGCCCGAGTCGAGCGCGGGCACGGCCACCGCCGCCGCGACCACCGCGGCCGTGCCGACCGCCAGGCCCGCGAAGGTGCGGGTCCTGCGGCGGCGCCTGAGCGCGAGCACCCGGTCGGCGAGACCCTCCGGGGGCCGCACACCGTCGCCCGCCTGCTCCCGGAGCGACTCGCGCACCACTTCTTCCACGTTCACTGCTGTACCTCCACGGACGACACGGGCGAGTAGTCGGGGGACGGCGGCCGGCCGGGGCCGGGGTCAGGGCCGTCGAGCGCCGCCAGTTCCGGCGCGAGGCCGCGCAGCTTGGCGAGCGAGCGGTGCGTCGTGCTGCGCACGGTGCCGACCGAGCAGCCGAGCAGCCGGGCGACATCCGCCTCCGGCAGGTCCTCGAAGTAGCGAAGGACCAGCACGGTGCGCTGCCGCGTGGTGAGCCGGGCGAGCGCCGCCCGCATCACGATGCGCAGCTCGGCGGCGCCCGCGGCGTCCCCCACGGCGCTCTCCGGCGGCTCGGCGACGGCCAGTTCGCGCCGCGGCCACTTCAGCCGCCAGCGGCTGACCTGCTGCCGGTAGAGGATCTGCCGTACGTACGCCTCGGGATCGTCGATCCGATGCCACCGGCCCGCGGCCTTGACCAGCGCGTTCTGCAGCAGGTCCTCGGCCGCGTGCCGGTCGCCGCCGCTGAGCAGCACGGCGGTCCTCAGGAGCGCGGTCGACCTGTTGTCCACGAACTCCCGGAAGCTTTCCTGGCCTTCGGCATCCATCGCCACCTTCTCGTCTCCTGCGTTACGACGGGCCTCACTGCCCCTCTGCCCGTGATGACGCGCGCGGCGCCGCCCCGCTATGCCTTGCCTGTGCGTCTGTCCCTACATACGCGTGGGCGGCCCGCACCGGTTTCGGTGCGGGCCGCCCAGGCGGAGTGTGTGGCGTACGTCAGTTGTGGCTGTGCAGGACGTCGTTCAGGCCGCCCCACACCGCGTTGTTCGGGCGGGCCTCGACGGCGCCGGAGACCGAGTTGCGGCGGAAGAGGATGTTCGAGGCGCCGGAGAGCTCGCGGGCCTTGACGATCTGCCCGTCGGGCATGGTGACGCGGGTGCCCGCGGTGACGTACAGACCGGCCTCGACGACGCACTCGTCGCCGAGGGCGATGCCGACGCCGGCCTCGGCGCCGATCAGGCAGCGCTCGCCGATGACGATGCGGACGTTGCCGCCGCCGGAGAGGGTGCCCATGGTGGAGGCGCCGCCGCCGATGTCCGAGCCGTCGCCGACGACGACACCGGCGGAGATGCGGCCCTCGACCATGGAGGTGCCGAGCGTGCCCGCGTTGAAGTTCACGAAGCCCTCGTGCATGACGGTCGTGCCCTCGGCGAGGTGCGCACCGAGCCGGACGCGGTCGGCGTCGGCGATGCGGACGCCCTTGGGCGCGACGTAGTCCGTCATGCGCGGGAACTTGTCGATGGAGGTCACGGCGAGGTGCAGGCCCTCGGCGCGGGCGTTGAGCCGGACCTTCTCGACGTCGTCGACGGCGACCGGGCCGAGCGAGGTCCAGGCGACGTTGGCGAGCAGGCCGAAGACGCCGTCCAGGCTCTGGCCGTGCGGCTTGACCAGGCGGTGGCTGAGCAGGTGCAGACGCAGGTAGGCGTCGTGGGCGTCCAGCGGCTTCTCGTCGAGGGACGCGATGACCGTACGTACGGCGATGATCTCCACGCCACGGCGGGCGTCGGGGCCGATCGCCTTGGCGGCACCGTCGCCGAGCAGCTCCACGGCGCGCTCGGCGGTGAGCCGCTCGGTGCCGGACGGGCCCGGCTCGGCGTCGAGCTGGGGCGCGGGGAACCAGGTGTCGAGGACGGTGCCGTCGGCGGTGACGGTGGCAAGGCCTGCGGCGACGGCGCCGGTGGTGCGGGAAGCGTTCGTGTCGGTCATGGGGAAAACCTAACCGGCGGGGGACCGCGCGGGCGAACCGGTCTCAGTGGCCGAGCCACCGGCGGCGCCGCTCACCCGGAGGGATGCCCGCTCGGGGATCCGCCCCGCCACCAGGACCGCGAGCCCCGCGCAGGCTCCGAGCACCGCACACACCGGCCAGAGCAGGCCGGGCGCCACCGCGTAGAGCGCGCCGCCGAGCGGCGGGGAGAGGATCACGCCGCTGACGGAGACGCCGTTGTACAGACTCTGGAAGCGGCCCTGCGCGTGCTCGGGCGCCTGGTCGGAGACGTACGCGGTGGCGGTGGACTTGTAGAGGATCTCCCCGAGGGTGAGCAGGGCCATCATCGCCACGGCGGGACCGATCCCGGCACCGAGCAGCAGGGCCGCGTACCCGGCGCCGACCAGGACCAGACCGGTGCCGACGATCGCCAGCGGCGGCCGGGCCCGCAGGGCCAGGGCGGTGGGGAGTTCGAGGCAGAGGATGAGGCCGCCGTTGACGGCGATCATCCATCCGTAGACGCGGGCGTCCATGCCGTGGTCGCCGAGGTACACGGGGAAGGTCGAGTACTGCTGGCGGTAGACGAGGTCGATGACGAGGATCGCGCCGAGCAGTACGAGCACCCGCGGTCTGGCCCGCAGCTCACGCCAGATGCCGGGCGTCCGTCCCGCTTTCGGCCGCGCGGCGCCGCGTGCGGGGACCACCCGGGCGGTCCAGTACGCGAAGAAGAGGGTGCCGATGCCGTCGGCGAGGAAGAGCCAGTCGTACGAGAAGGTCGTGGCGAGGAGCGCGCCGAGCGGCGGGCCGAGGGTGATCCCGCCGTTGCTCGCGCTGCGGATCACGGCGAATGCCTGGCGCCGCGCCCCTTCGGGGACGGTGACCGCGACGAGCGCGGAGTTGGCCGAGCGGATGACGCCCGCGCCGTACTGGGCCAGCGGCAGAACGGCGTACAGCGCGGGCGTGGGCAGGACGGGCAGCGCGGCGATCAGGACGCCGCCGACCAGCGAGGCGGCGAGCAGGACGCGCCGGTGGCCGTATCTGTCGCCGTACCAGCCGCCGGTGAAGTTGCCCGCGACCAAGCCGACGCCGCCGAGGCCGCTGACGACTCCGGCCTCGGTGACCGAGAGGCCGCGGGGCCCGGTCAGATAGACGAAGACGAAAACGAAGGTGAAGGCGACAAAGGCGTTCACGAACACCCCCGCCGCCAGCAGCCACACCGTGCGCGGTACGTCCCGCAGCGCCCCCACCCGTCCGCCTCCCGAACCGCGTTCCCCCGGAACCCGAGTGAGTTCCTTTTGGGAACGGACTATGTCAGCATGACAGCCTCAGGTCAACGAGACACCGACCCACGAAAGGCCCGCGGCCCATGGCGCAACGGACCCGGCTCGACGACGACCACTGCGCCATCGCGCAGGCCCTGGACGTCGTGGGCGACTGGTGGACCCTGCTGATCGTGCGCGACGCGGCCCGTGGCCTGCACCGCTTCGACGAGCTGCAGCGTGAACTGGGCGTGTCCCGCAAGGTGTTGACCGAGCGGCTGCGTCTCCTGGTGGACGCGGAGGTGCTCACGCGCGTCCCCTATCAGGACCGTCCGGTACGCCACGAGTACCGCCTGACGCCACGCGGCCGTGCGCTGCTGCCGGTCCTGGTCGCCCTCCAGGACTGGGGCGACACCTGGGTGATGGGAGAGGGAGAGACGATGGCGACCGCGGCGGAGGCCTCCGTGGAGGCACAGCGGGTCCACGAGCTGCTGGGCACGCATCTGCCCGAGCTCCAACTCCTCGGCGAGGACGGGGAGTTCAATGACCCGGTGGCCGCCACCACCCCGTACACCGTCTTGTACTGCTTCCCGGGCGCCTACGCGCGCAAGGACGCCTACCCGCCCGACTGGGCCCGGATCCCCGGCGCCCAGGGCTGCACGCTGGAGTCCTGCACCTACCGCGACCGGCTCGCCGAGTTCACCGCGGCGGGCGCGACGGTCCACGGGGTCTCCACCCAACGCCCCGACGAACAGCGGGCGTTCGCCGAGAAGGAGCGGCTGCGCTTCCCGCTCCTCTCGGACGCGGACCTGAACCTGACGGCGGCGCTGCGCCTGCCGACGTTCCGCGTGGCCGGGGTGAGCCGGCTGAAGCGGCTGACCCTGGTGGTGGACCGGGACCGGGTCGTGCGGGACGTGCAGTACCCGGTCACGGATGTCACGGCGAGCGTCGACGTGGCACTGGCGACGGTCGGCCGCCTGCGGCGGTCAACCGCCTGACGCGACAATCCGGCGGAACGCCTCACGCGCGTACTCCTCGTCGTACCGCGCGTCCGTGAGCAGGACCTCCAGACAGATCCCGTCCATGAGCGCGGCGATGGCCCGCGCGGTGACGGCATCGGTGCGCTGCTCCAGAACCTCGGCGAGGCCCACACCGCACTCGGCGGCGACGGGCCGCAGGGCGGGCTTGCGCAGGGCGGCCAGATAGAGCTCGTACTCCAGCTCCACCTCCGTGCGATCTCCCGCGAGCCACTCCCCGAGCAGTGCGGCGAGCTCACCGGCGAGATCGGCGCACGGATCCTCGAAGGCGCTCCGCGCGGCGACCGCCTTGGCGAACCCCTCATTGGCCTGCCGCAGCGCGGCCACCATCAGCTCGTCAAGTGTCTTGAAATGATAGGTCGTCGACCCGAGCGGCACATCGGCCTCGGCGGCGACCGAACGATGACTGAGCCCGCCGATCCCCTTCTGTCCCACCACCCGGATCGCGGCGTCGATGATCCGCTGCCGCCGCTCGGGGTCGTACCTGCGGGCCATCAGTGCGCACCTCCGAGATTGAGCACGACGACGCCCGCGATCACCAGCGCGATCCCGGAGACCTTGACCAGGCTCGTCGACTCCCCCAGGAACAGCATCCCGATTCCGGCGACCGCGGCGGTCCCTATCCCCGCCCAGATCGCGTAGGCGGTCCCCACGGAGAGCGTCTTCAGCGTCTGCGCGAGGAGGGTGAACGCGATCAGATATCCCGCGACGGTGATCAGCGAGGGCCAGAGCCTGCTGAACCCTTCGCTGTACTTCATGGCCGTCGTCCCGGCCACCTCCGCCGCGATCGCCGCGGCCAGCAGTCCGTATCCCATGCGTACGAGTGTACACAACGTTATGTACGGGCGTACGCAAACCCGGACGGCAGACCGGCTAAGGTGACGCGATCACTGTGGGGGGCCACAGCGAGCACACGCGGAACACCGCACGAAGCTACGGAGCACAAGAGCGATGTCAGACACATCGGGGTGGGGACCACAGGCGCCTTACGGCGGGCCACCGGGGCCGTACGGGCCGCCCGGGCCTTACGGCGGGCCGCCGCCCGGCTGGGGCTGGAACGGCAGCGGCTGGGCACCGCTGCCCCCGCCGCCCAAGCCGGGCGTCATCCCCCTCGCTCCGCTCGGCGCCAACCACGTCATCGGCGGCGCGTTCGCGACGATGCGGCGCTACGCCAAGCCACTGTTCGGCACCGCCGCCGCGGCCTACGGCCTGCTCGCCGTCGTCCTCGTGGCCGGGGCGGGGCTGGCCTACGCGGCGACCCAGGACCACGTCCGCGCCGTCTACGATCCGGGCGCGGACTTCTCATGGGACGACGGCAGGCCGATCCTGGTCGCGTTCGGCCTGGTGTGGCTGCTGTTCATGCTCGCCACGCTGGCCGTCAACTCGTTCATCCAGGCCGCCTGCGCGGCCACCCTGCACGAGGCGGTGCTCGGCCGCCCCGCGACGTTCGGCGCGGTCTGGCGCAAGGCGTGGTCACGGACGCCGTCCGTGGCGGCCGTGACGCTATTTCTCGCCGTCATCCTGATGCTGCCGGTGGCCGCGTTCGCGCTGCTCCTCTTCTCCCTCGTCTTCCTGATGATGACCCAGTCGATCATCCCCATCGGCCTGGTCTTCCCGCTGTTCCTGGTGACGATGCCGCTCGCGGCCTGGCTGTACGTCCTGTTCGCCTTCGCCCCGGCGGCCGCGGTCCTCGAATCAGCGGGCCCCTTCACGGCGTTGCGGCGCTCCGTACGTCTGGTGCGCGGCGCCTGGTGGCGCACCTTCGGCATCTCGCTGCTCGCGGGCCTCATCGTGCTGGGGGTGTCCCTCGCGCTGCGGCTCCCCCTGCAGTTCGCGGCGCCGACCCCGCCCCCGGTGGACCCGGACGACTCCGCGTCGGCCTACTTCCTCGACCAACTGCGCTCCCAGTTCGGCCTGTACGCCATCCTCGGCCTGGTCGGCAGCTTCCTCACCCAGCTGGCCGCCACGGTGCTCCTCCCGCTGGTGACCGCGCTGCTCTACATAGACAGCCGCATCCGCAAGGAGGGCCTGGCCCACACCCTGGCGGAGGCGTCGTCGGTCCAGCAGCCCACCCCGTAAACGCAGTTCGGCCCCCCGCGCCATAAGCGCGGGGGGCCGAATCAGTGGTCCTGTCTCAGACCCTGAGGTCCTGTCTTAGCCCTGAGGTCCTGTCTCAGACGTTGAACCCGAGCGCCCGAAGCTGCTCGCGGCCATCGTCCGTGATCTTGTCCGGGCCCCACGGCGGCATCCAGACCCAGTTGATCCGCAGCTCGTTGACGATGCCGTCGGTGGCGGACTTCGCCTGGTCCTCGATGACGTCCGTCAGCGGGCAGGCCGCCGAGGTGAGCGTCATGTCGATCGTCGCGATGTTCGCGTCGTCGATGTGGATGCCGTAGATCAGGCCGAGGTTGACGACGTCGATGCCCAGCTCGGGGTCGACGACGTCGTACAGCGCCTCGCGCACCTCTTCTTCGGAGGCGGGCTTCGTCAGCGTCTCGTTCTCGCTCATGCGGTCTTCCTCTCAGCGATCCCGGCTCCGGCGCCCTCGAGCGCCTGGGCCGTCGCGTCCTTCCACGCCATCCAGCTCAGCAGAGCACACTTCACACGCGCCGGGTACTTGGAGACACCGGCGAACGCGACCGCGTCCTCCAGGATCTCCTCCATCGCGTCGTCCGGCTCCAGCTTGCCCTTGGACTGCATCAGCTCCAGGAACACGGCCTGGATCTTCTGCGCCTCGGCGAGCTCCTTGCCGACAAGCAGGTCGTTCAGGACGGACGCGCTGGCCTGGCTGATGGAGCAGCCCTGGCCCTCGTACGACACGTCGGCGATCGTCGACCCGTCGTACTTGACGCGCAGCGTGATCTCGTCGCCGCACGTCGGGTTGACGTGGTGCACCTCGGCGTCGCCATCACGCAGACCGCGCCCGTGCGGGTGCTTGTAGTGGTCCAGGATGACTTCCTGGTACATCGAATCCAGCTTCACGTTCCCAGCCAGCCCCTCAGCCGAAGAAGTTCCGTACGTGCTCCAGGCCGTCGATCAGCGCGTCGATCTCGCCGGGCGTGGAGTACAGATAGAACGACGCTCGCGTGGTCGCAGGAATTCCGTAGCGGAGGCAGACGGGGCGGGCGCAGTGGTGACCCACGCGGACCGCGATGCCTTCCTCGTCCAGGACCTGGCCCACGTCGTGCGGGTGGATGTCGCCGAGCGTGAAGGAGATCGCGGCGCCGCGGTCCTCGGCGGTCGACGGACCGATGATCCGGAGGTCGGGGACCTCCAGGAGGCGCTTGACCGCGTACTCGGTGATCGCGTGCTCATGAGCGGCGATCTTGTCCATGCCGATCGCCGACAGGTAGTCCACGGCCGCGCCCAGGCCGACGGCCTGGGAGACCGGGGGCGTGCCCGCCTCGAACTTGTGCGGCGCGGGAGCGTACGTCGACGAGTGCATCGACACGGTCTCGATCATCTCGCCGCCGCCGAGGAACGGCGGCAGGTCCTCGAGGAGCTCCTGGCGTCCCCACAGCACGCCGATGCCCGTCGGGCCGAGCATCTTGTGGCCGGTGAAGGCCACGAAGTCGGCCTGCAGCGCCTGCACGTCGAGCACCATGTGCGGGGCGGCCTGCGAGGCGTCGATCAGGACCAGGGCGCCGACCTCCTGGGCGCGGCGGACGATCGCCTCGACCGGGTTGAGCGTGCCCAGGATGTTCGACACGAGCACGAAGGAGACGATCTTCGTCTTCTCCGTGATGATCTCGTCGATGTTGGACAGGTCGAGCCGGCCGTCGTCCGTGAGACCGAACCACTTCAGCTTCGCGCCCGTGCGCTGCGAGAGCAGCTGCCACGGCACGATGTTGGAGTGGTGCTCCATCTCCGTGATGACGATCTCGGTCTCGTGGTCCACGCGGTAGGGCTCGTCGGCCCAACCGAGCATGTTGGCCACGAGGTTGAGCGACTCCGAGGCGTTCTTGGTGAATATCACCTCGTCGCGGCTCGGCGCGTTGATGAACGCCGCGACCTTGTCACGGGCGCCCTCGTACAGCGCCGTGGCCTCCTCCGCGAGGACGTGCACGCCGCGGTGGACGTTGGCGTTGTGCTTCTCGTAGTACTCGTTGAGTACGTCGAGCACCTGGCGCGGCGTCTGCGAAGTCGCCGCGTTGTCCAGGTACACGAGCTTCTTGCCGTCGTGGATCGTGCGATCCAGGATGGGGAAGTCCTTGCGGATCGCCTCGGTGTCGAGGAGGCCCGGCAGCTGTGTCACGCGGATACGCCACCCTTCGTGTAAGCCTCGTAGCCCTCGGCCTCGAGCTTGTCGGCGAGCTCCGCGCCGCCGGACTCGGCGATGCGGCCGTTCGCGAAGACGTGCACGAAGTCGGGCTTGATGTAGCGCAGGATGCGCGTGTAGTGCGTGATCAGCAGGGTGCCGACCTCGCCGGTCTCACGGACGCGGTTGACGCCGTCCGAGACCTGACGCAGGGCGTCGACGTCCAGACCGGAGTCCGTCTCGTCGAGGATCGCGATCTTCGGCTTGAGGAGCTCCATCTGGAGGATCTCGTGGCGCTTCTTCTCACCGCCGGAGAAGCCCTCGTTCACGTTGCGCTCGGCGAAGGCCGGGTCCATCTGGAGCTGCTCCATCGCGGACTTGACCTCCTTCACCCAGGTGCGCAGCTTGGGGGCCTCGCCGCGGATCGCGGTGGCCGACGTACGCAGGAAGTTGGAGACCGATACGCCGGGGACCTCGACCGGGTACTGCATGGCCAGGAACATGCCGGCGCGGGCGCGCTCGTCGACGGACATCTCCAGGACGTCCTCGCCGTCGAGGGTGACGGTGCCCTGCGTGATCGTGTACTTGGGGTGTCCCGCGATCGAGTACGCGAGGGTCGACTTGCCGGAGCCGTTCGGGCCCATGATGGCGTGGGTCTCGCCCTGCTTCACGGTCAGGTCGACACCCTTGAGGATTTCCTTGGTGCCGTTCTCGACCTCGACAGTGACGTGCAGGTCGCGGATTTCAAGCGTTGCCATGTGCCTCAGGACTCCTGGGTGACGGAGACGAGCACATCGTCCCCTTCGATCTTTACGGGGTATACGGGGACGGGGCGCGTCGCGGGAAGGCCGGACGGCTTGCCGGTGCGGAGGTCGAAGCTGGAGCCGTGCAGCCAGCACTCGATCTGACAGTCCTCCACCTCTCCCTCGGAGAGGGAGACGTTCGCGTGCGAGCAGATGTCGTAGATCGCGAACACCTCGCCCTCGGTGTGGACGACCGAGACCGGCGTGCCGTCGAGTTCCACCCGCTTCGGGGTGTCCTCCGACAGCTCGCTCAGGCCACAGGCGCGTACGAATGTCATGCGACCGACGCCTCCAGCTCCTCTTCGATCTTGGCGAGGAGGCGCTCTTCGATGTCGGGCAGGCCGATCTGCTGGATCAGCTCGGCGAAGAATCCACGGACGACCAGGCGGCGCGCCTCGTCCTCCGGGATACCGCGCGACTGCAGGTAGAAGAGCTGCTCGTCGTCGAAACGGCCGGTCGCCGATGCGTGGCCCGCGCCGACGATCTCGCCGGTCTCGATCTCGAGGTTCGGTACCGAGTCGACACGGGCGCCGTCGGTCAGAACCAGGTTGCGGTTCATCTCGTACGTGTCCGTGCCCTCGGCCGCGGCCTCGATGAGGACGTCGCCGATCCACACCGCGTGCGCGTTGTCGCCCTGGAGCGCGCCCTTGTAGACGACGTTCGACTTGCAGTGCGGCTGGTTGTGGTCGACCAGGAGGCGGTGCTCCTGGTGCTGGCCCGCGTCGGTGACGTACAGACCGAGGAGCTCGGCCTCGCCGCCCGTGCCCGCGTACTCGACGCGCGGGTGCAGGCGGACGACGTCGCCGCCGAAGGTCACGACGACCGACTTGAAGGAGGCGTCCCGGCCGATCAGCGCGTTGTGCTGCGCGACGTGCACGGCCTTGTCGTCCCAGTCCTGGACGGAGACGACGGTCAGCTTGGCGCCGTCGCCCAGGAGGTAGTCGACGTTGGCGGCGAGCACGGCGTCGCCGGTGTGGTCGATGACGACGAGCGCCTCGGCGAACGCGCCGACCTCGATGACCTGGTGCGCGAAGGCGGTGGCGGTTTGTCCATTCTGGGATTCCCCGTGCACGGCGATCCGGATCGGCTCGGTGAGCACCGTCTCCTTGGGGACGGTCACGACCGAGGCCTTCTCGAAGGACGAGTACGCCTGCGCGGCGACGCGGTCGACGGGCTTGCCCGCCTTGCCCACGCGCGCGTCGTCCCGGCCGACGGTCTCCTGGGTCACGCCCGCCGGCGCCGTCACCTCGACACGGATGCCGCCGGTGGCGACCGCCGTGCCGTCGTGCAGCCCGCGAAGGCGCTCGAGCGGCGTGAACCGCCACTCCTCCTCGCGGCCGTGGGGGACCGGGAAGTCCGCCACGTCGAAGGACGGGGGTGCGCTCATACGGGTGGCGACGGTGGACTCGGCGGCCACCGCGATGGATCCGGCGGTGGTGGATCCCACCGGGATGTTCTGAGCCTCAGCCATGGCTGTCGTCGTGCTCTCTCTCTGCGTAAGAAGTCTGCTCGCTGCTACGGGGACGCGGCCGGGTCTTAACCGACCGAGCCCTCCATCTGCAGCTCGATCAGCCGGTTCAGCTCCAGGGCGTACTCCATGGGCAGCTCCTTGGCGATCGGCTCGACGAAGCCGCGGACGATCATCGCCATGGCCTCGAACTCGGTCATGCCGCGGCTCATCAGGTAGAAGAGCTGGTCGTCGGAGACCTTGGAGACGGTCGCCTCGTGACCCATGGAGACGTCGTCCTCGCGGACGTCGACGTACGGGTACGTGTCCGAGCGGGAGATCGTGTCGACGAGCAGCGCGTCACAGAGCACGTTCGACTTCGATCCGGCGGCGCCCTCACCGATCTCGACGAGACCGCGATAGGAGGTGCGGCCACCGCCACGCGCCACGGACTTCGAGACGATGTTGGAGGACGTGTTCGGCGCCATGTGGACCATCTTGGAACCGGCGTCCTGGTGCTGGCCCTCGCCCGCGAAGGCGATGGAGAGGGTCTCACCCTTGGCGTGCTCACCCATGAGGTAAACAGCCGGGTACTTCATCGTCACCTTGGAGCCGATGTTGCCGTCGATCCACTCCATGGTCGCGCCCTCGTACGCCACGGCGCGCTTGGTGACCAGGTTGTAGACGTTGTTCGACCAGTTCTGGATCGTCGTGTAGCGGCAGCGGCCGCCCTTCTTGACGATGATCTCGACGACCGCGGAGTGCAGCGAGTCCGACTTGTAGATCGGCGCGGTGCAGCCCTCGACGTAGTGAACGTAGGCGTCCTCGTCCACGATGATCAGGGTCCGCTCGAACTGGCCCATGTTCTCCGTGTTGATGCGGAAGTAGGCCTGGAGCGGGATCTCGACGTGCACGCCCTTGGGGACGTAGATGAACGAGCCGCCGGACCAGACGGCCGTGTTCAGCGACGCGAACTTGTTGTCGCCGACGGGGATGACGGTCCCGAAGTACTCCTTGAAGAGCTCCGGGTGCTCCTTCAGCGCCGTGTCGGTGTCCAGGAAGATGACGCCCTGCTCCTCCAGGTCCTCACGGATCTGGTGGTAGACGACCTCGGACTCGTACTGGGCCGCGACACCGGCGACGAGGCGCTGCTTCTCCGCCTCGGGGATGCCGAGCTTGTCGTACGTGTTCTTGATGTCCTCGGGCAGGTCCTCCCAGGACTCCGCCTGCTTCTCCGTGGAGCGCACGAAGTACTTGATGTTGTCGAAGTCGATGCCCGACAGGTCCGAGCCCCAGTTCGGCATGGGCTTCTTGTCGAAGAGGCGCAGGCCCTTGAGGCGGAGCTTGGTCATCCACTCCGGCTCGGACTTCTTGGCCGAGATGTCCCGGACGACGTCCTCGTTGATGCCGCGCTTGGCAGAGGCACCAGCCGCGTCGGAGTCGGCCCAGCCGTATTCGTACGTACCCAGACCCTCGAGTTCGGGGTGGGCAGTCTCCGTGGGGAGAGTCATGCGGGGTTCCTCCCGGCCGTGCTTGCAGATGCGTTATCAGTGGTCTGTGGGGTGTTGCGGGGAATGAACGTCGTGCAGACGCCGTCGCCGTGGGCGATGGTGGCGAGCCGCTGGACATGCGTTCCGAGCAGGACGGAGAAGATCTCCGTCTCCGCCTCGCACAGTTGCGGGTACTGCTCGGCGACATGAGCGACGGGGCAGTGGTGCTGGCACAGCTGCTCGCCTACCGGCGCGCTGCGAGCCGTAGCAGCGTACCCGTCGCGGGTCAACGCCTTCGCAAGAGCCTCGGTGCGCTGCTCCGGAGGCGCCGCGTCGATCGCCTTGCGGTAGGCCTCGGCCTGGGAGGCGATGCGCTCGCGGGCGAATTCGACGACCGCTCCCTCGCCGTGCCGCTCGCCGATCCAGCGCAGGGCGTCGGCGGCGAGCTTGTCGTAGGACTGGTCGAAGGCGTCCCGGCCGCAGTCCGTCAGGGCGAAGACCTTGGCGGGGCGCCCGCGGGTACGCGTGCCGTAGACGCGCTGCTCGCGGGGCTCGACCACGTTCTCGTGGACGAGCGTGTCCAGGTGCCTGCGTACGGCTGCCTGGGTGAGACCGAGGCGCTTCGCGAGGTCTGCGACGGTGGACGGGCCGTGATCCAGGACGGAGCGCGCGACCCGGTTGCGCGTAGACCGCTCCCCGGTCGCGAGTTCCTCCTGCGGAGCCTCGCCAACGTTTTTCACAACGCCATTGTTGCGTAATTCCTCAGAGCCTGACAACCCACGTCCGGATCGCGGTCCGGTGCGCTGCATCACTTAGGCATACCTAAGCTGACCTGCGGAAATGATCACTGATCGATCAAATCGGTGGCGGTCGAGAGCTGCTCCGAGGAAACTCCCAGACCATGCCCACACCCCCTCCCACCGGCCCTTTGTGTACGCGGACGTCTCTTGCCGCCGACCTCCGCGAGCTCGGCGTGCGGCCCGGCGAGACCCTCCTCGTGCACTCCTCGCTCAGCGCGCTCGGCTGGGTCAGCGGCGGCCAGATCGCCGTCGTGCAATCACTGCTCGACGCCCTGGGCGAAATCGGCACGCTGGTGGTCCCCGCGCAGTCCAGCGACAACTCGGACCCCGCCGAGTGGGAGAACCCTCCCGTGCCCGAGTCCTGGTGGCCCGAGATCCGCGCGTCCATCCCCGCGTACGACCCGCGCACCGCGCCCACCCGGGGCGTCGGCGTGATCCCCGAGACCGTGCGGACCTGGCCCGGAGCCGTCCGCAGCGCACACCCGCAGACCTCCTTCGCGGCGATCGGCCCGCGCGCCGCGGCCCTCATGGAGGGGCACGCGCTCGACTGCCGCCTGGGTGAGCGCAGCCCGCTGGCCCGCCTCGAAGAGGTGCACGCGCGTGTGCTGCTGCTCGGCGCCGGCTTCGGCTCCTGCACCTCCTTCCACCTGGCCGAGTACCGGATCCCCGCCCCTGAGGTCGAGAACTCCTTCGCGGTCATGACGCCGGAGGGCCGCCGGTGGACGACGGTGCGCGAGCCCTCCATCTCCGATGAGCGCTTCGACGAGCTCGGCTCGGACTTCGAGCGGGACAGGCCGGTCGTGCGGGGCAAGGTCGGTGCCGCGACGGCACGGCTCTTCCCCGTCGCCGACGCGGTCGCGTACGCCGAGCGGTGGCTGGACATCCACCGCTCGCGGGCCGAGTTCGCCGGGTAGCAGCCCCCTGCCCACGGCCCGTCTCCCCCTCTCTAGACTTCCCGCCATGGGAACTGAGTCCGTCGTCCAGGTCACCGGCCTGGTCAAGCGGTACGGCAAGAAGACCGCGGTGGACGGCCTCGACCTCCGGGTCCGCGCGGGCACCGTCACCGCCGTCCTCGGGCCGAACGGCGCCGGGAAGACCACCACGATCGAGACCTGCGAGGGTTACCGCAGGCCGGACGCGGGCACGGTCCGCGTCCTCGGCCTCGACCCGGTCACGCAGGCCGCGGCCCTGCGCCCCCGCATAGGCGTGATGCTGCAGTCGGGCGGCGTCTACTCCGGCGCCCGCGCCGACGAGATGCTGCGGCACGTGGCGAAGCTGCACGCAGACCCGCTGGACGTGGGCGCGCTGATCGAGCGCCTGGGCCTGGAGAGCTGCGGCCGCACCACCTACCGGCGGCTCTCCGGCGGCCAGCAGCAGCGCCTCGCACTCGCGATGGCCGTGGTCGGCCGGCCCGAACTTGTCTTCCTGGACGAGCCCACCGCGGGCCTCGACCCGCAGGCACGCCGGGCCACCTGGGATCTCGTACGCGATCTGCGCCGCGACGGTGTCTCCGTCATCCTCACCACGCATCACATGGACGAGGCCGAGGAGCTCTCCGACGACGTCGCGATCATCGACGCGGGCAAGGTCATCGCCGAGGGCAGCCCCGAGGAGCTGTGCCGCGGCGGCGCCGAGAACACCCTGCGCTTCACCGGGCGCCCGGGACTCGACGTCGCCTCCCTGCTCAAGGCGCTGCCGCCGGACTCGGCGGCAGCCGAACTCACCCCCGGCGCCTACCGCGTGAGCGGCACGGTCGACCCCCAGCTGCTCGCCACCGTCACCTCCTGGTGCGCCCAGCACGGCGTCATGCCGGAGAAGATCGCGGTCGAACGCCACACCCTCGAAGACGTCTTCCTCGAGCTCACAGGCAAGGAGCTGCGCGGATGAGCGCCGCCGGTACGTACGCACCGAAGCCGGGCGCCGCCCCGCTCCCCCGCATGATCGCCGCGCAGGCGGCGCTCGAGACGAAGATGCTGCTGCGCAACGGCGAGCAGTTGCTCCTCACGGTCGTGATCCCGACCCTGCTGCTCGTGCTGTTCAGCGCGGTCGACATCGTCGACACGGGTGAGGGCAAGGCCGTCGACTTCCTCGCGCCCGGCATCCTCGCGCTCGCCGTGATGTCGACGGCGTTCACCGGGCAGGCCATCGCGACGGGCTTCGAGCGGCGCTACGGCGTGCTCAAGCGGCTCGGCGCCTCGCCGCTGCCCCGCTGGGGCCTGATGGCGGCCAAGACCCTGTCGGTCCTGGTCACCGAGGTCCTGCAGATCGCCCTGCTCACGGTCATCGCCTTCGCGCTCGGCTGGTCGCCGCAGGGCAACCCCGTCTCCGTACTCCTCCTCCTGATCCTCGGCACCGCGGCCTTCTCCGGGCTCGGCCTGCTGATGGCGGGGACCCTGAAGGCGGAGGCGACGCTCGCCGCCGCGAACCTGGTCTTCCTGCTCCTGCTCGTGGGCGGCGGCGTCATCGTGCCGCTCGACAAGTTCCCGGACGCCGCCCAGTCGGTGCTCGGCCTGCTGCCCATCTCGGCGCTCTCGGACGGTCTTCGGGACGTCCTCCAGCACGGCGCGGGCATGCCGTGGGGCGACCTCGCGATCCTTGCCGTGTGGGCGGTTCTGGGGCTCGGCGCGGCGGCGAAGTTCTTCCGCTGGGAGTAACCGGCGTCACAGATACGCCACTTACGTCCCCCTCGTGAAGGCGTGCACAAGCGGCCCCCTACGATGGGGCCCGTGCCAAACGTGACCCGAGCCGACGTCGCTCAATTCGTGCGCAACCCGCTCGCCTTCATCGCTGAACGCTGGACCCCGCAGCAGCGGACCGTCCGGCGCGCGGCGATGATCTCGCTCGTGATGACGGTGGGCATCGTGGTCACCGGCGGCGCCGTCCGCCTGACCGGCTCGGGCCTCGGCTGCCCGACCTGGCCCAAGTGCACGGACGACTCCCTGACCGCGACCAGCGAGATGGGCATCCACGGCTTCATCGAGTTCGGCAACCGCATGCTGGCGTACGTGCTCAGCGCGGCCGTCGGCTGGGCCATCATCGCGGCGCGCTCCCAGAAGCCGATGCGGCGCAGCCTCACCCGGCTCGGCTGGATCCAGTTCTGGCTGGTCATGAGCAACGCCGTGCTCGGCGGCATCGTGGTCCTCGTCGGCCTGAACCCGTGGACGGTCGCGGCACACTTCCTGCTCTCCTCCGCCCTGATCGCGGTCGCCGTCACGATGTGGCAGCGCACCCGCGAGGGCGACGCCGAGCCGCGCCCGCTGGTCGGCAAGGCCGTGGCGCAGCTGGTGTGGTTCCTGGTCGTGACGTCCGGACTGCTGATCGCCGTGGGCACGGTCGTGACCGGCTCGGGGCCGCACGCGGGCGACTCCAGCGAGGTGCCGCGGATGGGCTTCGACTGGGAGACGGTCAGCAAGGTGCACGCGGTCCTCGCCTGGATCGTGGTGACGCTGACGTTCGCCCTGTGGTTCGTCCTCAAGGCCGTGGACGCGCCCAAGGGCCCGCTGCACCGCACCCGCGATCTGTTCCTGATCCTCCTTGCCCAGGGCGCCATCGGCTACGTCCAGTACTTCACGGACCTGCCCGAGGTCCTGGTGGGCCTGCACATGCTCGGCTCGTGCCTGGTGTGGATCGGCGTGGTGAGGGTGCTCCTCTCGCTGCGCGAGCGCCCGCTGACCGCGGTGGAGGTCCCGGCGCAGGCCGACGACTCCCGCCTGTCGTCGGTCTGACGGGCCTCAGCCCTCCGAAAGCCCGTACACGCGGCGGGCGTTGCCCGACGCGACGAGCCCCGCCACCCTCTGTGCGTCCGCAAGGGACCACGCCCCGTCCGCGACCCAGCCGCCGAGCACTCTGCCCAGCGCCTCCCTGAACAGCCGCGCGCCCACCACGTGCAGCTCGGGTAGCCCGTGCGCGCCGCTGGAGAACAGCACCTTGCCGAACGGCGCGAGTTCCAGGATCTCCGCGAGCACGGCCGCCGCACGGGCGCCGGTGCGCACCAGCGCGGGGCCCAGATCGGCGTACACGTGCGGGAAGTCGCCCGCGAGGTGGGCGGCGCCCCGGTGATAGGGGTAGCCGTGCAGCAGTACGAGATCGGTGCCGAGCCCCGCGGTCGCCCGCGCGAAGCCCCCGAAGTACGCCTGCGGGTCGCCGGCCCCCGCGTGCAGCTGCAGCGGGCGCCCCGACGCGACGGCGATCCACAGCAGATGCCTCAGCAGTACGGGGTCCCCGAGGGCGCCGCCCACCTGCCGCCCCGAGAGCCAGCGGCCCGCGGCGCCCCGCACCTCCCCCGGACCCGGCGGTTCGGGCGTCAGGGCGAGACCGTGCCGGACGCCGGCGACGGACGTGAAGGCGACGGCACCCGCGGCGGCCGCGTGCACGGACTCGGCAAGATTGGCGAGGAAGGAGTCGACGGTGCCGGAGGTGTCGGCCACCTGTTCGGCCAGTAATTCGAGGCGGACGATCTCGTGCGCCTCGGCCGCACCGGTGGAGGCCATCTCATCGGGCCCGGTGAGGTCACCCGGCAGCCCGGTGTCGACGAGATACGTCGTGATGCCGCTGCCCTGCAACAGCCGCCGGGCCGCTTCCAGCACGCCCAGTTCGCGACGGCGGGCGAGATAGCGGGCGGGCGGGCAGTGCGGTTCGAGGCCGAGCAGCGGCGGGCACCAGCGGCGTACCGCGAAGCCCGTCTGGGTGTCGAAGAAGGTGGTGCCGGGCGCGGGCGGGCCCCCGCCGCGGCCGAGGTGGGCCTCGAAGGTGCCGAGGCCCAGCTCCGTGCGCAGCACGCCATGGCAGTACTGGTCCACCAGGGACGGCGTTTCGATCATCCGGACTCCCGGTAGACGGACCGTGCTCCTACGGTCCTAACGGGTGAGCCGGGCGTCAGGTGTTGCTTTCGGCGAGTCTGTACGACATCGACCGCGAGCCGTCAGGCGTTCTTCGGCCCGCCGAGCTGAATGCCCGCCATGCGCGTCCACTCATAGGGCCCGGTCTTCACCTTGGCCGCGAACTCGCCGTCGAAGTTCTCGTGGACGGTGATCCCGGCCTTCTCCACGGCGCTCTGCGCGATGGCATAGGTGGGCGCCACCAGGTCGCCCCAGCCGCCGTCCTCACCGACGAGAACGATCCGGGTGCCCTCGTGCCCGATGTACGCGACCTGCCCCTCGGCACCACCGTGCGCCTTGGCGAAGGCCCCGATCTCCTTGGCCAGCTTGGCCGCCTTCCGCTCGGCCTTCGCGGCCTGCTTGCTGTCGTCCACCTGCTGCGTGTCTGCCATGGGCAGGATGCTACCGACGGGTAGATCAACTGGCGACGGGCGGGGCACGTGGCGTTCAACACCACGTACCCCGCCCGTCGACGAAGCCTTGGAACTCAGCGGAGGAAGGGATCCACCGCCACCGCCACGAACAGCAGCGAGACGTAGGTGATCGACCAGTGGAAGAGCCGCATCTCCTTGAGTTTGCCGCCCGTGACCTCGGCCTTGGCGCGGGTCTGCAGGCCGTGCGCCTCCCACAGCCAGAAGCCGCCGGACAGCAGGGCGACCGCCGTGTAGAACCAGCCGGTGTAGCCGAGCGGCTGCAGCAGCAGGGACACGGCGACCATGACCCAGCTGTAGAGGACGATCTGGCGGGCGACCACCTTGTTCGACGCGATGACCGGCAGCATCGGGACGCCCACGCGCGCGTAGTCGTCCTTGACCTTCATGGACAGCGGCCAGTAGTGCGGCGGCGTCCAGAAGAACATGACGAGGAAGAGGATGACCGGCGCCCACGACATGGAGTTGGTGACCGAGGACCAGCCGATGAGGACCGGCAGACAGCCCGCGATGCCGCCCCACACGATGTTCTGCGAGGTGCGGCGCTTCAGGATCATCGTGTAGACGACCACGTAGAAGAGCAGTGCGCCCAAGGAGAGCCAGGCCGAGAGCCAGTTGACGGCCAGGCCGAACAGGAGCGTGGAGATCACCGCGAGCGAGATGCCGAAGACCAGGCACTCGCGGGGGCTCACCATGCCGGTGACCAGGGGCCGTTGCGACGTACGGTCCATCAGCGCGTCGATGTCGCGGTCGATGTACATGTTCAGCGCGTTGGCGCCGCCCGCGGAGAGGTAGCCGCCGACGCAGGTCAGCAGGACCAGCCACAGGTCGGGCACACCCTGCTCGGCGAGGAACATCACCGGAACGGTGGTGATCAGGAGGAGCTCGATGATCCGCGGCTTGGTCAGCGCCACGAACGCCATGACACGGGCCCCGAACGGCCGGTGGCTTGGGCTAGAGCTCGTCCCAATTGCTCCCGCTGGACGGGATTCAACGGCCGTCACGCACACCCCTGACAGAGACTTCCCAGCAAGCCACTTCGGAAGTTCGGACATGAAGATCCGGTAAAGGCTCGCGCGTACCACGCCACTGTAGACGTTGCCCATACCTCGCCCTTCGCGGGGGTGGGGTCGTGTTGAGCGGCGTGTTGGGCGCCCGGGAAACACCCGGGAACACGGTGCGACACCCGTTCAGATGAGCGGCCCGGCACTCGTTCATCCAGTCCATCTGAGCGGCTTCGACTTCACATGGTGAACAGCGTGGATCCCTTTCGGGAGGCGGATCCCGGCGCACCCCGGCAGTCTGGAATGACTCGAAAAAATGCACGTCTTCACAGCGGTAGGCTCGACATCGGCCGGTGGGATCTCCATCGCCGGCATTCGACATTTTGGAGAGGAGCCCTGACTCAGGGTGAGCACCAAGCCGACCACCACTGACCTCGAGTGGACCGAACTGGACCAGCGGGCTGTCGACACCGCCCGCGTCCTGGCCGCCGACGCCGTACAGAAGGTCGGCAACGGCCATCCGGGTACGGCCATGAGCCTCGCGCCTGCCGCCTACACCCTCTTCCAGAAGGTGATGCGGCACGACCCCGCGGACGCCGAGTGGGCCGGGCGCGACCGGTTCGTTCTTTCCGCGGGCCACTCGTCACTGACCCTTTACATCCAGCTCTACCTGGCCGGCTTCGGCCTGGAGCTCGATGATCTGAAGGCGTTCCGCACCTGGGGTTCGAAGACCCCCGGCCACCCGGAGTACGGGCACACCACGGGCGTGGAGACGACGACGGGCCCGCTGGGCCAGGGCGTCGCGAACGCCGTGGGCATGGCGATGGCCGCCCGTTACGAGCGTGGTCTGTTCGACCCGGAGGCCGCCGATGGCGAGTCGCCGTTCGACCACTACATCTACGCGATCGCCGGTGACGGCTGCCTCCAGGAGGGCATCTCCTCAGAGGCGTCCTCGCTGGCCGGGCACCAGAAGCTCGGCAACCTCGTGCTGCTGTGGGACGACAACCACATCTCGATCGAGGGCGACACGGAGACGGCCGTCTCCGAGGACACCATCAAGCGGTACGAGGCCTACGGCTGGCACGTCCAGCGCGTGGAGCCCAAGGAGAACGGCGACCTCGACCCGGCCGCCCTCTACGCCGCGATCCAGGCCGCGAAGGCGGTGACGGACAAGCCGTCCTTCATCGCGATGCGCTCGATCATCGCCTGGCCCGCGCCGAACGCGCAGAACACCGAGGCCGCGCACGGCTCGGCGCTCGGCGCCGACGAGGTCGCGGCCACCAAGCGCGTCCTCGGCTTCGACCCGGAGCAGAGCTTCGAGGTCGCCGACGAGGTCCTCGCGCACGCCCGTGAGGCGCTCGACCGCGGCCGTGACGCCAAGGCCGAGTGGGAGAAGGGCTTCGCCGCCTGGCGCACCGCTTCCCCGGAGCGCGCCGCGGAGTTCGACCGCATCGCCGCGGGCGAGCTGCCGGCCGGCTGGGAGGAGAAGCTCCCGGTCTTCGAGGCGGGCAAGGGCGTCGCGACGCGTGCCGCGTCCGGCAAGGTCCTGCAGGCGCTCGGCGCGGTCGTGCCGGAGCTGTGGGGCGGCTCCGCCGACCTCGCGGGCTCGAACAACACGACGATCGACAAGACGTCGTCGTTCCTCCCCGCGGACAACCCGCTGCCGGAGGCCGACCCGTACGGCCGCACGATCCACTTCGGCATCCGCGAGCACTCCATGGCCGCGGAGATGAACGGCATCGCGCTGCACGGCGGCACCCGCATCTACGGCGGCACCTTCCTGGTGTTCTCCGACTACATGCGCAACGCCGTCCGTCTCTCCGCGCTGATGCACCTGCCGGTGACGTACGTGTGGACGCACGACTCCATCGGTCTCGGCGAGGACGGCCCGACGCACCAGCCGATCGAGCACCTGGCCTCGCTGCGCGCCATCCCGGGTCTGAACGTGGTCCGCCCGGCGGACGCGAACGAGACCACCGTCGCGTGGCGCGAGATCCTCAAGCGCTACACCAAGGTGTTCGGCAAGGGCGCCCCGCACGGCCTGGCGCTGACCCGTCAGGGCGTGCCGACGTACGACCGCGAGGTCACGGAGGGCGCTGCCAAGGGCGGTTACGTCCTGTTCGAGGCCGACGGCGGCAAGCCCGAGGTCGTCCTCATCGGCACCGGCTCCGAGGTGCACCTCGCCGTCGAGGCGCGCGAGCAGCTGCAGGCGGCCGGCGTTCCGACGCGCGTCGTCTCGATGCCGTCGGTCGAGTGGTTCGAGGAGCAGACCCAGGAGTACCGCGACAGCGTGCTTCCGCCTTCGGTGAAGGCGCGCGTGGCGGTCGAGGCGGGCATCGGCCTGACCTGGCACCGCTTCGTGGGTGACGCCGGCCGCATCGTTTCGCTGGAGCACTTCGGCGCTTCGGCCGACGGCAAGGTGCTCTTCCGCGAGTTCGGCTTCACTGCCGATGCCGTGGCCGCGGCCGCCCGGGAATCGATCGACGCCGCTCAGCGCTGACGCCGACATACGACCAAGTAGGAGATGTAATCCCATGACAGACGCACTCAAGCGCCTCTCCGACGAAGGCGTCGCGATCTGGCTGGACGACCTGTCGCGCAAGCGGATCACGTCCGGCAACCTCGCCGAACTGATCGACCAGAGCCACGTGGTGGGTGTCACGACGAACCCGTCGATCTTCCAGAAGGCGATCAGCAGCGGTGACGGTTACGAGCAGCAGCTCGCCGACCTCGCCGCCCGCAAGGTCACCGTCGAAGAGGCCATCCGCATGATCACGACGGCGGACGTCCGTGACGCCGCCGACATCCTGCGCCCGGTCTTCGACGCGACGGGCGGCCAGGACGGCCGCGTGTCCATCGAGGTCGACCCGCGCCTGGCGCACAACACCGAGGCGACGGTCGCCGAGGCCAAGCAGCTCGCCTGGCTGGTGGACCGCCCGAACACCCTCATCAAGATCCCGGCGACGAAGGCGGGCCTGCCCGCGATCACCGAGGTCATCGGCAAGGGCATCAGCGTGAACGTGACGCTGATCTTCTCGCTCGAGCGCTACCGCGAGGTCATGGACGCGTACCTGGCGGGCCTGGAGAAGGCGAAGGCCGCGGGCCTGGACCTCTCCAAGATCCACTCGGTGGCGTCCTTCTTCGTGTCCCGCGTGGACACCGAGATCGACAAGCGCCTGGACGGCCTGGGCACCGACGAGGCCAAGTCCCTCAAGGGCAAGGCGGCGCTCGCCAACGCGCGTCTGGCCTACGAGGCGTACGAGGACGTCTTCTCCTCCGACCGCTGGGCCGCACTCGACAAGGCGCAGGCCAACAAGCAGCGTCCGCTGTGGGCCTCGACCGGCGTCAAGGACCCGGCGTACAAGGACACCCTGTACGTCGACGACCTGGTCGCGCCGAACACGGTGAACACCATGCCGGAGGCCACCCTGGAGGCCACCGCCGACCACGGCCGGATCACGGGCAACACCGTGGCCGGCACGTACGACGCGTCGCGCGGCGAGATCGAGGCCGTCGAGAAGCTCGGCATCAGCTACGACGACGTCGTACAGCTTCTGGAGGACGAGGGCGTCGACAAGTTCGAGGCGTCCTGGAACGACCTGCTCAAGTCCACCGAGGCGGAGCTCAAGCGCCTCACCCCTTCGGAGGGCTGACCATCTTGTCAAGCAGCAATCCGCTGCGTGACGCCGCAGACCGACGGCTCCCGCGTATCGCGGGGCCGTCGGGCCTGGTCATCTTTGGCGTCACGGGCGATTTGTCCCGTAAAAAGCTGATGCCCGCTGTCTATGACCTCGCCAACCGAGGCCTTCTTCCGCCGGGCTTTTCCCTGATCGGTTTCGCCCGGCGCGAGTGGCAGGACGAGGACTTCGCGCAGGAGGTGCACGACGCGGTCAAGCAGCACGCGCGCACCCCCTTCCGCGAGGAGGTCTGGCAGCAGCTCATCCAGGGCATGCGCTTCGTCCAGGGCAACTTCGACGACGACACCGCCTTCGAGCAGCTCAAGGCCACCATCCAGGACCTCGACAAGGCGCAGGGCACGGGCGGCAACTTCGCCTTCTACCTGTCCGTACCGCCGAAGTTCTTCCCGGACGTCGTCCAGCAGCTCAAGAAGCACGGGCTCGCGGACGCCCCCGAGGGGTCCTGGCGGCGCGCGGTCATCGAGAAGCCCTTCGGGCACAACCTGGCGTCCGCCCAGGAGCTCAACTCGATCGTGCACGAGGTGTTCGACCCGGACCAGGTGTTCCGGATCGACCACTACCTCGGCAAGGAGACCGTCCAGAACATCCTGGCGCTGCGCTTCGCCAACCAGATGTTCGAGCCGATCTGGAACCGGTCGTACGTGGACCACATTCAGATCACCATGGCCGAGGACATCGGCATCGGCGGCCGCGCCGGCTACTACGACGGCATCGGCGCCGCCCGTGACGTCATCCAGAACCACCTCCTCCAGCTGATGGCGCTGACCGCGATGGAGGAGCCCGCCTCCTTCGACGCGGACGCGCTCGTCGCCGAGAAGGCGAAGGTGCTAGGCGCCGTCCGGCTGCCCAAGGACCTCGGCGAGAGCACGGTCCGCGGGCAGTACGCGGCGGGCTGGCAGGGCGGCGAGAAGGCCGTCGGCTATCTCCAGGAAGACGGCATCGACCCCAAGTCGAAGACCGACACCTACGCGGCCATCAAGCTGGAGGTGGACAACCGCCGCTGGGCGGGCGTCCCCTTCTATCTGCGCACGGGCAAGCGCCTGGGCCGTCGCGTCACGGAGATCGCGGTCGTCTTCCAGCGCGCCCCGCACTCCCCCTTCGACCACACGGCAACCGAGGAGCTCGGGCAGAACGCGATCGTCATCCGCGTCCAGCCGGACGAGGGCATCACGGTCCGCTTCGGCTCCAAGGTGCCGGGCACGTCGATGGAGATCCGCGACGTGTCGATGGACTTCGCGTACGGCGAGTCCTTCACCGAGTCCAGCCCCGAGGCGTACGAGCGCCTGATCCTGGACGTCCTGCTCGGCGACGCCAACCTCTTCCCGCGCACGGAGGAGGTCGAGCTGTCCTGGAACATCCTCGACCCGATCGAGGAGTACTGGGACAGGCACGGCAAGCCCGCGCAGTACCCGGCAGGCACCTGGGGCCCGACCGAGGCGGACGAAATGCTCGCACGAGACGGACGGAGCTGGCGTCGGCCATGAAGATCGACCTTACGGACACCACGTCCAGCAAGATCAACAAGGCGCTCGTGCAGGGCCGCCGCGCGATCGGCACCCCGGCCGTCGGCATGGTCCTCACCCTCGTCATCGTCACCGACGAGGAGAACGCCTACGACTCCCTGAAGGCCGCCAACGACGCGTCCCGCGAGCACCCCTCGCGCACCCTCGTCGTCATCCGGCGCGCCGCGCGCTCGCCGCGTGACCGCACGTCGTCGCGGCTCGACGCCGAGGTGCGGGTGGGCGTCGAGGCGGGCACCGGCGAGACGGTGATCCTGCGGCTGTACGGCGAGGTCATCAACCACGCCCAGTCGGTCGTCCTGCCGCTGCTGCTTCCCGACGCCCCCGTGGTCGTCTGGTGGCCGGTGAGCGCCCCGCTCGACCCGTCCAACGACCCGCTGGGCGCCCTGGCCCAGCGCCGCGTCACGGACACCTACGCCGCGGAGCAGCCGATCCACGAGCTGGCCGCGCGTGCCGAGGCGTACCACCCCGGCGACACGGACCTGTCCTGGACCCGGATCACGCCGTGGCGCTCGATGCTCGCGGCCGCCCTTGACCAGGTCACCTGCAAGGTCACGTCGGTCGAGGTGGAGGGCGAGGAGTTCAACCCGAGCTGCGAGCTGCTCGCGATGTGGCTCGCGGACCGCCTCGATGTCCCCGTGAAGCGTTCGATCTCGACGGGCCCTGGCCTGACCGGCGTACGCATGGAGACCGACTGCGGTCCCATCGTGCTCGGCCGCTCCGACGGCTCGCTCGCGACGCTCTCCGTCCAGGGGCAGCCCGACCGTGCGGTGGCGCTCAAGCGCCGTGAGACGGCCGAGCTGATCGCCGAGGAGCTGCGCCGGCTCGACCCGGACGACACCTACGCGTCCGCGCTGAAGTTCGGCGTGGAGCGGCTCGGTGAGCCGGTGAAGCAGCCGGCGGCGCCGGCGGCCGAGCCGTCCGCCGGCGAGCAGTCCGCCGACGAGCCGAAGAAGGCCGCCCCGGCGAAGAAGGCCCCGGCCAAGAAGGCGGCGGCGAAGTGAGTGCGGCTCCGCAGCTCGTCGTCCACCGCGACAAGGAGCTGATGGCGCAGGCCGCGGCGGCCCGCCTCATCACGAAGATCGTCGACGCGCAGTCCGCCAGGGGCTACGCGTCAGTGGTCCTCACCGGCGGCCGCAACGGCAACGGCCTCCTTGCGGCGCTCAGTTCGGCCCCGGCGAAGGACGCGGTCGACTGGTCGCGCCTCGACCTGTGGTGGGGCGACGAGCGCTTCCTGCCGGACGGCGACCCGGAGCGCAACTACACCCAGGCCAAGGAGGCGCTGCTCGACTCGGTGCCGCTGAACCCGGCCCGGGTGCATCCGATGCCCGCGTCGGACGGCGTGTACGAGGCGGACGCGGCGGCGGCGCAGTACGCCGCCGAGCTCTCCGCGGCGGCCGGGCCCGAGGACCACGGTCCGGTGCCGACGTTCGACGTACTGATGCTGGGCGTCGGCCCGGACACCCATGTCGCCTCGCTCTTCCCGGAGCTGCCCGCGGTCCGTGAGACGGAGCGCACGGTGGTCGGCGTGCACGGCGCGCCCAAGCCGCCGCCCACCCGCATCACGCTCACCCTCCCGGCGATCCGGGCGGCCCGCGAGGTGTGGCTGCTCGCGGCGGGCGAGGACAAGGCGAACGCCGCGGCGATCGCCCTCTCCGGAGCGGGCGAGGTGCAGGCCCCCGCGGCCGGCGCCTACGGTCGGTCACGCACCCTGTGGCTGCTCGACGCGGCGGCGGCCTCGCAGCTGCCGCGCGATCTGTATCCGCCGGCGTCGGCCTGACGGCAGCGACGACGCACGTGCCGCGGCCCGGTCCTCCCCCGTGGAGGACCGGGCCGCGGCGCGTTGTGCGTACGGGCAACTCCCGTACGTACGGGCTCACTTGACGGAGCCCGCCATCACCCCCTGCACGAAGTGCCGCTGGAACGCGAAGAACACGACCACCGGGACGACCAGCGAGAGGAACGCGCCGGGCGCGAGCACATCGATGTTGCTGCCGAACTGCCGGATCTGCGACTGCAGTTCCACGGTCAGCGGCTGCGAGGCGCTGTCGGCGAAGAGCAGCGCCACCAGCATGTCGTTCCACACCCAGAGGAACTGGAAGATGGCCAGGCTCGCGATGGCAGGACGCCCCACCGGCAGCACGAGCCGCGTGAAGATCCGCCACTCCGTGCCGCCGTCCATCCGGGCCGCCTCCAGCATCTCCTTCGGCATCTCGGCGAAGTAGTTGCGCAGCAGGAAGATGGCGAACGGCAGTCCGTAGGCGACGTGGAAGAGCACCACGCCCGGGATGGTGCCGAAAAGCCCCAGCTCACCGAAGAGCTTGGCCACCGGAAGCAGGCCGATCTGCATCGGCACCACGAGCAGCGCCACCACGAGCAGGAACAGCGGGTCCCTGCCGGGGAACTCCAGCCAGGCGAAGGCGTACGCGGCGAGGGCCGCGATGACGACGACCAGGGCGGTCGCGGGCACCGAGATCAGGACGGTGTTCCAGAACGCCTGCGTCATCCCGGCGTTGCCGAGCAGCGCCGAGTAGTTGTCGAAGGACAGCTGCGCCGGGCTGCTCAGGGAGGTCCACCAGCCGCCGCTCGCGTTGTCCTGGGCGGAACGCAGCGAGGAGAGGAAGAGCCCGGCGAGCGGGGTGATCCAGACAAGCGCGACGACCACGAGGAACGCCTGGACCAGGCTGCTGCCGAGCCACCGGCCGATCCGGCCCTTGGGGCGGGGGCGGGTGGCCGGTGCGGCGGCCGCCGGTTCCTTGTCCGGCGCCACGGCCTGCCGTTCGGGAGTGGTGACGGTCATGACTGACTCCTGCGGAAGCGGCGGACGTTGAACACCATGGCGGGGATCACCAGGAGCAGCAGGAGCATGCCGAGCGCGCTGCCGAGGCCCTGGTTGTTGCCGCCGCCGAAGGAGACCAGCCACATCTGGGTGGCGAGGACCGTGGCGTCCTCCTGCACGGGCCCCGGCGCGATGATGTAGACGAGGTCGAAGACCTTCATCACGTTGATCACCAGGGTCACGAAGACCACGGTGAGGACGGGCGCGAGCAGCGGCACGGTGATCCGGCGGAAGACCTGCCACTCACTGGCGCCGTCCATCCGGGCCGCCTCCAGGGCGTCGCGCGGCAGCGCGGCGAGCCCGGCGCCGATGAGCACCATGGCGAAGCCCGTCCAGATCCACAGATACGCGCCGATGATGGCCGGGGTGACGAGGGCGGGGCCCAGCCAGGAGACGCCTTCGTAGGGCGCGGCGAAGTTCTCCGCGGGCAGCCGCACGCTGTACGCCGTACCGGGGTCGAGGTCCGTGAAGCGGAAGGAGCCGTCGGCGCCGGTGGTGGTGCTCGCGACCGTCTTGCCGCCCTGCACCGCCTCGACCTGCATCTGCGGCAGTCCGCTCTCGGCCCGGTCCGTCTCGCCCTGCTTCCCTCCCCCGCCGGGTACGAAGTCCAGGTAGACGACACCGCGCAGTTCCTGCGCGCCGGCCGTCCGCCCGGCCGCCGCGTATGCGGGCGCGGCGTCCTCGGGCAGGTCCTTGGGCGCGACGCCGACAAGGCCGAGACCGACCGTCTGGCCGGGGGACGCGGCGGCCGTCGTACGGTACGAGCCGTCGGCGCCCTTGGTCAGGCCCTGGCCGTCACGGGCACGCGCGGTCGGATAGGAGGAGGTGCCCTCGAAGGCGTCGTGCACGCCCACCACGGCGGCGTTCAGGACACCCTTCTCGGGGTCCTCGTCGTACGCGAGCCGGAAGATGATGCCCGCGGCGAGGAACGAGACCGCCATGGGCATGAAGAGCAGCAGCTTGAACGCGGTGGCCCAGCGGATCTTCTCGACCAGGACGGCCAGGATGAGGCCGAGCCCGGTGAGCAGCGTCGGGGCTATGACCACCCAGATGACGCTGTTGCGGATGGCCTTGAGCGTGGCCGGGTCGCGGAACATCTCGGTGTAGTTGTCGCCGCCGACGAACTCCGTGCCGGAGGCGTCGAAGAAGCTGCGTCCCGCCGAGAACAGCACGGGGTAGACGACGAGGGCGCCGAGCAGGAGCAGGGCGGGCAGCACGAAGACGACGGCGATGACCCGCCCGCGGCGCCTGCGCCGGGCGGCCTCGGTGGCGGCCGGGGGCCCGGCGGAGGTGGCGGAAGTGGCGGTCACGGCGATCAGCCCTTGTCGGCCTTGGCGGCCGCGGCCTCGAGCCGCCGCGCCGTGGCCTTCGGGTCGGACGGGTCGCGCAGGAAGTCCTGGAGGAGCTTCCACTCGCCCATGCCCTTGGTGCCGCCGAAGGCCGCGGGGGCCTGGTCGGACATGTCGAAGCGGACCGAATCACCTGCGCCGACAAGGGACTTGGCGGTCTCGCGGCTGACGTCGTCGCCGTACGACGCGAGGTCGACCTTCTTGTTCGGGGAGAGGAAGCCGCCCGCCTCGGCCCACACGGCGGCCGCCTCGGGGGTCGCCAGGTACTCCAGGAACTTCATGGCGCCCTCCTGGTTCTTGCCGTCCTTCAGGACGACCGCGGCGTCACCGCCGCTGACCACGGGTGCCTTGCCGCCGTCGACCGCGGGGAAGGGGAAGAAGTCGGCGTCCGTACCGATCTTCTTGTCGAACTGGTCCTTGGCGACACCGGCCACGAAGTCGCCCTCGTAGACCATGCCCGCCTTGGGCTCGGGCCCGAAGACCTTCTCGACGGAGCCCGGGAAGTCGGTGCTCAGGGCCTCCTTGCGGCCGCCGGCGATCAGCTGCTCGTCCTTGAAGAGCTTGCCGAGGGTGGTGAGCGCGTCGACCACGGACGGGTCGGTCCACTTGATCTTGTGCGCGGCGAGCTGGTCGTACTTCTCGGGCCCGGCCTGCGAGAGGTAGATGTTCTCGAACCAGTCGGTGAGGGTCCAGCCGTCCTGTCCCGCGACGGAGAAGGCGGCGAGCCCCGAGTCGGAGACCGTCCCGCCCGCCTTGAGCATGTCCTCGTACGTCTTGGGGGTCTTGACGCCCGCCTGGTCGAGGGCTTCGGGGCTGTACCAGACGGTCGACTTGTGCGCGGCCTTGAAGTAGAGGCCGTAGAGGGCGCCTTCGACGCTGCCGTACTTCTTCCACACGCTCGCGTAGTTGGTGTCGACGGCCTGCTCGGTCTTCTGGGACAGGGGCTTGAGCCAGCCCTTCTTGGCGAACTGCTTCAGGACGCCGACCTGCGGGACCATCACGACGTCGGGGGCGTTGCCGCCCTCGATCTTGCTGCCGACGACGGTGGAGACGTTGTCACCGGTGGAGACGAACTGGGCCTTGGCCCCGGTCTCCTCGCCGAAGGCGTCGAGCACCTTCTGGAAGTTCTTCTGCTCGCTGCCGGACCAGACGCCGGCGACGGTGATCGTCTGGCCGTCGAGCGACTTGTCACCGCCACCGGCGCTGACGTCGCCACCGCCGCAGGCGGTGGCGCCCATGGCCAGGGCGAGGGCGGTGCAGCTCGCAAGCGTGATACGTCGTCGCATCATCGTTGATGTCCCTTCGGGGGCAAAGGAGTTGACGGTCTCTTGGGTGGAGCGGATCTCAGGGGTTGGTGCAGTCACTGATCCACCAGGCGGCGGTGGAGCCGGGCAGGACGCCGGTCGGGCACGGACCGCTGGAAAGCAGCGGGGCGCCGGAGACGGGCGCGGGCACCGGAGCCGTGCCGAAGTTGACCGCGCACACCAGGCCGTCGCCGCGCACGAAGGCTAGGACCCCGGGCGGCGTCTGCAGCCAGCGCAGCGCTCCCTCTCCCAACTGGGGCAGCCCGGCGCGCAGTTGGAGTCCGTCGCGGTAGAGGTGCCAGAAGGAGCGGGTGTCGGCGAGCGCGCGGTCGGTGGCGTGCTCGGCGAACCACGCGGGCTGCGGCAGCCACGGCTTGGCGCTCTCGGCCCCGGAGGTGAAGCCGAACGGCGACGCGTGCCCGGACCACGGCAGCGGCACCCGGCAGCCGTCGCGGATCCGGGCCCGGCTGCCGGTGCGGTGGAAGATCGGGTCGGTGAGCACCTCGTCGGGCAGATCGTCGACCTCGGGAAGGCCGAGCTCCTCGCCCTGGTAGATGTACGCGGCTCCGGGCAGCGAGAGCATGAGCAGCGCCGCGGCCCGTGCCCGGGTGGCGCCGAGGCCGCTGCCCTCGGTGCCGGACTCGCCGTACCGCGTGACCGTGCGGACCTGGTCGTGGTTGTTGAGCACCCAGGTGACCGTGGAGCCGGTGCCCGCGATGTCCCGCATCGCCTCGTCGATGACCTTGCGGAAGGCGTCCGCGTCCCAGGGCGCGCCCAGCAGGTCGAAGAAGAACGCCTGGTGGAGTTCGTCGGGGCGTACGTACTGGGCGTGTTCGCGGGCGGTCGGCACGGAGACCTCGCCGACGAGGAGGCGCTCGTGGCCGTCGCGTGCGGTGTACTCCTCGCACACGGCCCGCCAGTGCCGCCACACGTCGTGCACCTCGGGCTGGTTCCAGGCGAGGGGGTTGACCGAGTCGCGGGTGCGGGCGTCGGCCTCGGGGTCCGGCGAGTCCGGCAGGTCGGGGTGCTTGAAGAGCCCGGCGGCCACATCGATGCGGAAGCCGTCGACGCCCCGGTCGAGCCAGAACCGCAGCGCGTGGTCGAAGTGGGCGCCGACCTCGGGGTTGCGCCAGTTCAGGTCCGGCTGCTCGGGCGTGAACATGTGCAGGTACCACTGGCCGGGGGTGCCGTCCGGCTCGGTGACGCGGGTCCAGGCGGGGCCGCCGAACATGGCGTGCCAGTTGTTGGGCGGCTCCTCGCCGTGCGGGCCGCGGCCCTCGGCGAAGTGGAAGCGGGCGCGCGCCGCGCTGCCGGGCTCCGCGGCGAGCGCCTCGCGGAACCAGTCGTGGTCACTGGAGCAGTGGTTGGGGACGATGTCCAGGAGCACCTTGACGCCCAGGCGCCGGGCGTCGGCCATCAGCAGGTCGAACTCGGCGAGGTTGCCGAAGATCGGGTCCACGTCGCAGTAGTCGGCGACGTCGTAGCCGTGGTCGTGCTGGGGCGAGGGGTAGAAGGGGCTCAGCCAGATGCCGTCGACGCCGAGCTTCTTCAGATACGGCAGGCCCGCGCGGACCCCGGCGAGATCGCCGATGCCGTCACCGGTGCTGTCCAGGAAGCTGCGGACGTACACCTGATAGATCACTGCGTCCCGCCACCAGTGGTGCGGGTGGAGGCGCGCGAGGCCGTCGCCGGCCGGGACTGTGAGCATGACCCGTTGACCTGTCTACGTGAAGTGCGTGGAGTGACCGCGACCCGAGCGGTTATGCATGCATGTTAAGTAGGCATGTCGCAGAGGTGTCAACGAGTAGGCAGAAAGCGGGGATGAATTGAGGTGTTATGTCCAGAGTTTTTGGTGCACCTGAGGCCTCTGAAGCTCGCCTCAGATACCTAACATGTAACTAGGACAGCTAGCGCGAGATCGCCGCAAGCTCCCGCGCAAGGCGCCGCACCGCCGCGTCGGGCGACTGATTCCCGGCCATGGCGTCATGCACGGCGGCCTGCACCGCCAGGCTCACCTGGTCGTAGCGGGGGCTCTTGGGGCGCGGTGCCGCCGCGAGCACGCTCGCGCGCAGCGTCGGCAGATACGGGAACTTCCGGATGAGACCGGGGTCCCGATAGAGCGCGGCCCGCACGGGCGGCAGCGCGCCCCGCGTGAGGACCTGCCGCTGCACCTTCTCGCCGGTGAGATACGCGAGAAGGCGGGCGGCGGAATCGGGGTGCCGCGCATGCGAGCTGACGGCGAGGTTCGAGCCGCCGAGCACACTCGTCCCCGGGCCGTCGGCCCCCGGCAGCTGTACGGCGCCGACCTTCCCCGCGACCTCGGACTTCTCGCCGGACGCGCTGACGTACGCGTACGGCCAGTTGCGCAGGAAGAGCAGCCGGCCGTCCTGGAAGGCCTGCCGGGACTCTTCCTCCTTATACGTCAGGGCCTTCTTCGGGATCCAGCCCTCGCGCACCCCGCGGGCGAGGAACCCGATGCCCTCGCGGGCCGCCGTGGAGTTGACCGTGACGCGCTCGCCGTCGTCGCCGAGGATCGTGCCGCCCGCCGAGTAGACCGCCTCGGCGGCGTTCACGGTGAGCCCTTCGTAGGGGAGGAACTGGCCCGCGTATCCGTCGAGTCCGTACTTGGGGGCGATGGTCTTCGCCGCCCGTTCGAGCTCGGCCCAGGTACGCGGCGGCGCGATGCCCTCCTTGGCCAGGACGTCCTTGCGGTACAGGAGCAGCCCGGCGTTGGTGACGTAGGGAACCGCGTACAGCTTCCCGTCGTACGTGGCCGTGTCCACGACCGGCGGCAGGAAGCTCTTCAGCGGGAAGCTGTCGCGCCGCAGCGGGGCGATCCAGCCCGCGGCGGCGAACTCCGAGGTCCAGGCGACGTCGATGTTGAGCACGTCGAAGCGGCTGCTGTCCGAGCGCAGATCGGTGGTCATCTGCGCATGGGTCTCGTCGGCGGAGTCCGGGAGCTCGACGAGGGTGACCTTCTCGCCGGGGTGGGTGCGGTTCCAGCCCTCGAGGAGCGGGCCCAGATAGCCGGTGAGATCGCCCGCGGTGGCCAGCGTGAGGGGGCCGCGTCCGTCGCCGGATACCGTGTCGGACCGGGTTCCCGATGCGACGTACCCGGACAGGATCACGGCGATGACCAGGAGTCCCCTACCCGCGGCACGTATCCACCGCATAGGTTCCTCCCTGTACACCGGCGCCCGGCACCTTCGCCATGCGTCAGGGGCCATGTATACCCGTTAGGTATGGGCGATACTAGGGCCTGGAGCACAATACGAGGATGCGAGGAGGAGAGCACGAGTGCGGCTGCCCCTCCTTGCTCTCCTGGCGCGAGGCCCGGCCCACGGCTACGAGCTCAAGCAGGACCTTGAGCAACTCCTCGGCTCCGCGTACCCTCAGCCGAACGTCGGCCAGATCTATGTGACGCTCGGCCGCCTCGAGAAGTCGGGACTGATCGAGGGCGAGGAAGTCGAGCAGTCGAGCCGGCCCAACAAGAAGATCTACCACCTCACCGACGCCGGGCGGGAAGCGCTGCACGCCTGGTACGAGGAGACGGCGGACGAGCCGCGGGTGCGGGACGAGTTCTTCATGAAGCTCGCGCTCGCCCCGCGGACCGGCCTCGCCGACCAGATCGCCCTGATAAACAAACAGCGGCGCCAGTACCTGAACACCATGCGCGATCTGTCGAAGCTGTCCGCGGCCGAGAACCGGGACAACCGCATCTCCCAACTGCTGATCGAGGGCGCCATGCTGCATCTGCAGGCCGACCTCGACTGGCTCGAGCGGTGCCAGGAAGAGCTGGAGGAACAGTAGTGAACGACCGTCCCTCCACGCCGTCTCCCCTGCCTCCCCTCCTCGAGGCCGAGGGCCTGGTCAAGACCCACTACGGCGAGGGCGCGCCCGCCCCTGCCGTACGCGGTGTCGATCTCTGCATACGGCAGGGCGAGTTCGTCGCCGTCACCGGGCCCTCCGGCGCCGGGAAGTCGACCCTGCTGCATCTGCTCGGCGGGCTCCAGCGGCCGGACAGCGGCAGCATCCGCCTGGACGGCGAGTCCACCGACTCCTACAGCGAGGCGCGCTGGGCGGTGGAGCGCAGACGCCGGATCGGCATCGTCTTCCAGTTCTTCAACCTCGTCTCCAATCTGTCGGTCGCCGACAATGTGGAGCTGCCCGCGCTGCTCGCCGGGACCTCGCCGAAACAGGCGCGCGCCGAGCGCGAGGAGCTCCTGGCCGAGCTCGGCCTCCAGGGCAAGGAGCGCAGCATGCCGGGCGAGCTGTCCGGCGGCGAGCAGCAGCGCGTCGCGCTGGCCCGCGCCCTGGTCAACCACCCTTCCCTGCTCCTGGCCGACGAGCCCGCGGGCAGCCTGGACAGCAAGGGGACGCGCGAGGTGATGCGCCTGCTGTCCCGCTTCCACCAGCGCGGTCAGACGATTGTGCTCGTCACCCATGACGCACGGCTCGCGAGCTCCGCGGACCGCGTCATCAGCTTCTTCGACGGCCGGATCGCCGACGACGCCGAGCTCGGCGGCGCACTGCCGCGCGGCACCGGCATCTCCGGCGTGCTCGAACTGAAGGACTGACCTCACGTGCACGCCCACCCGCCGACGAGCCGTCCCGCAGTGCCCGGCCATCCGCCGACAAGCCCTCGCGCCGTACGCGGGTTGCTGCCCACGCACCGCCCCGCCGCACGCGCTCTCGGGCCGAGGGGCTGAGGACATGCGGGCCACCCTGCGCTGGGCGCACGCCGATCTGCGGACGCACCGTGGCGAGGCGCTGTTCATCGTGCTCGCCACCGCCGGGATCGTCGCCTCGCTGCTCCTTGCGTCGGCGCTCTTCGGGTACGCCACCAACCCCTGGCAGCGCGTCTTCACCCAGTCACGGGGCGCCCATGTGTGGATCCACACCGGGGCCGACACCGACGCGGGCCGCCTTGCCCGGCTCGGCGGCGTCGAGTCCGTCTCCGGGCCGTACCGGACCGCCGCGACCGCCGTCGAGTCACACGGCGCCCGTGCCTCCGTCGAACTGCGCGGAGCCACCGGGGCACCGCCCGCCACCGGGCGCCCCCTGCTCACCTCGGGCCGCTGGCTGGACCCGGCCACTCCGGACGGCGTCGTCCTCGAACACGGCCTCGCCCGTGCGCTGTGGGCCGAGCCCGGCGACACCCTGAAGCTGCCCGGCACCGCGCGCACCCTGACCGTCCTCGGCGTCGCCGACAGCGCCGAGCCCGGCTACAGCCCCGGGGAGCGGTCCGGACTCGTCTGGGCTCCCCCGTCCGTCGTGCAGCGGGCCGAAGGACGCTCGGGCCAGGTCGTCGGCCTCCGCCTCGCCGACCCCGGCGACACGGACTACGCGGTGCAGCGCGCCGTCACGACCCTGGGCGCCGGAGCGGTCACCCAGGTCTCCCACTGGCAGCAGGCACGCGCGGAGGCCCAGGGCGGCAACCGGCTGCTCGGCCAGGTGCTCGGCCTCTTCGGCCTGGGCGCCCTGGTGGCCGCCGCCCTTGCCGTGTACGGCGCCATCGACACCCGTATCCGGGGCCATCTGCGCGACATCTCGGTCCTGAAGGCCATCGGCTTCACCCCCGGCCAGGTGGTGCGCAGCTTCCTCGTCCAGCATCTGGCGTACGCCCTGCTCGGCGCCGCGGTGGCGACGGCTCTCATCCAGACCCTGGGCAGCCGCGTCCCGGGGCGGCTCGGCGACGCGGTCGGCGTGTGGCAGGGGCTGCCGGAGCATACGGCGGCCCTGTTCGGGGTGCCGGCCGCCGTGGTCCTCTTCATCGGGGCCATGACGGGGCTCGCCGCGTGGCGGGCCGGGCGGGTGCCGTCGGTGCCGGTGCTGCGGGCCGCGGTGGCGCCCGGCGGGCGTCTGTCCGGCGTGGCGCGCGGGGCACTGGGGCTGCGGCTGCCGCCCGCGCTGGTCCTCGGCTGGCACAAGGCGTTCACGCGGCGGCCGCGCTCTCTGTCCGCGATCGCCCGCCTCGCCCTGCCGCTCCTGCTGATCGTGGTCGCGCTGAGCGCCTGGACCACCATCGACCGGTTCCACGACAAGCCCCAGGAGCTGGGCCTCGCGGCGGCGCTCACCGCCCGCGCCGACGAGGACCTGACCGACTCCGGGGCGCGGGATCTGCTCGCCGGAAACCGGCAGGTCACCGGGGTCCATCCAGGCATCGAGGTGGCCGCCCTCGTCCCCGGCCAGACCGGCACCATCGCGCTGCGCGGCCTGGGCACGCACCAGGACCCGTACCCCTTCACCCTGGCCGAGGGCCGCCCGGCGCGCGGCCCGGACGAGGCGGTGGCCGGACAGGGGCTCCTCGACGCACTGGACGTACGCGTCGGTGACTGGGTGCGGATGACGGTGGGCGGGCGCCCGCAGATCCTGCACATCGTGGGCCGCAACATCGAGCCGGAGAACAGCGGCCGGGTCATCTCCACCTCGCTCGACACGCTGCGGGAGAACGACCCGAAGCTCCGGCCCACGCTCTACCAGCTCCAGCTGCGCCCCGGCGCGGATCCCGCAGCGGTCGGCGCCGAGCTGACGAAGACCTCGCGGGGACAGCTCGACGTCCAGGCCGTGACCAACCCGGCCGACGGGCTCTCGCCCCTGCGCTCGGTGGTCATCGGTCTGATCGCCGTCCTCGCCCTGATCGGGCTCATCGAGCTGCTGACCGCGATCGGCGGCACGGTGCGCGAGGGGGAACGGGATCTGCTCGCCCTCAAGGCGATCGGCCTGTCGCCACGGCAGATCACGGCGGTCGCGGTGACGGCGACGGGGTGCACCGCCCTCGCCGCCGCGCTCACCGGCACGGCCCTCGGGCTGCCCCTGGCGCACTGGCTGATCGACGCCCAGGGCCGGTCGAACGGCATCGGCGCCGGCATCGCCCGGATGCCGTCCCCCGCTCTGCTCATCCTCTTCGGCTCGGCCGCGGTCCTTGGAGCCGCCGCCCTTGCCGCGCTCCCGGCGTCGCGAGCGGCCCGGCGCCGCCTCGCGGACACGCTGAGCGCGGTCGCCTGACGCCAGAGCTCTGTGCGGTGGTGCGCCAGGCGGCGTGAGCCAAGAATCCCCCTGCTTCAGCTGGGGTGGATTCAGGGCCTGGCCGCCCACGGCCGGGCCCGTCGGCCATCAGGGTGCGCCGTGGCCGCTCTGTCCTCGCGCCGCCGCCAGGTGACGGCGCTCGTCGCACGGACCAGAGTCACCGCCGCGTCGACCCCGGAACCCGGTGCCTGGTCCAGGCGGGCGTCACCGCCCGCCGCCCGCGCCAGGCGCCGGACGAGCGGCAGGCCCAGACCGGACCCGCCCTTGGGCGCGTCCGAGGCCCGCCAGAACCGGTCGAAGGCACGCTCGCGCTCCTCCGGCGAGAGCCCCGGCCCTTCGTCGACCACATGCAGCTCGACCAACTGCGGCGGGGCGCCGTCCTCCTGGGTCCCGCGGCTACGGCGGGCACGCCGGCTCAGCCTGTGGCGCGGGCGCACGACGTGGGTGCGGACGGTGACCGTGCCGCCCGTCGGACAGACCCGTACGGCGTTGGACAGCAGATTGTCGAGGATCTGCTCCACCGCACCCGGCAGCGCCCAGACCCGGCCCGCCGCCTCGCCTGCCGCGACCAGCCAGACACCGGATGCCGCCGCGACCGGCGCCCACGAAGCGACGCGCTCGGCCACGACGGCGTCCACGACGATCGGTTCGGGCGCGCTGCCGGACTCCTCCAGGCGGGACAGGGCAAGGAGCGTCTCCGCCGTCCGGGCAAGACGGTCGGTCTCCGCGAGGGCCGCCTCCAAGTCCCGCCGTGCGCGCGGCGCGAGGTCCTGTTCCAGGTTCTCGAGGCGCAGCCGCAGTGCCGCCAGCGGCGTCTTGAGCTGGTGGGAGGCTTCCCCCGCGAAGGCCCGCTGGGCGGCAAGGAGATGGCCCAGGCGCCGGGCGGTCATGCGCAGCGTCTCGGTGAGCCGGCGGATCTCGGGCGGCCCGGTTGTCCGGCGGGCGGGCACGACAAGATCGCCACCCGCCGCGACCCGCGCCGCCGCCTCCTGGAGCGCAAGGACCGGGCGGCTGATCCAGCGCGCCATGGCGAACGCCACCACGGCGGCGACTGCGAGGACACCTGCCCCGGCCGCCCCCAGATACAGCCACACCGCATGGCTGTCGACCATGATCTGCGAACGCGGCACGGTGATCCGTACCGCGCCGCGCGACACCGGGCCGGGGCGGGTGGGCACGGCCAGGTGCACGACCGCTTCACCCCCGGCCGACCCATGGCGTACGCCCGCCGTGAAGCCGCCGCCCAGTGACGTGACGATCTCGGGCTGCCGCGCCAGCTTCCGGCGCTCACGCTCGCTGAACCCCGGCGAGGCGGCCAGGAGCTGGCCCCGGGCGTCCACGACGACGACTTCGCCGGCGATGCGTCCCGCCGTGTCGCGGGCCAGGGCGGGCAGCCGGTCCGGGGCGCGCGCCTCGATCAACTGGTCGGCGTAGGCGGCAAGCACCTCGGCATTGCGCTCCAGCGCGGCCAGTGCCCGGGTCTCCTCCGAGCGCAAGTAGAAGCGGCCGAGCGGCAGTTCCAGCACGATCAGGGCCAGCGCGGCAAGCATCAGGTAGCTGCGCAGCAGGCGGTAGCGCACGTCCCTGGCCTCCTCAGCCGCCCGGCGCGACCAACCGGAACCCCACTCCGCGCACCGTTTCGATCCATGCGGAATCGCCCAACTTCCGCCGCAGTGCGGCCACATGGACATCGAGAGTCTTGGTCGATCCGAAGAAATCCGCCTCCCACACCGCCTCCAGGAGCAGTCTGCGCGGGAACACCGCGCCCGGGTCCTGCATGAGCAGCGCCAGCAGGTCGAACTCCTTCGGGGTCAGGGCCACGCCCTCGCCCGCCATGTGCACGTGGCGAGTGCGCCGGTCGACGGTGAGCGGTCCTGCGACGAGGGGGCCGGGCGGTGCCGGTACGGGAGCAGGGGCCTGGGCCCGGGCCGGTACGGCGGTCGAGGCCTGCGCCGGGGCGGCCGTGCGCCGGGTCACCGCCCGCATCCGCGCAACCAGTTCGCGCAGCGAGAACGGCTTCCCCAGGTAGTCGTCCGCACCGAGTTCCAGGCCCACGATGCGGTCGGCCTCACCGCCGCGCGCGGTCAGCATGATGATCGGCACCGGGGAAACCTGGCGCAGCCCGCGGCACACGTCGATGCCGTCCATGTCCGGCAGCCCCAGGTCGAGCAGCACGAAGTCGCCGGGCGGCGTGCCCAGCGCCTCCGCGCCCGTGGCACACCGCGTGACGGTGAAGCCGTACCGGCCGAGACCGTCGGCCAGCGGCTCGGCGATCGTCTCGTCGTCCTCCACAAGGAGCACTCGCATGCCCCGGAAGGTACATCAGCCGTCACACCCCAACGGGCCCGGACGGCACAGGAGTTAAGGCAAGTACAGGGGCGGCCCAGGAATTCGCCAAGGTCCGTCCAGCGCTCGGCCAGAGCCCTCCCGTGGCCGCAAAGCCGCTGGTTAGCGTCCTGATCACCCGAAACGAAAGGAGCGCGTCCATGCAGCAACTACTGGAGCGTGCACAGTCGTTCAGGCATCACGTGAGCGCCGACAGTGACAAATATCGCAGGCTCGCCGAGGGCCAGGCACCCCAGGCGCTGTTCATCACCTGCTCGGACTCGCGGGTGGTCCCGGCCCACATCACGGGTGCCGGACCCGGCGACCTCTTCGAACTGCGCACCGCCGGGAGCATCGTGCCTCCGTACGACCACAGCCCGGCGTGCAGCGAGGCCGCCACCATCTCGTACGCCGTGGAGGTGCTCGGCGTCCGCGACATCGTCGTCTGCGGCCACTCACACTGCGGGGCGCTCGACGCCCTCGTCAGCGGCACCGACCTCGCGGGGCTGCCGAGTATCGGCCGCTGGCTGGACCTCGCCCGGCCCTCACTGGGCCTCGGCCGTCCCGGGGCCGGCAGCTCTTCCGAGACGGCATACGACCCGGCGCTGACCCGCCTGGTGCACCGGCATGTGGCCGCCCAGCTCACCACCCTCGCCACCTATCCGTCCGTCCGGCCCGGCGTCGAACGGGGTGACGTGCGGCTGCACGGCTGGTTCTACCGGATCGACACGGGCGAGGTCGACATACTCAACTGGTCTGCGGGGGAAGGCTGATGGGCTCCGGACGGCACGCCAAGCGCCCCGCTCCCGCAGGACGGGGCGCGCCCGCAGGACCGGGCACATCCGCGCCGCCGCCCTCAGGAGGTGTGATCGCCACCGACGTCGTCGCCTCCCTCGTCGTGTTCCTGGTGGCGCTGCCCCTGTGCATCGGCGTCGCCGCCGCCTCCGGGGTGCCGGTGGCACTCGGCATCATCTCCGGAATCGTCGGCGGCCTCGTCGTCGGCTTCCTGCCCGGCAGCAACCTCCAGGTCAGCGGGCCGGCCGCCGGACTCGCCGCGCTGGTACTCGAGGCCGTCACCGACCACGGCCTGGAGATGCTGGGCCCGATCGTGCTCGCCACCGGCCTCCTCCAGATGGTGCTCGGCGCCCTCAAGGCGGGCCGCTTCTTCCAGGCCATCCCGGTGTCGGTGATCGGCGGCATGCTCGCCGGCATCGGACTCCCGCTCATCCTCGGCCAGCTGTACGCCCTCACCGATCACGCCCAGCTCGGCAACGCGCTCAAGAACATCGCGGGACTGCCCGCCCTGTTCCCCGATACCTTCGCCGACCGGTCCGCGACCCAAGCCCTGGCGCTCGGGGCACTCGCCGTCACCATCTGCGCACTGTGGAAGAAGGTCCCAAAACCGCTCGGCGCGCTGCCCGCGCCGCTCGTCGCCGTCGCCCTCGGCGCGCTGCTCACAGCGCTCCTTGGGATGGGCGTGAAGACCGTCGACTTCGGCAGCCTCGGGAACGCCGTACTGATCCCGGGCCCAGAGCGGTTCGCGGGGCTCGCGGACCCGGCGGTCCTCGGCGTCGTGGTGACGTTCACCGTGATCGCCTCCGCCGAGAGCCTGTTCAGCGCCGCGGCCGTGGACCGGATGCACAGCGGGCCGCGTACCCGGTACAACCCCGAACTGTTCTCCCAGGGCGTCGGCAACGCCGTCGCGGGCGCGCTCGGCGCCTTGCCGATCACCGCCGTCATCGCGCGCAGCTCGGCCAACGTCCAGGCGGGCGCCACCACCAAGGTGTCCCGTGTCCTGCACGGCGCCTGGCTGCTCGGCTTCGGCCTGCTGCTTCCGGGAGTGCTCGGGCTGATACCGGTGTCCGTACTCGCCGGAATCCTGGTGCACAGCGGCTGGAAGCTGCTCGACCCGGGCCAGTTCCCCGAGATGTGGCGCAAGGACCGGGGCGAGGGCGTCGTCATGGTCGTCACCACGGGCGCCATCGTGGTCGGCAACCTGCTGGAGGGCGTGCTCGCCGGCGTCGCGGTGGCGATCCTGCTTGCGGCGGTAAGGATGTCGCGCGTGCGCATGGACACCGTCACCGAAGGCGACAGCGCACTCCTCGTGATGAGCGGCAACGCCACCTTCCTGCGGCTCCCCCAGCTCATCGCCACGCTGGAACCCCTGTCGGCCCGCTCCGGTGTCCAACTCGACCTGACCGCCGTCTCCCATCTGGACCTCGCCTGCCGCGAGGAGGTCGAGGAGTGGGCACAGCGACAGCGCGGCAAGGGAACGGCGGTGGAGGTGCTGCTGCCCAGGACGGCCCCTGAGCCGTGGAAGGAGCCGGCACCCCTGTCGGGGCAACAGGATGTGGACCTGCGCCCCCTCGGCCCCCGGCAAGGCGGTCGGTCCTGACACAGGCGAACCCTCTGGCGGAGCAGGCTCTCTTGGCCGAGAGCCATCCACCAGAGGATTCACCTACCTGCCGGGGCCCTGTTCAGGCTCAGCGCCCGCGCAGCGTCCGGTACTTGGCGACCAGCGCGGTCGTCGAACCATCCAGGCCCGGCACCTCGGCGCCCTCGGTCAGGGCGGGCTCGATGCGCTTGGCGAGCACCTTGCCGAGCTCGACGCCCCACTGGTCGAAGGAGTCGATGTTCCACACCGCGCCCTGCACGAACACCTTGTGCTCGTAGAGCGCGATGAGTTGGCCGAGAACCGACGGCGAAAGTTCCTTGGAGAGGATCGTCGTCGTCGGGTGGTTGCCCCGGAACGTCTTGTGCGGGACGAGTTCCTCCGGCACGCCCTCGGCGCGCACCTCGTCCGGCGTCTTGCCGAAGGCCAACGCCTGCGTCTGCGCGAAGAAGTTGGCCATCAGAAGGTCGTGCTGGGCGACCAGACCCGGCAGCAGATCACCGACGGGCTCGGCGAAGCCGATGAAGTCCGCGGGGATCAACTTCGTGCCCTGGTGGATGAGTTGGTAGTACGCGTGCTGCCCATTGGTGCCCGGCGTGCCCCAGACGACCGGCCCGGTCTGCCAGTCGACCCGCTCGCCGTCACGTCCGACCGACTTGCCGTTGGACTCCATGTCCAGCTGCTGGAGGTACGCGGTGAACTTGGAGAGGTAGTGCGAGTACGGCAGGACCGCGTGCGCCTGGGCGTCGTGGAAGTTGCCGTACCAGATGCCCAACAGGCCAAGGAGCAGAGGCACGTTGGACTCGGCGGGCGCGGTGCGGAAGTGCTCGTCGACGAGGTGGAAGCCGTCCAGCATCTCGCGGAAGGCGTCCGGGCCGATGGCGAGCATCAGCGACAGGCCGATCGCCGAGTCGAACGAGTAGCGGCCGCCGACCCAGTCCCAGAACTCGAACATGTTGGCCGTGTCGATGCCGAATTCGGCGACCTTCTCGGCATTCGTCGAAAGCGCCACGAAGTGCTTGGCGACCGCGCTCTGGTCGGCGCGCAGGCCGGTCAGGAGCCAGTCGCGCGCCGAGGTGGCGTTCGTGATCGTCTCGATGGTGGTGAAGGTCTTCGAGGCGATGATGAACAGCGTCTCGGCCGGGTCCAGGTCCCGCACGGCCTCGTGCAGGTCGGCGCCGTCGACGTTGGACACGAAGCGCACGGTGAGGTCACGGTCGGTGAAGGAGCGCAGGACCTCATAGGCCATCGCGGGACCGAGGTCCGAGCCACCGATGCCGACGTTCACGATGTTCTTGATGCGCTTGCCGGTGTGCCCGGTCCACCCGCCGGAGCGGACCTGGTCGGCGAAGGCGGCCATCTTGTCGAGGACGGCGTGCACGGCCGGCACCACGTTCTCGCCGTCGACCTCGATCACCGCGTCGCGCGGGGCGCGCAGCGCGGTGTGCAGGACCGCACGGTCCTCGGTGGTGTTGATCTTCTCGCCGCGGAACATGGCGTCCCGGAGCCCGAAGACGTCCGTCGCGGCGGCGAGCTCGCGCAGCAGTGCCAGCGTCTCGTCGGTGACGAGGTGCTTGGAGTAGTCGACGTGCAGGTCGCCGACCTGGAGGGCGTATCCCGTACCGCGCGCCGGATCCTGCGCGAAAAGATCACGCAGCTGCACCTCCCCCAGCTGCTCCCGGTGCTTGCTGAGCGCCGCCCACTCGGGCGTCTGGTTGAGCCGCGCGCGGCTTTCTGCGTTCATCTCGGACTTCAGCCTTCTCTCGTACCTATGTACGTACCTTGCCCCGCTGCACGGTCCAACCTAATTGATCAGGGCCCGGTATGAGATGTCTGAAGCTGTCTGTCCGCACACGTGCCGGTAAACGTCACATGAAAGGCCGACCGGCCCGTGAAAAGCGCAGCGGCCGAACACCCTCAGGTGTCCGGCCCTTCGCAAGTCCTAGATCTCGCCCCGCAGTTTGGCGAGCGCCTCCGCGAGAATCGCCTCGCCGTCCGCGTCGCTGCGCCGCTCCCGTACATACGCCAGGTGCGTCTTGTACGGCTCGGTGCGGGGCGGGTCCGGCGGGTTGTCCCGGTCCTGACCGGCGGGGAAGCCGCAGCGGGGGCAGTCCCAAGTATCGGGAACCTGCGCGTCGCTGGCGAAGCTGGGCACCGTCTCGTGTCCGTTGGAGCACCAGAAGGAGATGCGCAGTCGCGGCGCGGACTCACCGCGCTCGGCCTCGCCCATCGGCCCCGCCCCGACCCGACTTCCTCGGATCGCGTTGCCACTTGCCACGGTCGTAACTCCCTGCGTGATGGTGCTGCTGCGGGCGCCTCAGTCTACGTAAGGCCCAACGCGCGTCCAGTGTTTGGAGTTACACCCCGCCCCGAGACGCAAGCCCCATGATAATCCGCGCTGGAGAGCACGCACCGTACATGGGGCTTTCAGCGATGATTTCGCAAGGTGGTAATCAAGCCGCTTTCGCGGTCAGTTGTTCACCTTCATCAGCAGGCCGAGCACGACAATGCACGCGAACCAGAGAAGACCGACCACGACGGTGATGCGGTCGAGATTTCGCTCGGCGACCGACGAGCCGCCGACGGACGACTGCATGCCGCCACCGAACATGTCGGAGAGGCCGCCGCCCTTGCCCTTGTGCATCAGCACCAGCAGCATCATCAGCAGGCTGAAGACGATGAGGGCGATCGAGAACCCCATAACCACGGCTGGACCAACTTCCTCGGATCAGAATCGACGACGGGGGCCGGTGCTCTTCTTCGTAGCCCTCGAGCTAGAAACTGGAGCCGCCGACCCCCGCAAGGGTACGTCGTAACGCCGCTACCGCATACTCACTGGTCGCTGAAGCGGACGATCTTGACGAACTCGTCCGTGTCGAGGGCGGCGCCACCCACCAGGGCACCGTCGACATCGGGCTGCGCCATGATCGCGGCCACATTGCCGGACTTCACGGAGCCGCCGTACTGGATGCGCACCTTGTCGGCGAGCTCCTGCGAGTACAGCTCGGCCAGGCGGCCGCGGATCGCACCGCAGACCTCCTGGGCGTCCTCGGGGGTCGCGACCTTGCCGGTGCCGATGGCCCACACCGGCTCGTACGCGATGACGATGGACTCGGCCTGCTCGGCGGGGATGCCCTTGAGGCCGCCGTCGATCTGGTTGAGCGTGTACTGGATCTGCTGGCCGGCCTCACGGATGTCGAGGCCCTCGCCGACGCAGAGGATCGGGGTCAGGCCGTGCTTGTAGGCGGCCTTCACCTTGCCGTTGCAGACCTCGTCGGTCTCGTCGTGGTACTGGCGGCGCTCGGAGTGGCCCACGGCCACATACGTGCACTTCAGCTTGGCGAGCATCGGGCCCGAGATCTCGCCGGTGTACGCGCCGGAGTCGTGCGCCGAGATGTCCTGGGCGCCGTACTTGATCTTGAGCTTGTCGCCGTCGACCAGGGTCTGCACGGAGCGCAGATCGGTGAAGGGCGGCAGGACGGCGACCTCGACGGCCTCGTAGTCCTTGTCGGCCAGGGCGAAGGCGAGCTTCTGGACGTGGGCGATGGCCTCGAGGTGGTTGAGGTTCATCTTCCAGTTGCCCGCCATCAGCGGGGTACGCGTAGTCATCAGGTGTCAGTTCTCCAGTGCGGCGAGGCCGGGGAGCGTCTTGCCCTCGAGGTATTCGAGGGAGGCGCCGCCGCCGGTGGAAATGTGGCCGAATGCGTTCTCGTCGAAGCCCAGGATCCGGACGGCCGCGGCGCTGTCGCCACCGCCGACGACCGTGAAGGCCGGGGAGTCGAGGAGAGCCTGGGCGACCGCCTTGGTGCCCTCGGCGTAGTCCGGGTGCTCGAAGACGCCCATCGGGCCGTTCCAGAAGACGGTGGCCGCGTCGGCGAGCTTCGAGGCGTAGAGCTTACGGGTCTCGGGTCCGATGTCGAGACCCTCCTGGTCGGCCGGGATGGCGTCCGCGGCGACCGTGGTGGGGTTGGCCGGGGCCTTGGTCTTCAGGTCAGGGAAGTCGGTGGAGACCAGTACGTCGACGGGGAGCACCAGCTCGACGCCGTTCTCCTCCGCGCGCTTGATGTACTCCTTGACCTGCGGGATCTGGTCCTCCTGGAGGAGGGAGACGCCGACCTCGTGGCCCTGCGCCTTCAGGAAGGTGTAGGCCATGCCGCCGCCGATCAGGAGGCGGTCGGCCTTGCCGAGCAGCTGGTCGATGACGGCCAGCTTGTCGGAGACCTTGGCGCCGCCGAGCGCGACCACGTAGGGGCGCTTGACGTCCTCGGTGAGCTTCTTCAGGACGCCGACCTCGGTGGCGATGAGGTAGCCCGCGTAGTGCGGCAGGCGCGCCGGCAGGTCGTACACGGAGGCGTGCTTGCGGTGCACGGCACCGAAACCGTCCCCTACGTAGACATCCGCCAGGGCGGCGAGCTGGTCGGCGAAGGCGCCGCGCTCGGCGTCGTCCTTGGACGTCTCACCGGCGTTGAAGCGGAGGTTCTCGATGACGGCGACCTGGCCGGGCTGCAGTCCGTCCACCGCGTCGTGCGCGGCGGGGCCCACGGTGTCCTGCGCGAACGCGACGGGCTCGCCCAGGAGTTCACCGAGCCGCTCGGCGGCGGGCAGCAGCGAGAACGCCGGGTCCGGGGCGCCCTTGGGGCGGCCCAGGTGCGAGGCGACGACCACCTTGGCGCCCGCGTCCGCGAGCGCCTTGACGGTCGGCAGGACGGCGCGGATGCGGCCGTCGTCGGTGATGGTGCCGTCGGCGAGCGGCACATTGAGGTCGGCGCGGACGAAGACCCGCTTGCCTTCGACCCCTTCGGCGAGAAGTTCGTCGATCGTCTTCATGGCTGGACTCCAGGACTCCTTAAGAGGGCTGACGTGCAACAAGGCCCGGACCGCAGTATTGCGCGGTCCGGACCCTGTGCTCACATCGAGGTGTCTGCTCTGACGATCAGAGCTGGCCGCCGACGAAGACCGTGAGGTCGACGAGGCGGTTGGAGTAACCCCACTCGTTGTCGTACCAGCCGAGGATCTTCACCGACTTGCCGTCCTGGACCATGGTCAGGGACGAGTCGAAGGTGCAGGACGCCGGGTCGCCGACGATGTCCGAGGACACGATCGGGTCCTCGGTGTAGAAGAGGACGCCCTTCAGGTCGCCGTCGTCGGCGGCCTTCTTGAACGCGGCGTTGACCTCGTCCTTGGTGACGTCGCGCTGCACCTCGACGACCAGGTCGGTGGCCGAACCGGTCGGGACCGGGACGCGCATCGCGATGCCGTCGAGCTTGCCCTTGAGCTGCGGCAGGACCAGAGCGGTGGCCTTGGCGGCACCGGTCGTGGTCGGAATGATGTTCTCGGCGGCGGCGCGGGCGCGACGCAGGTCCGAGTGCGGGAAGTCCAGGATGCGCTGGTCGTTGGTGTACGCGTGGACCGTGGTCATCAGGCCCTTGACGATGCCGAAGTTCTCGTCCAGAACCTTGGCCATCGGCGCCACACAGTTGGTGGTGCAGGACGCGTTCGAAATGATGTTGTGCTGCGCGGGGTCGTACTTGTCCTGGTTGACGCCCATCACGATGGTGATGTCCTCGTCCTTGGCCGGAGCCGAGATGAGGACCTTCTTGGCGCCGCCGGCGATGTGCTTCTCGGCGTCGGCCTTCTTCGTGAAGATGCCCGTGGACTCGATCACGATGTCGACGCCCAGCTGGCCCCAGGGGATGTCCGCGGGGTTGCGCTCGGAAAGGACCTTGATGGTGTGGCCGTCGACCGTGATGGTGTCCTCGGTGTGCGACACCTCGGCCTTGAGACGGCCCAGGATGGTGTCGTACTTCAGGAGGTGCGCCGTCGTCGCGGTGTCACCCAGGTCGTTGACAGCCACGATCTCAATGTCCGCACCCTGCTCGAGCAGCGCCCGGAAGTAGTTGCGCCCGATGCGGCCGAAGCCGTTGATGCCTACGCGGATCGTCACGAACCGATCTCCTCGTTGGTACGCCGGTTTCAGACGCCGGCGAGATGTATGGGATGTCCCCGACCGCCTCCGACCCTACCTCTCTGATGGCCCCGAAGTGACATCGAGAGGGGCTTCGACGGCAGGTCGGCCCGTACTCGCCAGTAGGGGTACGGGCCGCCTTTTGTCACGGAGCGTCAGCGGCTCAGATGTGCCAGGGAGGCGCCCATTAGAGCGGTGCGCTCTGGGCTTCCGGGTACATGCTCGAACCCGAAGCCGAGGAGCACACTGTCACGCGCTGTGACGGCCGCGTGGGGCTTGTAGAGCTCCCCGGTGCGCGCCCAGTCGCCTGTGATATTGGGGCTCCCGGCCGGGGCCGGCGAGACGGCCCAGACACCGAGCCCGGACTCGAATCCTTCGGTCTCCGTCGCGTTGCCTCCGACGACGAGCTGCGCGTTGTCGGCGAAGAGGCCGCGGCCTCCGCTGGAGGGGTCGGTGACGGAGCTGAGCGACACCTCGACCTTCTTGCCCGCGTAGGCGCTGAGGTCGAAGGCGACGGGCTTGAAGCCGCCCGCCGCGCCGGTGAAGCTGTTCCAGGCACCGCTGCTGCCGGTGGCCGTGCAGCCGGTCGCCGTCTGCGTCAGGTAGTGGCGCAGGAACGGGTGACCGTTGATGAAGAACCCGGCCCCGCACTCCGCGGGCACGTCCGTCTTGGAGCCCCCGTTCTTGTCCGGCAGCGTGGTCCAGTCGTCGGCGCCCGAGGTGTGCGCCTCCAGGATCCCGTGGTCGTAGCCCGGCTCCAGGTTCCAGTTGAGCGCGAACCGCAGCTCCGGCTTGTCCGCGGCCGAGACCCCGGTCAGGTCGATGGTGCGGGTCAGCCGCTTCCAGTCCTGGTCGGCGTGGGTCGCCGATGCCATGCCCTGGCCCTCGAAGGGTGCGTACGGATTGCTGAGTCCGGGGTAGCTGCCGGCGGCCGCGCTCTTGAACTGCGGGAAGTCGTCGGCGGGCAGGTTGTCGGACGTGACGGTGTAACGGCCCGCCTTGTCCAGGGGGTTGACGCCGGCCGCCGCGAGCGGGGTCTTGACGCCGTCGAGCGCCCCGCTGCCGGCGAAGCTGTTGGCGCCGGGTGCGGAGAGGCGTTCGTACGCGCCCAGGTAGTACTGCGCGAAGTCGTCGGTGAGCGCGTCACCGAGGTCCACGTTGCCGCCCGTGCGCTCGCCGGACTCGATCAGCTTGCCGCCCTCGTTGAGGTAGGCGCGCAGGGCGAGTTGGGTGGGCGCGCCGGGTACCGGGTCGCCGGTGTAGTGCACGACCGTCGAGAAGTGGCCGAGCACGCCCAGCGGGTGCGGGGCGCCCTTCTCGGCGACGTCCCAGACCGCGGCCGAACGCCCGTTGCCCTTGAGGGCGTCGACGTACTTCTGGGCCTGTGTGGCGGTGGCGCCTTCCTCGGCGACGACGAGCGTCTTCGCCTTGGGGCGTTCGGCGACGGTGTACGTGAAGTGCTCGCTCTCCGTGCGGCCCTTCTTGGTGCGCCCGGTGAACCACACCTCGACCTTGTCGCCCACGCGCGCGTCCTCGACGCCGGCGCGGTACTGGTCGAAGTACAGGTTGTCCTCGCCGCCGTACGTCTCGCCGCCCTTCCAGGCCTTGAGGTCGTCATCGTGCGTACGGCCGCCGTTGACGCGGTAGTTGAGCTCCTTGTCGCGCACCGACTTGCGGGCGGTGACGGCGACCTCCTGGTCGGCTCCGCGCGCGTACGACGTCGTGAAGGCGTCCGGGGTGAAGTCGGGGGCATCGACGCCGGGGACGGAGACCGGCTGGTCGGGGTGGGCGGCCGTCTCGGCGACGGCGAGCGCGAAGGGGATGTTCTTCGCGAACTCCTGCTGTATCAGCTTCTCGTCGTCCGGGAAGGTGAAGATCGAGGCGCAGTCCTCGGGCTTCCAGGGGTCGTTCGGGTCGAGCGCGGAGACGGTCTGGCAGGTGGACATCTCGGGCGTGAACATCGAGATGCCGTTGATGTTGCCCGCGTGGCCGTCCGCCTCGCCGTTGGTGGTGTAGAGCTCGGAGGCGACCTGCGGGTGGTAGCCGGGGATCGCGGGCTTCTCGGGAGTGCCCGCAAGGGCCTTGTAGAGCACGTCGTCCGGGGTGGGCGTCGCGACCTGCCAGCCCACTCCGTAGAGGATCAGTTCGGCCGCCGAGTGGTAGTTGATGCCGTACTCGAAACCGATGCGCTTCTGGAGGCGGTCGAGCGCCTTGGTCTCGGGCTCGGACATGGGTCCCGTGCCGCGGTACGTCTCGGAGGAGGACTCCGGGGACGAACCCTCGTTGTCGTAGCCCCACTTGTAGGCGAAGTTGCGGTTGAGGTCGACGCCGTCGCCCGCGGCTATCTTGCCGTCGCCGTCGATGTCGCGGAGGTTCTTGCGCCACTGGCGGTTGCCGTCGGCGGCGTGGGTGAAGTCGTAGCCGTCGGGGTTGGCCGAGAGCACGAACCACAGCTCGGTGGAGTCGACCAGCTTGGTGATGCGCTGGTCCTTGCCGTAGTTGTCGAGGTAGTGGTGGAGCAGGCGGCGGTTCATCTCGGGGGTGATCCACTCGCGCGCGTGCTGGTTGGAGAGGTAGAGCGTGGCGGGCTTGGAGCCGTCCTTGGACTTGCTCGCGCCCTTGGAGAGCTTGAGCGCGAGGATGTCCTGCCCGTTGAGCGTCTTGCCGATGGAGACGACCTTGGTGAGCCCGGGGTGGGCCTGCCCGGTCTTGACGATCTCCTCCTTCAGGCCGCCCTTTCCGCCGTACGGCCGGAAGACGCCGTCCCCCGCGGCCTTGAGCTTCTTCTCCGTGCTCGCCGAGACCTTGTGCTCGGTGAGTTCGATGCCCTCGCGCTCGACGCCCTTGGCCTGCGCCTCGGTCAGATAGACCTGGACGCGGGCGGTGCCGCGCTCGGGCGCCTGGCCGGCGAGTTCATGGGCGTCCTGGCCCGCCTTCACCAGGATGGGGATCTGCTGCTTGGTGACGTCGGCTTCGTAGACCTTCACGGCCGCCGGATCGTCGGCGGCCGGGGCCTTCGGGTCGGCCTGCGCGTGCGGCGCGGCGACGAGTCCGCCGATGAGCAGCGCGCCCGCGGCGATGACCGATCTGGCTCTCGCTCTTCGTCTCATGAGCCCCCCTTGCAGTTGTCCGGCACATATGTGCGGGAACGCCAGGCTCGTGACACTTCATGATCATGTCAATATGGCGTGGAGGCCGATGCGAAAAGGACGCAAAGAAGCCGCCGGGGCCTCAGCGGCCCCGGCGGCTTGCGTGACGTACTACGGCGCTCAGACCGCCATGTTGTCGGCGAGGCTGTCGGCGAGATCCTCGCTCAGGTTGGACTCCGTACCCGGAATCCCCAGGTCCTGGGCCCGCTTGTCGGCCATCGCGAGCAGCCGGCGGATACGGCCCGCGACCGCGTCCTTCGTCAGCGCCGGGTCGGCGAGCGCGCCCAGCTCCTCCAGGGAGGCCTGCTTGTGCTCCATCCGCAGCCGTCCGGCGGCCGCCAGGTGCTCCGGGACCTCGTCGCCGAGGATCTCCAGGGCGCGCTGCACACGGGCGCCCGCGGCGACGGCCGCGCGGGCCGAGCGGCGCAGGTTGGCGTCGTCGAAGTTGGCCAGGCGGTTGGCGGTGGCGCGCACCTCGCGGCGCATCCGCCGCTCCTCCCAGGCCAGTACGGACTCGTGGGCGCCGAGCCGGGTGAGCAGGGCGCCGATCGCGTCGCCGTCCCGGACGACGACACGGTCCACGCCGCGCACCTCACGGGCCTTGGCCCCGATCTGCAGCCTGCGAGCGGCACCGACCAGGGCCAGCGCGGCCTCCGGACCCGGGCAGGTCACCTCCAGGGAGGAGGAACGCCCCGGCTCGGTCAGCGAGCCGTGCGCCAGGAAGGCCCCGCGCCAGGCGGCCTCCGCGTCACAGGTGGCCCCCGAGACCACCTGCGGCGGCAGCCCTCTGATCGGGCGGCCGCGGCCGTCCACGAGACCCGTCTGCCGGGCCAGCTGGTCGCCGCCGGCCACCACGCGTACGACATAGCGCGAGCCGCGCCGCAGCCCGCCGGGGGCCATCACGATCAGCTCCGAGCTGTGCCCGAAGATCTCCAGAATGTCCCGCTTCAGCCGCCGTGCGGCCATCGCCGTGTCCAGCTCCGCCTCGATCACGATGCGGCCGCTCACCAGGTGAAGGCCGCCCGCGAACCGCAGGATCGCCGAGACCTCTGCCTTCCTGCAGCAGGTCCGGGTGACGGGAAGCCGGGAGATCTCGTCCTTCACCGCTGCCGTCATCGCCATGGGCCGATCCTTCCATGCATCCGAAAAATACGGTCGTACGCGGTGGCCAGGAGCTCCGGATCGTGCCTCGGAGTCCCGTCGGGCCGGGCCACCGGCGCCAGCTCGACCGTGGCGCCGAGCCGCTTGGCGGCATCGGTCAGTGACTCACGGTCGGGCACGGCGGCGTCGTCGGCCAGCACCACGTCCAGGGCGAGTTTAGGGGCGTGTCGGGCCAAAACCTCCAAATGACGCTGCGGAGAGAACCCATCGGTTTCACCGGGTTGCGGCGCGAGGTTCAGCGAGAGCACCCTGCGGGCCTTCGTCTCGATGAGCGCGTCGAGCAGTTCGGGGACCAGCAGATGCGGGATCACCGACGAGAACCAGGAGCCGGGGCCGAGCACCACCCAGTCCGCGTCGAGGACGGCGGCGACCGCCTCGGGGACGGCCGGCGGGTCGTGCGGGACCACGTGCACGGACTGCACCTCGCCCGGTGTGAGCGCCACCGTGGCCTGCCCGCGCACCGTGTCCACGTCCTCCGGACGCTCCGGGTCGTGGCCCTTGACCAGGGCCTGGAGCTCCAGCGGAACGGCCGACATCGGCAGTACGCGGCCCTGCGCGCCGAGCAGCTTGCCGACCAGGTCAAGCGCCTGGACATGGTCGCCGAGCTGCTCCCACAGCGCGACGATCAGCAGATTGCCGACCGCGTGCTCGTGCAGCTCGCCCTGGGACTGGAACCGGTGCTGGATGACGCGGGCCCAGGTCTGGCCCCAGTCGTCGTCACCGCACAGGGCGGCGAGCGCCTTGCGCAGGTCGCCGGGCGGCAGCACACCCAGCTCGTCGCGGAGCCGCCCGCTGGAGCCGCCGTCGTCGGCGACGGTGACCACGGCGGTGAGGTCGCCGGTGATGCGGCGCAGCGCGGCGAGCGAGGCGGAAAGCCCCATTCCGCCGCCGAGCGCCACCACCTTGGGCTGAGCGCTCCGCTTGCGGCCCAGTCGGTTCAGCCGCAGGGAAGCCTTCATTCGCGCCCCATGTCCCGATGGACGAGGACGGTCTCGACGCCCTCGGAAGCGAGGCGCGCCGCAAGCTTCTCCGACATGGCGACGGAGCGGTGCTTGCCGCCCGTACAGCCGACCGCGATCGTCACGTAACGCTTGCCCTCGCGGCGGTACCCCGCGGCGATGAGCTGGAGCAGCTCGGCGTACCGGTCGAGGAACTCCTTGGCCCCGGGCTGGTTGAAGACGTAACCGGAGACCTCTTCGTTGAGCCCCGTGAAGGGGCGCAGCTCCGGCACCCAGTGCGGGTTGGGCAGGAAGCGGCAGTCCACGACCAGGTCGGCGTCGACCGGCAGGCCGTACTTGTAGCCGAACGACATGACCGTGGCCCGCAGCTCGGGCTCCTCGTCGCCCGCGAACTGGGCGTCCATCTTGGCGCGCAGCTCGTGCACGTTCAGGCTGGACGTGTCGATCACCAGGTCGGCGTCGCCGCGCAGCTCGCGCAGGAGCTCGCGCTCGGCCGCGATGCCGTCGACGATGCGGCCGTCGCCCTGCAGCGGGTGCGGGCGGCGCACCGACTCGAAGCGGCGCACCAGGGCGTCGTCCGAGGACTCCAGGAAGACGATCCTGCGGGTGACCTGCTTGGACTCGAGATCCGAGAGGGACTGGCGCAGATTGTCGAAGAAGCGGCGGCCGCGGACGTCGACGACGACCGCGATCCGTGCCACGTTGCCCTGCGAGCGGGCGCCGAGCTCCACCATCGTGGGGATCAGCGCGGGCGGCAGGTTGTCGACGACGAACCAGCCGAGGTCCTCAAGGCACTTCGCGGCCGTGCTGCGGCCTGCGCCCGACATGCCGGAGATGATCACCAGCTCGGGGATCGCCGCCTCGGCGGCCTCACCCGGCTCGATGGTCGTGCCCGTACTCACTTGCTCGCCGCCTTCATCGTGCTCGTTCATGTCTCCTGCCCCCGTCGCTCCTCTGAGGTGCCCGCGGTCACGGGTGCCTCGGTCTCACCGTTCGAGGCTCCCGCGTGTACGGGTTCCTCTTCTTCAATGATCTCTCCGGTCGCCGTGTTCACGGCGGGCGCCACAGGTGCCGCTGCGGCCAGGGCGACCACGATCGCCTCGGCCGTCTTGCGGCCTATCCCCGGCACCTCGCAGATCTGCTCGATTGTCGCGGACCGGAGCTTCTTCACCGAACCGAAGTGCTTGATCAGCGTCTGCTTGCGCGCGTCGCCCAGGCCGGGCACGGCGTCCAGCGGTCCCGCCTTGAAGCGCTTGGCCCGCTTGGCCCGCTGGTAGGTGATCGCGAAGCGGTGTGCCTCGTCGCGCACCCGCTGGAGAAGGTACAGCCCCTCGCTGGTGCGCGGCAGGATCACCGGGTCGTCGTCGCCCGGCACCCAGACCTCTTCGAGGCGCTTGGCGAGGCCGCAGACCGCGATGTCGTCGATGCCGAGCTCGTCAAGGGCCCGCCGGGCCGCCGCGACCTGCGGCTGGCCGCCGTCCACGACGACGAGCTGGGGCGGGTAGGCGAAGCGCTTGGGGCGGCCGTCCTCCTCGGTCAGGCCGTTCGCCCCGCCGTTCGACTCGTCGACGACACCCTCCTCGTCCAGCTCCCCCGTCTTCTCCTTGTCGGCGAGATAGCGCTTGAAGCGGCGGGTGAGCACCTCGTGCATGGAGCGGACGTCGTCCTGCCCCTCGAAGCCCTTGATCTGGAAGCGGCGGTACTCGCTCTTGCGGGCGAGGCCGTCCTCGAAGACGACCATCGATGCGACCACGTCGTCACCCTGCAGATGCGAGATGTCGTAGCACTCGATGCGCAGCGGGGCGCCGTCGAGCTCCAGAGCCTCGGCGATCTCCTCCAGGGCGCGGGAGCGGGTGGTCAGGTCGGAGGCCCGCTTGGTCTTGTGGAGCATCAGCGACTGCTGCGCGTTGCGCGCCACGGTCTCCATCAGCGCCTTCTTGTCGCCGCGCTGCGGGATGCGCAGGGAGACGTTCGCGCCGCGCCGCTCGGTGAGCCACTCCTGGACGGGCTCTATCGGGTCGGGCAGCGCGGGCACGAGGACTTCCTTCGGTACGGAGTCCCCGCTCTCCTCGCCATAGAGCTGCTGGAGGGCGTGCTCGACGAGGTCACCGCTGGTGACCGCCTCGACCTTGTCGGTGACCCAGCCGCGCTGGCCCCGCACCCGGCCGCCGCGGACGTGGAAGATCTGGACGGCGGCTTCGAGTTCGTCCTCGGCAAGGGCGATCAGATCGGCGTCCGTGGCGTCGGCGAGGACGACGGCGCTCTTCTCCATGGCCTTCTTCAGGGCCTCGATGTCGTCGCGGAGGCGAGCCGCCTTCTCGTACTCCATCTCCTCGGCGGCGTCCGCCATCTGACGCTCGATACGGCGGATGTACGTGCCCGTGCGTCCCGTCATGAACTCGCAGAAGTCCTCGGCGAGTTCACGGTGCTCCTCCGGAGTGACCCGCTCCACGCAGGGCGCCGAGCACTTGCCGATATAGCCGAGGAGGCAGGGGCGGCCCGTGCGCTCGGCGTTCTTGAAGACTCCGGCCGAGCAGGTGCGGACGGGGAAGACGCGCAGCAGGAGGTCGACCGTGTCGCGGATGGCCCACGCATGGCCGTAGGGCCCGAAGTAGCGCACGCCCTTCTTCTTGTGGCCGCGCATCACCTGCACGCGCGGGAACTCCTCGTTCATCGTCACCGCGAGATACGGATAGCTCTTGTCGTCGCGGTACTTGACGTTGAACCGGGGGTCGAACTCCTTGATCCAGCTGTACTCCAGCTGCAGCGCCTCGACCTCGGTGGACACCACCGTCCACTCGACGGACGCGGCGGTCGTCACCATCGAGGCGGTGCGCGGGTGCAGGTGGGAGAGGTCCTGGAAGTAGCTCGCCAGGCGCTGGCGCAGGCTTTTCGCCTTGCCCACGTAGATGACCCGGCGGTGTTCGTCCCGGAACTTGTAGACCCCCGGCGAGTCGGGGATCTGTCCCGGCTTGGGGCGGTAGCTGGAGGGGTCTGCCATGCCTCACACCCTACTGGCGGGGGGTGACAGTCCGGGTCTTGAGGGCGAGCTGTGCGCGACGGTCCCGCGATGCCTCGCGTCGCCGCCGCCTCCTCGCCTCCGCCCGGTCTCGCGCCGCTTCTCCCCCACCCTTGAAGCCCACCCGCCCTAAAGGGCGGGTGGGTGGGGAAGCCCGGCCGGAGGCCGGGCAAGGTCAGGCGCGCTGCCGGGTGCGATGCCGCAGAACGGCCGCTCCGGAGAGGCCGAGGGCGACCAGTGCTCCCGCTCCGGCCACGGAGGAGGCAACTGTGACGGGACCGTCGGGCGAGGAGCCACCCGCCGGCTCACCAGCGGCCTCCTTCCGGGCGAAGCCCCCCGCCGCACCGGACTTCGCGTAGCCGCTGCCAGGCAATTTATCGGCGTACGCGTCGTGCACCCGCTTCTGATAGGCGGCAACCGGGATACCGCCGGAGCCCACGGCAAGCTTCGCGTCCGCGTCCAGCGGCAGCACTCGCCCCCGCCCCTGGACGTACCAGGCGTCGATCTGCGGCTCGCGGAAAACGGTGCCTCCGGGGAGCTTCTTGGCGCCCACGCGCGCGTAGTGCGTCTCGTCGTCCCCGGTGGCGATGTTCACGACCTTCCAGGAATCGCCCCGCTCGACGGTCCACAGGGAGGCCTCCTGTCCGTCGGACGAGACCGCCTTGCTGGCGAGGAACTCCAGGCGGGCGACCGGCGCCCCCTTCTCGCCCGTGACGAACTCCGGGGAGAGGTAGTACACGGGCACGGCGTCGCCCTGGACGCGCGGGTCCGCCGCGGCCTTGGTGACGGCGCCATCGCGGGCGAAGAAGCGGGAGAGGGTGTCCAGCGTCCCGGGCGAGCTCGCCGCCTTCCGGGCGGCCTCGCGCGAGGCTTCGGAGGGGCCCGAGTCCGCCGTGGCGTGCGGGGCGGCGAGGCCGAGGAACAGGGTGGCGGCGGAGCCGGCGAGCACGGCTCTCAGCAGATGACGGCTCATCGCGCTCACGCCCCGATCCGGTACAGCGAGTGGGTCCAGGAGAAGGTGCCGTTGTCCACGTACCAGTCGTGCGAGGCCCAGTTGTAGCGGTCGCTGGAGGGCCAGGGGTCGCCCCAGTAGACCCAGCTCTGGGCATCGTCGTATCCGTAGAGGACGTGCATGTGGCCGCCGCCGCCCGACCACTGGATGCGGGTCTCCACGGGCCGGCCCGCGTTGATCTCGGCCTGCACGGTCGGGTAGCGCAGCCAACCGTTCACATAGGAGCCGGAGTTGATGCCCGCCCACTCCAGGCCGTTCTGTACGTTGCCCAGCGTGGCCTGGTTGTTGGGGCACTCGGTGTTCTGGTTGCGCCCGAAGGCGGCGTTGCAGAACTGGTTCTGGCTGTACTTCTTGCCGTAGAAGGCGGCGATGGTGTTCCCGCCCGCGGCCCAGCACCAGTTGGTCTTCTCCTGAGCCTGCATCGTGATGTTCAGCCGCTTGGCGGCGAGGGCGGAGGGTCCTGGGGCCGGCTCGGCCGTGGCCGTCGCCGCCGGCGCGGCAACCAGCGCCACCGCCACGACGGCGACCGCCGACAACCGTCTGCGTCTGCTGTACCTGCTGTTTCTCTGGCGCATCGCGTTCCTCCCGAGTGGGGGCGAGGGGGTGGAGGAGCGCGTCCGGACGCTGCGATTGAGCATCGAGTGTTGTCGGGTGCAGGTCAACAAGGTTCAATGCGGGATTACTTGGGCCAGTGAACGACGGCGTACGTATGTGAACACCCCTCGTACGCCCACCTGGTGGCCCGTTCCGACCGGCGCGTACGCCCGGGCGGCCGATGTGAATGTTCACAGAAGGGGCCTTGCGATGCGGCACGGCACACAGCTCGCGGAGGAGACGCCTGCGGACCTGGAGACCGCGCTGCGCACCGGGCCCTTCCATGTGGCGCTGCGGGCCGCGATCGCCGCCCGCCGCCTCCCCCTGCAACGGGTACGTCATCATCTCGCGCGGCACGGCGTCAACGTCGGTGTGACGAGCCTGAGTTACTGGCAGCAGGGTGCGCGGCGCCCGCAGCGCACCGAGTCGCTGCGGGCCGTACGCGCCCTGGAGGAGATCCTCCAGCTTCCCGACGAGTCACTGATCCGGCTTCTCGCGCAGCCCGCCCATTCCTCGGGGAGTCCTGGCTGCGAACGCCCCGCCGCCCGCTCCTACCGCTCGCTCATCGAGGCCTCCGACGTCGTGCAGCGCCTCCTCGCCGACCTCGAATCCCCGCTCGACGGCGGTCTGCACACGGTCGGCCACCATGAGCGGGTGCGGATCGGCGCGCGCCGTGAGCTGCTCGGCCGCGACTCGCAGCACGTGGTGCGCTCCCACCGGGACGACGTGGACCGCTACCTCGCGATCTACCACGGCGACCCCGGCTGCGTACCCGAACACATCGGCGTACACGCCCTGGAGAACTGCCGCACCGGGCGCGTGCGGTGGCATCACGAGACGGGTGTGCTCGTCGCCGAGCTGCTCTTCGACGCGCGCCTGCGCGCGGGAGACACCCATCTGTTCCGCTACGGCTTCGAGGACGGCACGGCGGGCGCCTCCACCGAGTATCTGCGCGGCTTCACCTACGCGGGCGGGCAGTACGCGCTGCAGGTGCGCTTCGACGAGGGTGCCCTGCCCCTGCACTGCCACCGCTTCGCCCAGCATTCGGCGGCGGCGCCGCGCGGTGGCCGCCAGGAGCTGACACTGAGCGGCAGCCATCGGTCGGTGCACATCGTGGAGCAGCAGGTGCGGGCGGGGCTCCTGGGGATCGCGTGGGACTGGGAGTGAATCGCCCGGAGTGAATCGCCCGGAGTGAACGATCCGCCCGGCTGATCGCGTCGTCAGGCCCCGGGACCCGCGATGATCTTGCCCTTCTCGACCTTCACCGGCAGCTCGGCGAGCGGGACGGTGGCTGGCTCGTGCAGCACCTTGCCGTTCGTGGCGTCGAACTGGCTGCCATGGCAGGGGCAGGTGAGCTTGTGCCCCTCCAGGTTGTTGATGGGGCACTTCTCGTGCGTGCAGATCGTGCTGAACGCCTTGTACTCGGCGTCCGCGATACGGCTGACCACGACGTTCTCGTCCGTGTAGAGCTTCGAGGCGCCCACCTTGATCTCGTCCGACGCGCCGAGGTCCACCGGCGCGGTCGGCGCGGAGCGGTTGCCGCCACCGCCGCCGCCGGACGAGCAGGCCGTGATGCCGAGCCCGGCGGCCGGCACGATGGCGGCGGCGCGCAGCACGGTGCGGCGGGCGGGGGGAGGCGTGCCGGGCATGAACTCTCCACAGGTCAGGCGCATCGGTGACGGATCAGACCATACCGGTGCGGGGCTGCGCGCCCGTGTTGGGCACGGCCGTGCCCGAGTGCCGCCCGTATCGGCCCGTGTCCGCCCAGAAGCCCTAGCCTGTGCGCAAGCCGGGGAGTCAGGGAGCCGGTGTGCGCGGCTGCCGCGCCGTACGACCGCAGAGCCGAGAGGAACCAGCCGTGATAGTCGTCGCCGGAGAGGCCCTGATCGACCTCGTCCCGCAGGATTCCGCCGGTGCCGTGCCGCCCTCGCTGTCCCCGCTCGCCCCGCGTCTGGGCGGCGGTCCGTACAACACCGCGGTGGCCCTCGGCCGCCTCGGCTCCCCTGTCGCCTTCTGTTCACGGATCTCGCGGGACGCGTTCGGCGAGGCGCTGGTGGCGGGGCTGCGGGCCGCCGGCGTCGATGTGTCGTACGTCCAGCGGGGCGCCGAACCGACGACGCTCGCCGTCGCCTCGATCGGCGCGGACGGCTCCGCCGGTTACTCCTTCTACGTCGACGGCACCGCCGACCGGCTCTTCACGGCCCCGGCCGTGCTGCCCGACGGCGTGCGCGCGGTGTCGTTCGGCACGTGCTCGCTCGTCCTCGAACCGGGCGCGAGCGCCTACGAGGAGCTGATGCGCCGGGAGTCGGCGCGGGGTGTCTTCACGGCGCTCGATCCGAACATCCGGGCCGGTCTGATCCCGGACGCGGACGCCTACCGGGCCCGTTTCAAGAGCTGGCTGCCGTCGGTCTCGCTGCTCAAGCTGTCGGAGGACGACGCGAGTTGGCTCGGCGGCACGCCGCACGAGTGGCTCGCGTCCGGCCCCGGCGCCGTGGTGATCACGCGGGGCGGCTCGGGTCTTACGGTCTTCACCCGGGACGGCGGGGAGTGGTCCGTGCCGGGTGAGCGGGTCGATGTCGTGGACACCATCGGCGCGGGCGACACGGTCAACGCGGCGCTGCTGCACGGACTTTCCCTGCGGGACGCGCTGTCCGCGCCGGGTCTGGCCGCGCTCGGCGCGGACGGCTGGGGCGAGGTACTGCGTCTCGCGGCGCGCGCGGCGGCCGTCACCGTGTCCCGCGCGGGCGCCGAGCCGCCGTACGCGACGGAACTGGCGTGAGGCAGGTCAACCGGACCGAGACCGGTCAGCCGCCGACGAGGCGTCGTTGGCCGGGGCGATGCACTGCATCTCGCGGCGCGCGCCCGCGTTCACCATGTCCCGTGCGGGCGCCGAACCGCCGTACGCGACGGAACTGGCCTGAGGCAGGTCAACCGGTCCAAGGCCGGTCAGCCGCCGACGAGGCGTCGTTGGCCGGGGCGATGCACTGCGTCTCGCGGTGCGCGCGCCCGCCGACACCATGTCCCGTGCAGGCGCCGAACCGCCGTACGCGACGGAACTGGCCTGAGACGGGTCAGCCGGTCAGCCGCCGACGAAGCGCCGCCGGCCGCGGCGATGCACTGCATCTCGCGGCGCGCGCCCGCGTTCACCGTGTCCCGCTCGGGCGCCGAGCCGCCGTACGCGGCGGAGCTGGCCTGAAGCCGGACCGCGGAGGTGGCCTGAGGCCCGTCAGCCCGTCACCGCGCGCAGGCCGCCCGGCTGGCGGCCGTTGAGGCGGTCGAGCGCCGCCGACGAGGCGTCGTCGGCCGGGAGGTACACCACCAGGCGCTGTTCGTCGCCCTCGGGCAGGGCCAGCGTCTCGTACGACAGAAGCAGCGCGCCGGCCTCCGGATGCGTCATGCGGTCGACGCCGCTGCGCCGCGGCAGCCGTGGCACGGTCGCCATGCGGTCGGCGAACGGGGCGCCCGCGATGACGGTCAGCTCGTCGGCGAACCCCTCGGCATGGGGGTCGCTGAGCATGGAGTCCGACCGGAGGCTCGCGACCTGCTCGTCGGCCACGCGGTCCCATTCGGGGTAGGCGGCACGGGCCCGCTCGTCGGTGAACAGGAACCGGATGAGGTTGGGCCGCTCGCCGTCCAGGAGACCGGTGGGGCCGACGATCCGCTCGTAGCCCGATGTGTACGCGAGAACATCGCTGAGCCGGTTGAGCAGGACGGCCGGGGCGGGCTCCAGGCGGTCGATCAGCGCCCGCACGGTGGGCCGGACCGCCTGGGCCGGCGCGCTCGCCGTCGGGCAGCAGGGGTCGCCGCTCGTCTCCTTCTCCAGGCGGCGCAGATGGAGACGCTCCTCCACGGAGAGCCGCAGGGCGTCCGCGAGCGCGCCCATCACCTGCGGCGACGGGTGGCGGTCGCGGCCTTGTTCGAGCCGGGCCAGGTATTCGACGCTGACCCCGGCGAGCGTGGCGACCTCGGAGCGGCGCAGGCCGGGCGTGCGGCGCCGCGGTCCCGTGGGCAGCCCGACCTGGGCGGGCGTGACCGCTTCACGGCAGCGCCGCAGGAAGATGCCCAGCTCGTTGTCGCTCACCGATCGAACGTATCAGCGTCACCGGACCGGATCGTGGCCCTGTCACTACCAGTCTCGGCCCGGCCTTCCTCGGGTCTCGGCGGCCGCCCATCGTGGACGGCATGACTTCTGACACCAGTGCCACGAGCACCACGACCGCCCTTCCGCTGCCCGCAGGCAGCTGGGAGATCGACCCCTTCCACTCCGCCGTCAACTTCACCATCCGCCACCTCGGGATCTCCAAGGTGCGGGGCCGTTTCAGCGAGGTGACGGCCGGTCTCGTCGTGGGCGAAAGCCTGGAGACCTCATCGGTGACGGCCACCGTCGCCCTGGCCTCGATCGACACCGGCAACGCGGACCGCGACGCGCATGTCCGGTCCCCCGATCTGCTCGATGTGGAGCGCCGCCCCACGATGACGTTCCGCTCGACGCGGGTCACCGGCAAGGAGGACGACTGGACCCTGGAGGGCGAGCTGACCATCGGCGACGTCACCCGGCCGATCACCCTCGCCGTCGAGTTCGGCGGTCTGCAGGCCTTCCCTGGCGACGAGCGACGCCACGCCGGTTTCGAGGCCACCGGCGAGATCCGCCGCGGCGACTACGGCCTCGACTTCGGGGCCGGGCTGCTCGGCGACGTGGTGAAGATCCAGCTGGACATGCAGTTCCTGGAGCCGGTCGGGACCGCGGCGCCGCAGGGCAGCTGACCTCGGGCCTCAGCCGTCCGTGAACGCGCCGTGCCGCCCCGCCCCCGCGGCGAAGCGGGCGGCGCCCTCGGACGCCTCGGTCAGGGCACGCAGGCCGTGGCGGAGTTCGCCCGCCATCGCCTCCTCCTCGCTCAGGCCCGCCTGTTCGCGTACGGAGAGCCGGTCGCCCCTCATGCAGGTCTGCGGGAACGCGGCGATCTGCGCGGCGAGCGCTTCGGCCTCGGCCCGGCAAGTGCCCGGCGGCACGGTCCGGTTGACGAGCCCCATGGCCAGCGCCTCATCGGCGGCCACGGGCCTCCCCGTGAGTACCAGGTCCATGGCCCGGCTCTCCCCGATGAGCCGCGGCAGCCGCACCGTTCCCCCGTCGATGAGCGGGACGCCCCAGCGGCGGCAGAACACGCCGAGCACCGCGTCCTCGTCGGCGACGCGCAGATCGCACCAGAGGGCGAGTTCGAGACCGCCGGCGACTGCGTGTCCGGAGATCGCGGCGATGACGGGCTTGGAGAGCCGCATCCGGGTCGGCCCCATGGGCCCGTCCCCCTTCTCCGTCACCTCGTTCCCGTCCGGCGTCGCGATCGCCTTGAGGTCCGCACCCGCGCAGAACGTGCCGCCCTCCCCCCACAGCACGGCAACGGCCGCCTCGGGATCCGCATCGAACGCGCGAAACGCATCGGCAAGGGCACGAGCGGTGGGCCCGTCGACGGCGTTCCGCACATCGGGACGCGACAGCACGATGGTGGTGACAGGTCCTTGGCGTTCAGTACGTACGGACATGGGCCCCAGGCGACCACGCCCAAGGACCGCCGGACAAGGGGAGCGCCCCGAAGGGGCGCGGGGAACTGCGCGACCAGCCCCCACGCACCCGCGGATACGCAACAACGCACCGTCAGCTCTTACGAGCCTTGGCCACCTTCTTCGCGGCAACCTTCTTGGCGGCAACCTTCTTGGCCGCGGTCTTCTTAGCCACAGGGGCAGAGGCAACCCTCCGCTGACGCCCCTGCGAGGCCCCATCACTGATGCGGTCCGCCGAGATGATGTCCCGCAGGAACTTGCCCGTGTGGCTCGCCGGAACCCCGGCGACCTCCTCGGGCGTGCCCTCGGCGATGACCAGACCGCCGCCGTTGCCACCCTCGGGACCCATGTCGACGACCCAGTCGGCCGTCTTGATGACGTCGAGGTTGTGCTCGATGACGATGACCGTGTTGCCCTTGTCGACAAGCCCGGAGAGCACCGTGATCAGCTTGCTGATGTCCTCGAAGTGCAGACCGGTGGTCGGCTCGTCCAGGACATACACGGTCCGGCCCGTGGACCGCTTCTGGAGCTCGCTCGCCAGCTTCACGCGCTGGGCCTCGCCTCCGGAGAGCGTCGGCGCGGACTGCCCGAGACGGACGTACCCCAGACCCACGTCGTTGAGCGTGCGCAGGTGGCGGGCGATCGCCGGCACGGCCTCGAAGAAGTCGAGCGCCTCCTCGATCGGCATGTCCAGGACCTCGGCGATGGACTTGCCCTTGTAGTGGACGTCCAGCGTCTCGCGGTTGTACCGCGCGCCGTGGCAGACCTCGCACGGCACGTACACGTCCGGCAGGAAGTTCATCTCGATCTTGATGGTGCCGTCGCCGGAGCAGTTCTCGCAGCGGCCGCCCTTGACGTTGAAGGAGAAGCGGCCGGGCAGATAGCCCCGCACCTTCGCCTCCATCGTCTCCGCGAAGAGCTTGCGGACGTGGTCGAAGACTCCGGTGTACGTCGCCGGGTTCGACCGCGGCGTACGGCCGATGGGCGACTGGTCGACGTGCACGACCTTGTCGACGAGGTCGTCGCCGTCCACGCGCGTGTGGCGGCCGGGAACCGACCGTGCGCCGTTCAACTCCCTTGCCAGGTGCGTGTAGAGGATGTCGTTCACGAGCGTCGACTTGCCCGAGCCCGAGACACCCGTGACGGCGGTGAGGACGCCGAGCGGGAAGGAGACGTCGATGTCCTGGAGGTTGTTCTCCCGGGCCCCGTGCACCGTCAGCTGACGGGAGGGGTCCGCCGGGCGGCGGATGTCCGGGACCGGGATGGACCTCTTGCCCGACAGATACTGCCCGGTGATCGACTTGTCGTTGGCGAGCAGCTCCTTCATGGAGCCGCTGTGCACGACCTTGCCGCCGTGCTCGCCCGCGCCGGGGCCGATGTCGACGACCCAGTCGGCGACCTTGATGGTGTCCTCGTCGTGCTCGACGACGATGAGCGTGTTGCCCATGTCCCGCAGGCGTACGAGGGTCTCGATGAGCCGGTGGTTGTCGCGCTGGTGGAGTCCGATGGACGGTTCGTCCAGGACGTAGAGCACGCCGACCAGGCCGGAGCCGATCTGCGTGGCCAGGCGGATGCGCTGGGCCTCGCCTCCGGAGAGGGTGCCCGCCGCGCGGTTCAGGGAGAGATAGTCCAGGCCGACGTCGACCAGGAAGCGCAGCCGTTCGTTGACCTCCTTCAGGACCCGCTCGGCGATCTTCTTGTCGCGGGCGCCCAGCTTCAGCTCGGCGAGGAAGTCCGCGCAGTCGCTGATGGACATCGCGGAGACCTCGGCGATGGACCGGCCCATGACCGTGACGGCCAGGACGATCGGCTTGAGGCGCGTGCCCTCACAGGTGGGGCAGGGCACCTCGCGCATATAGCCCTCGAAGCGCTCGCGGCTCGCGTCGCTCTCGGCCTCGCTGTGGCGGCGCTTGACGAAGGGGACGGCGCCTTCGAAGGCGGTGGTGTAGACCCGCTCGCGGCCGTACCTGTTCCGGTAGCGGACCTCGATCTGCGTCTTGTGCCCGTGCAGGAGCGCCTTCTTGGCGCGCTGCGGCAGGCCCGCCCAGGGCATGTCGGTGGAGAACCCGAGGGCGTCGGCGAGGGCTCCCACGAGCCGGCCGAAGTAGTCCTTGGTGTGGCCGTGCGACCAGGGGTGGATGGCGCCCTCGTCGAGCGACTTGTCCTCGTCCGGGACGATCAGCTCGGGGTCGACCTCCATGCGCGTACCGATACCCGTGCAGTCCGGGCAAGCGCCGAAGGGCGAGTTGAAGGAGAAGGAGCGCGGCTCCAGCTCCTCGAACGACAGGTCGTCGTACGGGCAGTACAGGTGCTCCGAGTACATCCGCTCGCGCTCGGGGTCGTCCTCGGGGAGGTCGACGAAGTCGAGTACGACCATGCCTCCGGAGAGGCCGAGGGCGGTCTCCACGGAGTCGGTCAGGCGGCGCTTGGCGGAGTCCTTCACCGTGAGGCGGTCGATGACGACCTCGATGGTGTGCTTCTCCTGCTTCTTGAGCGTGGGCGGCTCGGAGAGCTGGATCGTCTCGCCGTCGACCCGCGCGCGGCTGTAGCCCTTGGTCTGGAGGTCGGCGAAGAGGTCGACGAACTCGCCCTTGCGCTCGCGCACCAGCGGGGACAGTACCTGGAAGCGGCTGCCCTCGGGCAGCTCGAGGACCTTGTCGACGATGGCCTGCGGCGACTGCCGCGAGATGGGGCGGCCGCACTCGGGGCAGTGCGGCTTGCCGATGCGCGCGAAGAGCAGGCGGAGGTAGTCGTACACCTCGGTGATCGTGCCGACCGTCGAGCGCGGGTTGCGCGAGGTCGACTTCTGGTCGATCGAGACCGCGGGCGAGAGGCCCTCGATGAAGTCGACGTCCGGCTTGTCCATCTGACCGAGGAACTGCCGGGCGTACGAGGAGAGCGACTCGACGTACCGCCGCTGGCCCTCGGCGAAGATCGTGTCGAACGCGAGCGAGGACTTGCCCGACCCGGAGAGTCCGGTGAACACGATGAGGGAGTCACGCGGGAGGTCGAGCGAGACGTTCTTGAGATTGTGCTCGCGCGCGCCACGGACGATGAGACGGTCGGCCACGCCGGTCCGCACCTTTCTTGAGAGTGGTGACAGGGGCGGGGCCCCCGTCATTCACAGACTAGGGCGAGCCACTGACAACGCCGGGGCGGTTTCCCTGTCGGTGACAAACCCCGACCACCAAGGATGCCCGATGCCGCACCCGACCATATAGCACGTGCATTCGATTTGCGGCGCTGCTCCGATGCCTTCACCCAAACGTGTGGCGCGGCTATCGTCGGGCGCATGATTGATCATGTGCGCGACCTGGCGTCTGTACGTGACGCGACCGACCGGCTGCTCACCGCAGCCGCGAAACTGAACAACGATTCGACCGCGGAGCCGTCACGCCTCCCGGGCTGGAGCCGTGGCCACGTCCTCGCCCATCTCGCCCGTAACGCGGACGCGCTCGTCAACGTCCTCGCCGGGCGGCCGATGTACGTCAGCGGCGAGGCACGGGACGCGGACATCGAGCGGGACGCCCCGCGGCCACTGGCCGAGCAGCTCGACGACGTACGCGACAGCGCGGCCCGCTTCGAGGCACAGGCCGCCGTCCCCGCCGACTGGTCCCGCACCATCGAGATGCGCAACGGAGTCACCGACTCCGCGTCGCGGGTGCCGTTCCGGCGGTGGGTCGAGGTGGAGCTGCACCATGTCGACCTCGGCATCGGGTACGAGCTCGAGGACCTGCCCGATGAATTCGTGCAGCGCGAGATCGCGTTCCTCGCCGCACGCTTCTCGGGGAACCCCGACGTGCCGCCCACCCGCATCACGGACGGCACGCACGCGTGGACCACCGGCCGCGACGGCGAGCCCGAAGTCACCGTCTCCGGGTCCGCGCCCGACGTCGTCGGCTGGCTCTCCGGGCGCCGCGGCGGCACCGCACTGACGGCCGAAGGCGGCCTCCTGCCCGCCCTGCCGCCGCTATAGGCTGAGGAACATGACGTACAGCGGAGCAGTGAAGGTCGGCGGCGGTGCGGACGTGCACGAGCTGCAGGACCTGATGATCTCGAAGGTCGCGGTCGGCCCGATGGACAACAACGCCTATCTGCTGCGTTGCCGGGCCACGGGCGAGCAGCTCCTGATCGACGCGGCGAACGACTCCGGGACGCTGCTCACGCTGATCGGTGGCGACGGCATCGCGTCCGTCGTCACCACCCACCAGCACGGCGACCACTGGCAGGCCCTTGCCGCGGTCGTCGCCGCGACCGGGGCGCGGACCTACGCGGGCCGCGAGGACGCGCCCGGCATCCCGGTGCCCACGGACGTCCCGCTCGTCGACGGCGACACCGTGCGGGTCGGCCAGGTGTCGCTCACCGCGCGCCACTTGGTGGGCCACACCCCGGGCTCGATCGCCCTCGTGTACGACGACCCGCACGGCCACCCGCACGTCTTCACCGGCGACTGCCTCTTCCCTGGCGGCATCGGCAACACCCACAGCGATCCGCAGGCCTTCGCGAGCCTGCTGCACGACGTCGAGACGAAGATCTTCGGTGCGCTCCCCGACGAGAGCTGGGTCTACCCGGGCCACGGGAACGACACGACGCTGGGCGCCGAGCGCCCGCATCTGCCGGAGTGGCGTCAGCGGGGCTGGTGAGCCGAGGGGTCAGGCCTTGCCGACCAGTGCGGCCACCCGCTCCACCGCGAAGACGTAGCCCTGCACGCCGCACCCGGCGATGACGCCGTCGGCGCGCTGGGAGACGTAACTGTGGTGCCGGAACGCCTCCCGCTGGTGGATGTTGGAGATGTGCACCTCCAACACCGGCATTCCGTCACAGGTGTTGAGCGCGTCCAGGATCGCGACCGAGGTGTGCGAGTACGCCGCCGGGTTGATGACGATGCCTGCGTGGTGCTCGCGCGCCTCGTGGATCCAGTCCACCAACTGGCCCTCGTGGTTGCTCTGCCGCAGGTCCACGGTGCCGCCGTGCGCGGCGGCCGCCTTGGCGCACAGCGCCTCGACGTCGGCGAGGGTGTCGGAGCCGTAGATCTCGGGCTGGCGCTGACCGAGCAGGTTCAGGTTGGGGCCGTTCAGGATCATGATCGGGGCGTTGGCAAGAGTGCGCGTCATGTCGTCAGCGTACTGAGGGATCCTCCACGCCTCCGTACGCCCCCGTAACCGGCCGTCACAGCGGGTAGTTGACGCGGCATGCACAAGAGCCACTCCCCTGCCAGGACTCCCTCTCTGCCGCGGCTCGCGGCCGCCTCGCTCGCCGGGACCGCCATCGAGTTCTACGACTTCTTCATCTACGGGACGGCCGCGGCGCTGGTGCTCGGGCCGCTGTTCTTTCCGACGTTCTCTCCGCTGGCGGGAACTCTCGCCGCCTTCGCGACATTCGGAGTGGGCTTTGTGGCCCGGCCGCTCGGCTCCGTCCTCTTCGGGCACATCGGCGACCGGCACGGGCGGCGCCCCGTCCTCATCGTCTCGCTGCTCCTGACGGGCCTCGCGACGGTCGCCGTCGGCTGTGTGCCCACGTACGCGTCGATCGGTACGGCCGCTCCGGTGCTTCTCCTGGTGCTGCGTTTTCTCCAAGGGCTCGGGCTGGGCGGCGAGTGGGGCGGGGCGGTGCTGCTGACCGCCGAGCACGCGCCGGCCGAGCGGCGCGGGCTGTGGGCGAGCTTTCCGCAGATGGGCCCCCCGCTCGGTTTCCTGCTCGCCAACGGCATCATGCTGACGCTCTCGGCGACCCTCACCGACGCGCAGTTCGCCTCCTGGGGATGGCGGGTGCCGTTCTGGGCGGCGGGCGTGCTCGCAACGGCCGGGCTCGCGCTGCGCACGTCCCTCGCGGAGAGCCCCAGCTTCCTCGAACTGCGGGAGCACGCGCGCGTGCCGCTCGCCGAAGTGGTGCGCGACCACTGGCGCCTGGTCCTGCTCACGGCGGGCGCGCTGGCCGTCGGGTACGCGGTGTTCTACGCCGTCACGACGTGGTCCCTGGCCTACGCGGTGGAGCGGCTCGACGTGAGCCGTACGGTCATGCTCGCCTGCATCATGGCGGCGGTCGTGGTGAAGGGCGCGCTGACTCCCGTGGCCGCCGTGCTCGGCGACCGCTTCGGACGGCGCCCCCTGTGTCTGCTCGGATGCGCGCTTTCGGCGCTGTGGATGTTCCCGATGATCGCGCTCCTGGCGACCGGTGAGCCGCTGCTGATGTTCCTCGGCTTCCTGGTGGCGATGCTCGCGTTCATCACGATGTTCGCGGTGATCGCCGCGTATCTGCCCGAGCTGTACGAGCCTCGGGTGCGCTGCACCGGCGCCGCGGTGGGCTACAACCTGGGCGGGGTGCTCGGCGGCGCGCTCACCCCGATCGTGGCGACGGCGGTGGCGCAGGGGGACGGGACTCCGTGGGGCGTCGCGGCGTATCTGACGGGGGTCGCCCTGCTGAGCCTGGGGTGCTTCGCGCTGCTGCCGGAGACCCGGCCGGTTCCGGAGCCGGCCCCCGTCACGGCGTGACCGCGAGCTCCAGGTAGGCGGCGAACACCACGAGATGGACCCCGCCCTGCAACGGCGTGGCGCGTCCCGGCACGACCGTGAGCGTGCCGACGGCGACGGTCAGCGCGAGCAGCACCATATGGGTCGGGCCGAGGCCGAGCACCAGTGGCCCGGAGAGCCACACCGAGGCGACCGCGACGGCCGGGATGGTCAGGCCGATGCTGGCCATCGCGGAGCCGAGGGCGAGGTTCAGGCTGGTCTGTACGCGGTCGCGGCGCGTTGCGCGCAGGGCGGCGATGGTCTCCGGGAGCAGCACGAGCAGCGCGATGATCACGCCGACCACGGCGTGCGGCATGCCGGCGTTCTCCACGCCGGACTCGATCGTCGGGGAGACCCCCTTGGCGAGGCCGACCACACCGATCAGGGCGAGGCCGAGCAGGCCGACGCTGATCAGCGCGGCGCGGTTGGTCGGGCCCTCGGCGTGCTCGGAGTCGATCACCTCGCCCTTGCGCGTGATCGGCAGGAAGTAGTCGCGGTGGCGCACGGTCTGGGTCGCCACGAACAGGCCGTACAGGACGAGCGATGCGAGCGCGGCGAAGGTGAGCTGCGCCGTGGAGAACTCGGGCCCCCGCTTGCTCGTGGTGAAGGTCGGCAGGACCAGGCTGAGGGTGGCGAGCGTGGCGACGGTCGCGAGGGCGGCTCCGGTGCCCTCCGGGTTGAAGACGGCGACGCGGTGCCGCAGCGCGCCCGCGAGCAGGCAGATCCCGACGATGCCGTTGCAGGTGATCATCACGGCGGCGAACACGGTGTCGCGGGCCAGCGTCGCGCTCTTGTCGCCGCCGTCCACCATGAGCGTCACGATCAGCGCGACCTCGATGATCGTGACGGCGACCGCAAGGACGAGGGAGCCGAAGGGTTCACCGACGCGGTGCGCGATCACCTCGGCGTGGTGCACGGCGGCGAGCACGGCCCCGGCGAGCACCAGCGTCACCACGGCGACCACCGGGCCCGGCAGATCGCGGCCCCAGGTGAGGGCGAGCAGCACGACGGCGAGGACCGGTACGGCCGCGGTCCACCGCGTGGTGAGTTCCCGGAGCCGAGTGATCATGCCTTCGATGCTGCCCTGCCCTCACCGGGCACGCGACTGGGACGAGCACGGCACGGGAGTGGCCCGCGGCGGACTGCCGCGGGCCACTCCCGTGTTGGTGACTCCTGTGTCCGACGCCGTCAGGCCTCGATGCTGTCCTTCGGAGTCTCGTCGGCCGCCTTCTCCGCGGCCTCCTTCTCCGTCTGCTTCTTGGTGGCCATGAGGCTGGTGATCGTCGTGATGACCAGGACACCGCAGATGACGCCGAGCGAGACCGGGATGGAGATCTCGGGGACGTGCACGCCGTTCTCGTGCAGGGCGTGCAGGACCAGCTTCACGCCGATGAAGCCCAGGATGACCGACAGGCCGTAGCTGAGGTGGACCAGCTTCTTGAGCAGTCCGCCGATGAGGAAGTACAGCTGTCGCAGACCCATCAGAGCGAAGGCATTCGCCGTGAAGACGATGTACGGGTCCTGGGTGAGGCCGAAGATCGCGGGGATCGAGTCCATCGCGAAGAGCACATCGGTGGTGCCGATGGCGAGCATGACGATCATGAGGGGCGTCATGATCTTCTTGCCGTTCTTCTGGATGAACAGCTTGGTGCCGTGGTACTGGTCGGCGACGCCGAACTTCCGCTCGGCGGCCTTCAGGAGGCGGTTCTCCTCCCACTCCTCTTCGTCGTCCCCGGAGCGCGCCTCCTGGATGAGCTTCCAGGCGGTGTAGATCAGGAACGCGCCGAAGATGTAGAAGACCCAGGAGAAGTTGGCGATGACCGCGGCGCCGGCGGCGATGAAGATCGCTCGCAGGACGAGCGCGATCAGCACACCGAACAGCAGCACCCGCTGCTGGAGGTGGCTCGGCACCGAGAACTTCGCCATGATCAGGATGAAGACGAAGAGGTTGTCGACGCTGAGTGACTTCTCGGTGATGAAGCCCGCGAAGAACTCGCCGCCCGCCTGGCCACCGCCCCAGATCAGCAGGCCCACTCCGAAGAGCGCGGCCAGCACGATCCAGACGACCGTCCAGATTCCGGCTTCCTTGATCGATACGTCGTGCGGCTTGCGGCCGATGAAGAAGTCGACCGCGATCAGGGCACACAGACCAAGAATGGTCAGCACCCAAAGGGTCATTGAAACGTCCACTGCGCCTCCGGCGTCGTACGGCTACTGATCAGCGTCGTCGCTGCCGGAGGTCTCCTCCACCCGGGGCGGCTCACCGCTCCGCGGGCCGACGCCCCGGGACCGATGGCGGTCCGTATTGACGGGCACGTCGCGTTCGGGAGTACTCCCCTCCGCTGGAAGAAGAGTACGCGAAACACCAAGGATTGGTAAAGGGGACGGCAAATAAGAGCCAAAAGGCCAGGTCAGGCGGGTCAAGAAGTCGCTTTACCGTCAGTTGGCCCGCTGACCCGCGCGCGGCGCGCGCGGATCAGCGGCCGCCCGTGCGGCGCGCCTGCCCCACCTGGTTCAGGACCTGCTGAACCACCTGGCTGCCGGGCGGCGCCATCGGCGGTTCGTACGTCCACGCGTGGCCGACCCACGGGTCGGCGAGGTGGTCGTCCGCCACCGGCGTCACGCGGAGCAGCGCACGCCACAGGGGGTCGAGCAGCGGGCCGTACTCGGCGGCGTCCTCCCGGTCGGCGACCATCATCAGGTGCACGCCGACCGCCGGGCCCTCGTCCGCGAGGTAGCGGAGCTGGGTGACGGCGCGGTCGTCGAAGCCGTGCGGGAAGTCGTTGACGATCAGGAGCTGCTCGGCGGTGTCCAGGTCCGGCGGCAGCGCGTCGGCGGCGCCCGCGCGGATCGCCATCTGCACCAGGTCGACGCGCTGGGTGAGCTTGGCGAGCACGGCCGACACGCCTGCCGCGCCGGAGGCCGGGGGCTCGGCGAGCACGCCCGACGTGACCAGCGGGGCGAGGGCGCCGGCCGCCGTGCCCGCCGCGTCGATGACGTGCACCGAGAACTCGTTCGGCGGGTAGGCAGCGAGCAGCCGTGCGGCGTGCGCGACGGCGCTGTCCATGGCGAGGCGGCGCAGCTGGTCGGCGTCGGCCAGGGAGTCCGTGCCGGACGAGCGGCCGCTGTCGATCCACAGGCCGCGCTCGAGCGGCAGCCGGACCAGCATGGGAATCCGCAGGTCGGGGCGCTCGGGCAGATGCAGGTCGCCCAGGCGCAGCGCCATGGGGATCTCCATGGGGACGCGGTAGCCGTGCCAGACGGGGCTGTCCCAGCCCGCGTACGGGGCGGGCAGGGCGGGCTCGACGACCTCGGACTCGGCGGCGAGCTGGCCCAGGTCGCGGTCGAGGGCGGCCCTCGCCTGGTCGACGAGGAGGCCGTGCTTGGCGCGGGCGGCCTCGCGCGCGGCGTCGCCCGTGTTGCCGATGCGGCTGCGGGGGTCGGAGAGGACCTTGTCGAGCTCCTGCTCCATGCGGGAATCGGCGAAGTCCACGGCGCTTCGGTACGCCGCCATGGTGCGGGCCAGGTCCTCGAACATGCCCCACACCTGGTTGTAGAGCCGCTCCTCCATGGACCAGCCGGTCGCGTCGCCCGCCACGGGCTGGGCGGGCCTGCCGGGCTCGGCCGGGGCCGCGGTCGGCGGGGGCGGCGGCGGTGTGGTCGTCTGGCGGCCGGGATGCGTGTAGTTGACGGGGCCGCCGCCCGTCGTGCCGGCGCCTGTCGTGCCTGCGCCCGCGTCGCCCGGCTGGTGCGTGGCCGGGTCGGGCCGGCCCGCGGCCGCGCCGTCCGGACCCGGCGATCCCGGACCGGGGGACGGCTGCCCCGTGGTCCGCACGCGCGCCTCGTCCGAGGGGCGGGGCGGCGGTGCGGCGACCGAACGGGCCAGGCCCTGGGCCACCGCCTCGTTGATCGTGCCCGCCAACTCGTGGGCCCCCGGCAGGCCCTGGTCGGTGAGCATGTCGGCGAGGCCGCCTGCGTACCCCTGGCCGACGGCGCGCACCTTCCAGGCGTCCTGCCTGCGGTAGAGCTCAAGGGCGACGACGGCGGACTCGGCGTCCAGATCGGTGATCGTGTAGCTGGCGACCTGGGAGCCGTCGAGTCCGGTGACGGCGACGAAGGGGGCGGCGAGGGCGGCGAAGCTGACCGGGCCCCCGACGCCCACGGGCAGCGCGAGCAGGACGTTGACCCGGTGCACGGCCTCCGGCACGGCGTCCAGGTCCACCGCGAGGCGATGCTCGGCGGCTGCCTGCTTGGGCACTTCGAGCCCGGGCAGGGCGGGCGAGCCCGGATGGGCCACCCAGTCCGTGCCGCGCACCTTGCCCTGCTCGTCGCTGAGCGTGACCCCGGCCACGATCGGCTTGCCGACCGAGACGCGGATCTCCAGTCGGGTCCCGGGAAGCGGGTGGTTCTGCCCCCGGACCAGCTCGGCCGTCATCGCCTTCGTCCCCCTCGTGCCCTTGTGCGTACTGGTGCCGCGTACTGGTGCGGCCTACTCGTGCCGCGTGCTTACAGGTGCGGCAGGATCGACGGCATCAGGTCCTGGAACGTCCGGCCGTTGGCCGGGCTGCCGAGCGCCGTCATCTGCCAGCCCGCGCCCGCGCGGTGGACCTTCGCCATGATCTGCGCGGTGTACTGACCGCCGCCGTCCAGGGTGTAGCGGGCCAGCTCCTGGCCGTTGGTCTCGTCGACCAGGCGGCAGAACGCGTTCTGCACCTCCTGGAACGTCTGGCCGGTGAACGAGTTCACCGTGAAGACGATCTGGTCGATGTGGACCGGGATGCGCTGCAGGTCGACGAGGATCGCCTCGTCGTCCCCGCCCTGGCCGACACCGCCGACGAGGTTGTCACCCGTGTGCCGTACGGAACCGTCGTCGCTGACGAGGTGACGGAAGAACACGACGTCCACCGGCTGCTTGTCGGCGAAGAGCACCGCCGAAGCGTCCAGGTCGACCTCACGGGTGCGCGTGCCGAACAGGCCCCGCCTGGGGGCCGCTTGCCACCCAAGTCCCATGCGCACCGCGGTCAGGGCGCCCCCGTCGTCCTTCTGCAGGCTGATGGCCTGACCCTTGGTCATGTTGACCGTCACGCGCTGTCCCCTCTCGAACTGCCTGGGCAACCGCCAGTCTGTGCGGTTGCCCAGCACCCTACGCAGAGCCACTGACAGTGCCGCACCGTGGGCGGCACTTTGTGGCGTTCTTGCAACACACCAGCCAGTACGGCGTTTCCGGCGTGTCCCCTCTCCCCCGGCGGCCGCGCTAGGCCTGGCCGGCCTCCTTCATCTGACGCAGCTCCTTCTTCATCTCCGACACCTCGTCACGCAGCCGGGCGGCGATCTCGAACTGCAGGTCGGCGGCGGCCGCGCGCATCCGCGCGGTCATCTCCTCGATCTGCTCGGCCAGTTCGGCCGCGGGGCGGTCGGTGGGCACCTTCGCCGCGGTCTTGCCCTTGGCCGCCTTGCCCGCCTTACCGTTGGCCCCGCCGAGCGCGGGCACGGGCGCCTTGGCGTCCTTGCCTTCCTTCGCCTTGCGGTAATCGGTCCCCAGGAGCTCCTCGGTGTCGACCTCCTCGCGCGCGATCGCCGACACGATGTCGTTGATCTTCTTGCGCAGCGGCTGCGGGTCGATGCCCTTTTCCTTGTTGTACGCGATCTGCTTCTCGCGGCGGCGGTTGGTCTCGTCGATGGCCTGCTCCATCGCCGGGGTGATCTTGTCCGCGTACATATGGACCTGGCCCGAGACGTTGCGCGCCGCGCGGCCGATGGTCTGGATCAGTGAGGTGCCGGAGCGCAGGAAGCCCTGCTTGTCGGCGTCGAGGATCGCCACCAGGGAGACCTCGGGCAGGTCGAGGCCCTCGCGCAGGAGGTTGATGCCGACCAGCACGTCGTACTCACCGGCGCGCAGCTCGCGCAGCAGCTCGACGCGGCGCAGGGTGTCGACGTCGCTGTGCAGATAGCGGACCTGGATGCCCAGTTCGAGGAAGTAGTCGGTGAGGTCCTCGGCCATCTTCTTGGTGAGGGTGGTGACCAGGACCCGCTCGTCCTTCTCCGTACGGGTGCGGATCTCGTGCACCAGGTCGTCGATCTGGCCCTCGGTGGGCTTGACCACGACCTCCGGGTCGACGAGGCCGGTGGGGCGGATGATCTGCTCGACGAAGCCGTCGCCGCGCGAGAGTTCGTACTTGCCCGGGGTCGCCGAGAGGTAGACGGTCTGGCCGATGCGGCCGAGGAACTCCTCCCACTTCAGCGGGCGGTTGTCCAGCGCGGACGGCAGCCGGAAGCCGTGGTCCACCAGGGTCCGCTTGCGGGAGGCGTCGCCCTCGTACATGGCGCCGATCTGCGGGACCGTGACATGCGACTCGTCGATGACGAGGAGGAAGTCCTCGGGGAAGTAGTCGATGAGGGTGTTCGGCGCGGAGCCGGGCTCGCGGTCGTCGAAGTGCATCGAGTAGTTCTCGACGCCGGAGCAGGAGCCGATCTGGCGGAGCATCTCCAGGTCGTACGTCGTACGCATTCGAAGGCGCTGGGCCTCCAGCATCTTGCCCTGCTTCTCCAGCTCGGTCAGGCGCTCGGCGAGCTCCTTCTCGATGCCGTTGACCGCCTTCTCCATGCGCTCGGGACCCGCCACGTAGTGCGAGGCCGGGAAGACGTAGAGGTGGTCGTCGTCGCTGATGACCTCGCCGGTGAGGGGGTGCAGCGTGGAGAGCGCCTCGATCTCGTCGCCGAACATCTCGATGCGGACGGCCAGCTCTTCGTAGACCGGGAAGATCTCGATGGTGTCGCCGCGGACCCGGAAGGTGCCTCGCGCGAAGGCCACGTCGTTGCGCGTGTACTGGATGTCGACGAAGCGGCGCAGGAGCTGGTCGCGGTCGATCTCGTCGCCGACCTTGAGCGGGACCATCCGGTCCACGTACTCCTGCGGCGTGCCGAGGCCGTAGATGCAGGAGACGGATGCGACCACGATCACGTCACGGCGGGTCAGGAGCGAGTTCGTCGCCGAGTGGCGCAGGCGCTCGACCTCCTCGTTGATCGAGGAGTCCTTCTCGATGTACGTGTCCGACTGAGGGACGTACGCCTCGGGCTGGTAGTAGTCGTAGTACGAGACGAAGTACTCGACCGCGTTGTTCGGGAGAAGCTCGCGGAACTCGTTGGCCAGCTGGGCGGCCAGCGTCTTGTTCGGCGCCATCACGAGCGTGGGGCGCTGGAGCTTCTCGATCATCCACGCGGTGGTGGCCGACTTGCCGGTGCCGGTCGCGCCGAGCAGGACGACGTCCTTCTCACCTGCGTTGATGCGCCGCTCCAGGTCGGCGATGGCCGCCGGCTGGTCGCCGCTTGGCGTGTAGTTGCTGACGACCTCGAAAGGCGCCACCGTGCGTTCGATCTTGGATACGGGCCGCATGGAACCCACCGTACGACCCCGCACTGACAACGGGGCCGGATCACCAGCTCTGCGGGGCCTTGGAGCCGGGGCGGGGCGGGGGCCTGCGGCCGGCCCGCGGGTCGTGCCGGTCGCCGGAGCGCGGGACGGGGTAGGGGGCGCGCGCCGCCTGCGCGGCGTTCTTGAGGTCTTCCTTGCCCATCACCATCAGCGGGTCGAACATCACGATCACGCCCGCGAGGAGCAGGAAGGCGAGCGGGCCGATCATCATGGGCGCGAGGAGTTCGGCGGGTGAGTCACCGGTGGTCGGCGCGGCGGTCGAGCTGCCGTGCAGATGGACGCTGAGCGCGGCCATTCCCGTGTAGTGCATCCCGCTGACGGCCAGGCCCATCACGAGGCTCGCGCCGAGGCTCCACAGGAAGCCTCTGACCTGAGCGGCCGCCCACAGGGCGGCGGTGGCGGCGACGACGGCGATGACCACGGAGGCGGAGACGGTGAAGGTGTTGTACTCCAGCGTTCCGCGCAGACGCATACCGGCCATTCCCAGATAGTGCATCGAGGCGACACCCAGGCCGGTGATCGTCCCCCCGGTGAACAGGGCCGTCCCGGTCGCGCCGCGGTAGCCGACGATGAAGATCCCGATGCCGACCATGACGATGGCGACGGCGAGGCTCGCGAAGGTCAGCGCCTTGTCGTAGTGGATCGGGGCTTCCTTGACGGTGAAGCCCATCATCGCGACGAAATGCATGGTCCATATGCCGGACCCGATCGCGGCCGACCCGAGGGCGAGCCAGCCGGGTCGCCAGGAATGCGCGACAAGAAGCGATCTGGTGGTGCAGCGCAGTCCGAGCGCACCGCCCAGACAGGCCATGAGGTACGCCACTACGGGTGTGACCGCTCCGTAGCTGAAACCGTCGACCGTGCCCTGCATTCGCGGTAGCCCTTCCGCCTGTAGTACCTGTTCGCCCGGGAAAAACCCCATCTGGCCCCAACCGACGGTCTACTGAGAGGCCGTGGGCTGCCGCAGAGAGTAAAGCTCACTCCGGAACGTACGAACGATTTTCCGGGAAAGAAACCCGGCTGTCTCCGTTCAACCTGTGGCCATCCTGCACCTGTCTCGCGTTGGCCGTGGACTGTCACTCTCATCCGGTCCGTGACCGCAATCGCGAGGAGTCACCGTTGTACGCACGCGCTGCCGCTGCCGCCACCGCCGCTCTTCTTGGAGCCGGTGCACTCGCCCTCCCCTCCGCCACCGCTCAGGCCTCCGACCGGACTTCGGCGCAGCCGTCCGCCCAGTCCTCCAGTGCGTACGACAGACCGCTGGTCGTCGCGCACCGGGGGGCTTCCGCCTACGCTCCGGAGAACACTCTTTCAGCCATCGACAAGGCGGCTGACATGGGGTTCCGTTGGGTCGAGAACGACGTCCAGCGCACCAAGGACGGCGAGCTCGTGATCATGCACGACGACACCCTGAAGCGGACGACGAACGTCGAGGAGCTCTTCCCCGACCGTGCGCCGTGGAAGGTCGCCGACTTCACCGCGGCGGAGATCGCCAGGCTGGACGCGGGCAGCTGGTTCAGCCCCAAGTACGCGGGGCAGCGGGTGCCGACGCTCAAGCAGTACATGAACCGGGTCTCGCGCAACCACCAGAAGCTCGTCTTCGAGTTCAAGAAGCCCGAGCTGTACCCGGGCATCGAGAAGCAGGGCCTCGAGGTGCTCCGCAAGGAGGGCTGGCTCGACCGGAACCACGTCGGCAGCAAGCTCGTCATCCAGAGCTTCAGTGCGGACAGCGTGAAGACGGTGCACGCGCTGCGGCCCGACATCAAGACGGGCTTCCTCGGGACGCCCTCCGTGGCCGAGCTGCCCGCGTACGCGAAGTTCTCCGACCAGATCAACTCGACGCACGGCTCGATCTCCAACAGCTACGTCGCCGCGATCCACTCGTTCAAGGGACCGCACGGCAAGCCCCTGGAGATCTTCACGTGGACCGTGAACGACGCGGCGGGCGCGCAGCGGGTGGCGGGCTTCGGGGTGGACGGCATCATCACGAACACGCCGGACGTCGTGCGCAAGGCGATCTCCGAGTAGCCCGGCAGCCGACGGCGGCGGGCATTGTCAGTGCCCGGTCGTACGGTGGTCCACATGAACGCCAACGGGCAGGACACGCAGGGACAGGAAGGCCGGCAGCGGGTGGTGTGGGCCGTCGTCGCGAGCGACATCGGCCCCCTGCTGCTGGCCGCGACCGACGAGGGTCTGGTCACCGTCGTCTTCCACGCCACGGACGCGGTGCGCGACAAGGCGCTCGACCGGCTCGGCTCCCGACTGGGCGCCGAGCCGGTCGAGGCTCCCGACTCGCCACTCCTCTCCGAGCCCATACGCCAACTCGCGGCCTACTTCGCGGGCGAGCGCCACGCCTTCGACCTGCCCCTCGACTGGTCGCTGATCTCCGGGTTCAACCGCCAGGTCCTGCGCGAGCTGACCACCGTTCCGTACGGCGCGGTCGTCGGCTACGGCGACCTGGCCCGCCGCGTCGGCCAGCCGGGCGCCGCCCAGGCGGTCGGGATGGCAATGGGCGCCAATCCCCTGCCGGTCGTGGTGCCGTGCCACCGCGTGGTGGAAAGCGACGGCGGAATCGGCGGCTTCGGAGGCGGCCTGGAAACCAAGCGTCGGCTGCTCGCACTGGAGGGGGTGCTGCCGCAGCCGCTGTTCTGAGGGGCGGGGCGAGCGTGTGCCGGTCTGAGGGGCGAGGCGAGCATGCGCCGGCCTGAGAGGTGGGGCGAGCATGCGCCGGCCTGAGGGGGGGGCGAGCATGCGCCGGCCTGAGACGCCGGCTGGCCGGGCGCTGATCTGAGGTGCCGGCCGACCGTGCGCTGGTCTAAGGGGCCGCCCGGCCCCGCGCCGGTCTGAGACGCCCGGTCGGCGTGCGCTGATCTGAGGCGCCGGCTGGCCGCGCCCCGATCTGAGGTGCCAGCCGACCGAGCCCTGATCCGAGGCGCCGCCCGACCGCGCGCCGGTCTGAAACGTCTGGGCGGCCGACGTGCGCTGATCCGAGACGCCAGCCGACCCCGCGTCGGCCCGAGGCGTCCAGTCGGTCGCCGCAACTCCGTTTCGCGTGTACGAACGCCCTGGCACACTGCGTCAGTGACTTCGACCGTCGACGCTCCTGACATACCCGCCCCTGAGGCGCTGCCCGGCCTTCGCCGTCGTACCACCGCGGTGCTGATCGCCAGTCAGATACTGGGCGGGCTCGGTGTGCCGATCGGCATCGCTCTGGCTCCGGTCCTGGCGACCGAGGTGAGTGGGACCGAGGCCCTGTCCGGGCTCGCGCCCACCGCGTCAGTGGCCGGTACGGCGCTGCTCTCGCTGCCGCTCGCCGCGCTGATGACCTCGCGCGGACGGCGGCCGGGGCTCGTCCTCGCCTATCTGATCGGCGCGCTCGGCGCGGGGCTCGTGGTGCTCGCCGCGGTCATCGAGAACTTCCCCCTGCTGCTGCTCGGCATGGCGGGCTTCGGCGCGGGCTCGTCGGCGAATCTGCAGGCGCGGTTCGCCGCGGCCGATCTCGCCGAGCCCGAGCGGCGCGGCCGCGCCATCTCCCTGGTCATCTGGGCCACCACCATCGGCTCGGTGCTCGGGCCGAACATCGCCGCCCCGACCAGCCGTGCGTTCGCCGACACGGCCATCCCCGAGACGGCCGGCCCCTTCCTCTTCGCCGCCGGGATCTTCGCGGTCTCCGGTCTGGTGGTGGCGGTGCTGCTTCGGCCCGACCCGCTGCTCACCGCGCGCGCCCTGGCCCCACAGGAGGACGACACCGCGCAGAGCCGCTCGCTGCGGGCCGGTGTCGCCGCGGTGGCCGCGTCGCCGATGGCCCGCCTCGCCCTGGTGACGGTGGCCGCGTCGCACACCGTGATGGTCTCGATCATGGTGATGACGCCGGTCGACCTCGGGCACCACGGGGCGAGCCTGCAGCTGGTCGGTCTGGTCATCAGCGGCCACATCGCGGGCATGTACGCCCTGTCGCCGGTGATGGGCTGGCTCGCCGACCGGTTCGGCAGGCTCTCCGTGATCGGCCTGGCGATCGGACTGCTGTGCTGCGCCGCGCTGCTCGCCGGCACGGCGGGCCCCAGCCACGGCCAGACCGCCGCCGGGCTCTTCGTGCTCGGCCTCGGCTGGTCCGCGGGCCTGGTGTCCGGCTCGGCGCTGCTGACCGACTCGGTGCCGGGGCCCGCCCGGGCCGCCGTGCAGGGCCTCTCGGACCTGACCATGAACACGGCGGCGGGCATCGGCGGCGCGGCGGCCGGCCTGATCGTCGCGCAGGCGAGCTACGGCTGGCTCAACCTCATCGGCGTCTGTGTGCTGCTGCCGATGGCTGCGCTAGCGGTCCGCAGGGCGGTCAGGGCAGCGTGATGTGGTACGCCTTGCGCAGCGTCTCGTGCACCGTCCACGTCGTACGGTCGCCCTCGCGCAGGACGGCCGCGTCGCCGGGGCCGACCTCGATCACGTCGCCGCCCTCGACGGCGATCGTGGCACGACCGCTGACGACCACGAAGAGTTCGTTGGCCTCGGTGTCGGTGACCACTCCGGGCGTGATCTGCCAGATGCCGCGCAGCTGCTTGCCGTCGGCGGACTCCCACAGCAGCTTGCCGGTGACCTCCGGGGTGCCGGAGACGATCTGCGCCGGATCGAGCGGCTCGGCCTCCAGGTCGGCATCCGGAATGTGCACGGCAAACGACGCGACAGCTTGATCTTTCGTGGTCATGGCCGGTCACCCTAGCCGGGCCCCCGCGACAGGACCCTGCCAGGGGTGCGCCTTCTCCGTAGACGGGTTTGGCGGGGTGCGCCGCCCGCCAGGGATGAGAGGAGACCCGACAGTCAGGAGGCAGGCCCGTGCTGGTGGTGTCCGACGAGGTACAGGCGGCGGTGGCGGATCGGCGGCCGGTCGTCGCCCTGGAGTCCACGATCATCGCGCACGGGCTGCCCCGCCCGCGCAATCTCCAGGTGGCACGCGAACTGGAGGACGTCGTACGGGCGGAAGGTGCCGTCCCCGCGACGATCGCCGTCCTTGACGGGCGCCCCCATGTCGGCCTGGACAAGGAGCAGTTGGAGCGGGTCGCGAACGAGGACGGCATCCGCAAGCTGGGCCACCGCGATCTGGCGCTCGCGGTCGCGGCCGGTGCGAGCGGGGCGACGACCGTGTCGGCGACGGCGCTGCTCGCCGCCCGCGCGGGCGTGCGGGTGTTCGCCACGGGCGGGCTCGGCGGGGTGCACCGCGAGTGGACGGTGACCCAGGACGAGTCCGCCGACCTGGGGCTGCTCGCCCGGACGCGCATCACCGTGGTCTGCGCGGGCGTGAAGTCGATCCTGGACGTGGCGGCGACGCTGCAGCGCCTGGAGACGCTGGGCGTCGCGGTCGCCGGGTACGGCACTGACCGCTTCCCCGGCTTCTACCTCACCGACTCCGGGCATCCGGTGGACTGGACGCTGCGTACGCCCGGGGAGGTCGCCCAGGTGATGCGGGCCCAGGACGCGGTCGGCGGTCCGGAGTCCGCGCTGATCGTCGCGAACCCCGTCCCCGAGTCCGAGCAGCTCGATCCCGCGCTCCACGCGCGCGTGCTCGCCGAGGCGCTGGAGGAGTGTGCCGAGCGGGGCATCACGGGGCAGGCGGTCACGCCGTTCCTCCTGGACCAGTTGGTGCGCCGTACGCGGGGCGCGTCGCTCGACGCCAACCTCGCGGCGGTGCGCGGCAACGTACGGCTCGCGGGCCGGATCGCGGCGGCCTGGGCCGGGCGGTGAGCTCGGGGAGCGGGGCCCTGCTGGTCGTCGGCGACGTCGTCACCGACATCGTCGCGCGGCACCGCGCGCCGCTCGCGCCGGGCACCGACACGGCGGCGGCGATCCGTGCGGTGCCGGGCGGCGCGGGCGCCAATGTCGCGTCCTGGGCGGCCTCTTGGGGGTGCGGGGACGTACGGATCCTGGGACGGGTCGGGGCCGATTCGGCGGCATGGCACGAGGAGGCGCTCGCCCGCGCGGGAGTACGTCCACGGCTCGTCGTCGACCCTGAGGCGCCGACGGGGACGGTGATCTGTCTGGTCGACGGGGGCGCCGGGGCCGAGCGGACGTTCCTGGCGGACAGCGGCGCGTCCGTCCACCTGTCGGCCGACGACTGGTCGGCCGGGCTCCTGGACGGTGTCGGGTGGCTGCACCTTTCGGGCTATCTCTTCTTCGCCGGGGCGAGCCGGGCGGCGGCCGGGGCGGCGCTGGCATCGGCACGCGCGCGTGGAGTGCCGGTGAGCGTGGATCCCGCGTCGGCGGGGTTCCTCACCGATCTCGGCGTGGACCGCTTCCTTGCGGCGACGGACGGCGTGGACGTACTGCTGCCGAGCGAGGGCGAGGCGCGGCTGCTCACCGGTGTGCCCGACTTGGCGGACGCGGCCGTGAAGCTGAGCCGGCAGTTCCCCTCGGTGGTGGTCAAGCGGGGCGCCGCGGGCGCGCTGGTCGCCCGGTCGGGCGAGGTGCGGGCGGCGGTCCCCGCGCTGCCGGCCGTGCCTCGCGACTCGACGGGCGCGGGTGACGCGTTCACCGGCGCGTTTCTCGCCTCCCGGCTGGGGGGTGCGGGGCTCTGCGAGGCGGCGGCGGAGGGGTGCAGGGCGGGGGCCCTGGCCGTCGAACGGGTCGGGGGGCGGCCCCCGTTGCCCGGTTCGACGGCCTGTTGAGCGGAGGCTCCCCTGGGGTGGCTGAGCCGGCCTTCGACTGCGGGTTGTGGGGGCTTGTCGCGCAGTTCCCCGCGCCCCTTACAGGGGCGCTTACGGGGTTCGGTCGTTCACCCCTTCCTGCCCCACGCCGAGATCAGCGGTGACGTCGCCAGGTCCATCGTGCCCGTCGCGACGCTCGCCAGATGGGTGGCGATGTCCTCGTCCGTGGCCAGGCCCGCGGTGGTCAGGGCCGTGCGGGACTGCTGGATCGTCACCGTCTCCAGGGCGGCGCACGCGGGGGCCGTCAGGGGGAAGTACGCGTCGGCCTCCACCTGGCGCAGGCCCGCGGCGCGCAGCAGGCGGGGCAGGCCACGGCCGTACGCGACGTCGGAGCCCCGCTGGGTGAGCAGCGCGCGCCTGAGGCGGTTCGCCAACTCCTGCGCGGGGCCGTGCTCGTCGGGGCAGGGCAGGGGCTGCAGCGCGGGGTCGGCCTCCTCGATCAGGAGCCTGCCCCCGGAGCGCAGCGCCCTGATCATCGACCGCAGCGCCTGCTCCAGGTCGGGCACCCGGGACAGCACGAGCCGCGCGTGCACCAGGTCGAAGCCCCCTACGGGCGGCGCGTCCGCGCCCACGTCGTGGGTGCGGACCTCGACCGGCGGGCGCGCGGCAGACGTCTGCCAGGACGTGTCCGTGGCGGTCGCGAGGACCCGCCCGGTGGGGCCCACCCGCTTGGCGAGCCAGGAGACGACGGAGGGGCCGCCCGCCCCGACCTCCCAGCAGCGCCAGCCAGGGCCGATGCCGAGCCGCTCGATGTGCCGGAAGGTCGTGGGATCGAAGAGGGCCGCGAAGGCGTCGTGGCGCGGGCCGATCTGGGTGGCCCCAGCCGCCTCAGCCGCCCGAGCGGGTCGATTTCCTGAGAGATAGCCGTCAATGAGCGTCATGCCGCGATTATCCCAGTTGTCCGGCTTCGCCTGGGGAGGCTGAACCGGGCATACCGGAACGGAGTCTTCCGTTCCCACAGGCCCCGGCCGCACTGTCGCCTCGTACTGGCAGACTTGCTGGCCAAGTCACCGGAACGAGGAGCCACGCATGTCGATGGCAGGCAACCTGCGGAAGGTAGGGAACCTCCGGAAGGTGGGCGGCCTGCGGAGAGTCGCACGGGCAGCCCGCCTCACCCGCAAGCACACCCGCGTCGACCTCAGCCATCCCGTCCGCTCCCCGCTGGGCTCGTCGGTGGTGAAGTGCGTGACGTACCGCGACGGGACCCGCCAGGAGGGCGGCCGCGACCTGGTCGAGGAGGTCGAGCGCGTACGCAAGAGCGGTGACGGTTTTGTCTGGCTCGGTCTTCACGAGCCGACCGAGCAGGAGTTCGCGGGCATCGCGGAGCTCTTCGACCTGCATCCGCTCGCCGTGGAGGACGCGGTGCACGCGCACCAGCGGCCGAAGGTCGAGCGGTACGACGAGACGCTGTTCGCCGTGTTCAAGACGGTCTGTTACGTGGACCATGCCGAGCTGACCGCGACCAGCGAGGTGGTGGACACCGGCGAGATCATGGTCTTCGTCGGCCGGGAGTTCGTGATCACCGTGCGGCACGGCAGGCACGGCTCGCTCGGTCCGCTGCGCGAGGAGCTCGAATCGGCGCCCGAGCAGCTCGCCAAGGGCCCCGGAGCGGTGCTGCACGCGCTGGCCGACCACGTCGTGGACGACTATCTCGCCGCCACGGACGCCGTGCAGGCCGATATCGACCAGGTCGAGATGGACGTGTTCTCCAAGGAGGGCGAGCGCGCCGATCCGGGCCGCATCTACCAGCTCAAGCGTGAACTGCTCGAGCTGAAGCGGGCCGTGGTGCCGCTCGGCCGCCCCCTGCAGATCCTGGCCACCCAGCCGATCAGGGTGATCGCCCCGGAGATACAGGCCTACTTCCGGGACGTCGACGACCATCTGAAGCGGGCCACCGAGCAGATCGCCGCCTTCGACGAGCTCCTGAACTCGATCCTCCAGGCACATCTCGCACAGGTGACGGTGGCGCAGAACGAGGACATGCGGAAGATCACGGCGTGGGCCGCGGTGATCGCCGTGCCGACGATGGTCTGCGGTCTGTACGGCATGAACTTCGACCACATGCCCGAGCTGCACTGGAAGTACGGCTACGGCATGGTCCTCGGCCTGATCGTCACCGTCTGTTTCGCGCTCTACCGCGGATTCCGTCGCAATGGCTGGCTCTGACGCACGGCCACGGCCCCGCCACGTACCGGCGTCTAGTCTGTGACGGCCATGTCAACCACCGGGGGAAGGTGACCGATGCCTCTGCGCGAGGGAGATCCCGAGTCGATCGGCGGCTACCGGATCGAGTCGCGGATCGGCACCGGCGGCATGGGCGTCGTCTATCTCGGACGCTCCGCTTCGGGCCGCGCGGTCGCGGTCAAGGTCGTCCACACCCAGTACGCGGACGACCCCGAGTTCCGCGCGCGCTTCCGCCAGGAGGTCACGGCCGCGCGCCGGGTCAGCGGCGCCTTCACCGCGCCCGTCGTGGACGCCGACCCGGAGGCCGCGCTGCCCTGGATGGCCACGGCGTACGTTCCCGGGGACACCCTCGCCCAGCGCGTCGCCGAGCAGGGGCCCCTCGACTGGCCGCGGCTGAAGCGGCTCGGCGGCGAACTGGCCGAGGCGCTGCGGGAGATCCACCGCGCCGAGGTGGTGCACCGCGACCTGAAGCCGAGCAACGTACTGCTGCTCGACTCCGGCGATGACACGGACGGCGGCGGTGGTGACGGCGGCGACAGCGGGATGACGCGCGTCATCGACTTCGGCATCTCCCGTGCCGCGCACAGCGATGTCCGGACACAGACGGGCCTGGTGATGGGCTCACCGCCGTTCATGGCACCGGAGCAGTTCAGCAGCCCGCGCGACGTGGGGCCGCCCGTCGACGTCTTCGCCCTTGGCGCGCTGCTGGTGTACGCGGCGACCGGGCGCAGCCCCTTCGAGGCGGAGAACGCGTATCTGGCCGCTTATCAGACGGTGCACAACGACCCCGAACTGGGCGCGCTGCCCGAGTCGTTGCGCCCCCTGGTCCTCGCCTGCCTCACCAAGGACCCGCAGGACAGGCCCACTCCGGTGCAGGTGCTCGAGGCGCTGGCCGCGCTGCCGGACGAGGGGGAGCCGGGTGCGCCACCGGAGCGCGTATCCACCGTGGAACGGGCGGAGCCCCCGGAGGATCCCGCCTCCGACGCCACGTTCGCCCTGTCGGCGACCGCGACCACACCCCAACGCCCGCGCCGGGGGCGGCGGTTCAAGGTGGTCCTCGCCGGGGCGGTGGCCTTGGCGGCCGTGATCGGCATCGGCGTATCCGTGGCGCTGCTCGGGGGGTCGGATCCCGTCGCGCAGGGCACGGACGGCAAGTCGGGCCTGCCCGACGGCTGGCGGCCGTGGCAGGTCGCCACCGAGAAGGACGGCGACGACATGATGCCGTCGTCGGAGTCTTGCACCCCGCACGCGCGCGGCGTCTACTGCGCGTCGCCGACCACGGCGCTGACCCGGCTCGATCCCCTGACGGGCAAGGTCAAGTGGACCAAGCCGATGCACCGCCCCAAGTCCAGCAACGGGTACTCGGTCACCGATCCCGTCGTGGGCGCCGGGGCGGTGTTCACGTTCAGCGCGGAGGGCTCCCAGGGTGTCGACGCGTACGACACGAAGAGCGGCCGGCGGCTGTGGCGGCTGCCGGGGCCGCACGCGGAGTTCCAGTTCCTGAGCGGCGTACTGGTCGTGCACAAGGGCGAGTTGAGCGAGTCCCGGACGTCGACGTACACGGCGTACGACCCGCGGTCCGGCGACGAGCTGTGGCATCACAAGGTGACCAGTGACTCGGCGGGCGCGTTCTACGCGGGTCCGGACGGCACGGTCTTCGCGGATCTGCGCACCGCCGCGCGCAAGGGCGACCCCGCCCCGGCCTCGTCGGCCATCACGCGGTTCGACGCGCGCACCGGCCGCAAGCTGGGCTCGGTCAAGGCGCCGAAGGGCGATCTCTGGCTGGCCACGGTGCACGACGGCAAGGGGTACTTCGCCCGCTGGGAGGACGACTCGGGTGTCTCATCGCGCTTCTTCATCCAGGATCTGACCTCGGGGGACGTCCGCGGGATCGACTTCCCCTGGGCGGTCGAGCCGGAGGCGCCGCCGCTGGTGCGCGGCGACGCCATGTACCTGTTCGACTATGCCAACGAGACCGTGCTCGCCCTGGATCTCAAGCGCGGCAAGCCGCTGTGGACGACCTCGCGCGAACTGCGGATCTTCAGCGAGCCGTCGGTGCGGGGCGACACGCTGTACGCGACGATGCCGGACAGCAGCGTGATCGCCGTCAACACCCGTACGGGCAAGGAGCGGTGGCGCTCGGCGCCCTCCTTCAAGGACACCGACCGAGGCGGATCGGTGGACGACCGCTCCCCGAGCGGGGTGGCCCCGCTGGCCCTGGGGGGCGTGCTGTACGGGGTGACGGACGACGGCACGTTCTCGGTGGCGGCGAAGGGGTAGCCGTACGCGATCAGTCGTGTGCGATCAGCCCTTCGCGTACACGCTCTCGACCCAGCCCGCGAGCTGCTCCTCGGTGAGGTGCTTGGCGAGGTCGGCCTCGCTGATCATGCCGACAAGGCGCTTGTTCTCGATGACCGGGAGCCTGCGGATCTGGTGGCCCTGCATCTCGTTGAGGACCGCGTCGACGCCCGCGTCCGACTCGACCCAGCGTGGCGTGCCCTTGGCCATCTCACCGGCGGTCACCTTGGCCGGGTCGTGCCCCATCGCCACGCAGCCGACCACGATGTCGCGGTCGGTGAGGATGCCGCAGAGGCGTTCGTTCTCGTCGCTGATGGGCAGCGCGCCCACGTCGAGCTGGCGCATGAGCTGCGCGGCCCGGTCCAGGGTCTCGTGGGCGGGGATCCACTGGGCACCGCGGTGCATGATGTCTCCGGCGGTGGTCATGAGTACCTCCCGTTGCCGGACGGCCGGCGCGGCACGGAGGCACCGCTAGTCCCGGCGCCCTTCATTCTCGCCGGGCCCGCGGGGGTCCGCACGCCGGGGACGGCGCGGCTCAGACGTTGAAGCCGACGACCTTCCGCGGGACCACCCGGATGATCACTCGGTCCTCCCCGTCCTTCTCGCCCGGCGGGTCGATGCCGAGGTACTTGTGCGAGAGCTCGTGCGGGAGCCGCTTCTGAGGGTCGGGGAGGATCTCCGCGACGCCGCGGATCTCGGCCGACGCGTACGGGTTCGCCAGGTCGAAGACCGAGACGCTGATGCGCGGGTCACGTTCGAGGTTGCGGACCTTCTGCCGCCCCGCGGTGGCGGAGAACAGCACGGTGTCCCCCTCCCGTTTGATCCACACCACGGAGTTCTGCGGGGCTCCGCCGGGGCCGAGGGTCGCCACACTGGCGAAGTTCTTGCCGTCGAGGAGCGCGCGGACGGATTCGCTGAAATTGATCGCTGCCGTTGTCATGCCCAGACTCTAACTACATGCACGTGCATATAAAAGGGCTTCGGCCGAGGTCGGTCGAGATCGGTCGAGTTTCAGCCGCTCCACGCCGGATGCCGGGGATCGTCGGCGCGTACGACCACGTCGGCCGCCGCACCGGGATCCGTCTCCGCCTCGTACCGCTCGTAGGCCGGCAGCGTCCACTGCTCGTCCGGTGCGGTACGCCGGTGCAGGGCGCCCTGCGAGAGCCGCACGTGGACCGTCAGGTCGAACGGGAACCAGTGGCCGATGAGCAGCGGACCGTGCATCAACAGGAGTGCGCCGGGCGGGAGTTCGACGTACGGGCTGCGTGTGGCGCGGTCCGCGGCCGGGTCCCACAGGTCGGGCAGTACGCGTCCCGTGCCGCCCGGGTCCAGTGGCCCGAACACCTCGCGCCACAGCGCTCCCCTGTCGAACCAGCCACTGTGGTACGCCTCCACGTCCTCGCGCCCGTACTCCAGGCGCAGGGAGGCCGGGCGCAGGAAATCCTCCGTGCCGATCACCAGGGCGGACCGTCCGCGCACCCGCAGGGCGTCGGCCACGCGGTGTGCGAGCTCGCCCGGCCTGCCCGCGGGGGCGCCGTCGAAGGCGATGCGGGGCCAGGGGCTCCCGTCGGCCGTCTTGAGCTCCGCGAGCCGGTCGGCGAGGGCTTCGGTGAGCCGTTCCCAGGTGATCGCTTCGAGTCGCACAGGGCCCATGATGCCGGGTGCGCGGTAGGGCCCCTCGGGGAGGGGAATGCTTGGTTCATGGCTCCGACCGCCCCTCCTCTGCCAACTCCGCCCACCGGACCGGGACTTGTCGCCATCCAGCCGCTGAAGCGGCGGCACTGCGAGGAGTGCCGTGGCGGACCGCTCGCCCTGCTGGTCGTGGAGGACGGCGGGCCGCGCTGTCTGGACTGCGCCGACCTCGGCCATCTGGTGTTCCTGCCGCGCGGCGACACGGCGCTGACGCGGCGGGCCCGCGAGGGAAGCGGCCTTGCGGCGGTGGTCGTCCGCCTCAACCGGCGCCGGAGCCGGTACGAGCGGCAGGGCGTCCTCGTCGAGGAGGCGGCCCTCGCGCGGGCCGAGGAGCGGTGCCTCGCGGACGCGGAGGCGCGGGCGCGGCGGAGGGCGCGGGACGCGGTGCGGAGGGCGGCGGAGGACGTCCGCTTCACGGGGGCGTTCGCGGACGAGATACGGCGCCTGTTTCCGGGGTGTCCGGAGGACCGGGCCCTCGCCATCGCCGCGCATGCGTCTGTGCGGGGCAGTGGGCGGGTGGGGCGCAGTGCCGCGGGGCGCGCGTTGTCCTCCGGGGCGGTCACCGCGGCGGTGGTGGCCGCGGTGCGGCATACGGATACTCCGTACGACCGGCTGCTGATGAGCGGGGTGCCGCGGGGGGAGGCCCGCCGCCGGATCGCTGCCGCGGTCGAGGCCACGCTGGGCGTGTGGCGCGGCGTGGCCTCCGGTCGGGCTTCGGCTTGACCTGCGGTCGGGCTGGGGTGCGGGGTGACCTGCGGTCGGGCTGGGCTTCGGCTTGACCTGCGGTCGGGCCGGGGCGCTGGTTGACCTGCGGTCGGGCGTCGTCTTGGCCTTTGGCTGACCGTCGTCGCGGATTCGAGCCGCCGCTTCGCGGCGGATCTTTCCCGCCCACCCACCCGATTACCCCGGGTGAACGGGTGGGTGGGCGGGAGAAATCGCCGCGAAGCGGCGGCTAGGGCGGACGGACAGATGACAGCCAGCACGGCACTCCCGCATCGCCGCCGAGCGGCAGACAAGGCCCGGCGGGCAGATCACATCCGACCGCCGCATCGCCGCGAAGCGGCGGCATAGGGCAAGGGGCCGGCGACAGCCGGCCCCGCAGGGGCACCGCGAGACGCCCTCGCATGCGGGCGCGCGTCGTGCGCATGGCGGACCCCGGGCCCAGGGAATTGACTTGTGGTGGGCGACCCCGCCATGCAGACTCACGGCTCGCTCACCCACCACCCGGCCGCCTTACCCGACACGGGAGTTGTCATGATCGAGGGACCGTACTTCGTACTCGTGCTGCTGGGCGCGCTCGCCAGCGGCCTGGTGGCCGGAGCGTTCATCGCGTTCTCGACCTTCGTGATGAAGGGCCTCGCCGCGCTGCCCCCGGCGCAGGGCATCGCCGCGATGCAGTCGATCAACGTCGCCGCGGTCACCCCCGGGTTCATGGCCGTCTTCATGGGCGCCGCAGGCCTCAGCTCGGTCGTCGCCGTCGTCACGTTCGTGCTCTGGCCCGACGAGGGCACCGTGGAGATCCTGCTCGGCAGCGCGCTGTATCTGTTCGGGTCGTTCGGGGTGACCATCGCCGCGAACGTCCCCCGCAACGACGCCCTGGCCAAGCTCGACCCCCAGGCTCCGCAGAGCGCGGAGAAGTGGCGTACGTATGTCAGCGAGTGGACCAGGTGGAACCACATCCGGGTCGGCGCGTCGCTCGCCTCTGCGGCGTCCTTCATCCTGGCGCTGACCTGACCGCTCCAGGCCCCCGGACCGACCGAGTGCCGGGGCGGCCGACTGGACGTATGGTGGCGGAAAGCCTGCGAAAGCACGCCAAGGGAGACGGCCATGGCCGACCCCAAGGGCTTCCTCACCACCCCCCGCCAGGAATGGCCGCGCCGCCCCGTGGGCGAGCGGGTCGGTGACTGGGACGAGGTGTACGTCCCCGGCGCACTGCTGCCCATCATCGAGCGGCAGGCCGACCGCTGCATGGACTGCGGCATACCGTTCTGCCACGACGCCTGCCCCCTGGGCAATCTGATCCCCGAGTGGAACGACCTCGTATCGCGCGCCGACTGGCGGGCCGCCGCCGACCGGCTGCACGCCACGAACAACTTCCCCGAGTTCACCGGCCGCCTGTGCCCCGCTCCCTGCGAGACGGGCTGCGTCCTCGCGATCAACCAGCCCGCGGTGACCATCAAGAACGTCGAGGCGGCGATCGCCGACCGTGCGTGGGAGGACGGCCTCGCCCCGCCGCGGCCCCCGGGCCGGCACTCCGGCCGTACCGTCGCGGTCGTCGGCTCGGGCCCCGCTGGTCTCGCCGCCGCGCAGCAGCTGACGCGCGCCGGGCACACCGTCGCCGTGTACGAGCGCGACGACCGCGCGGGCGGGCTCCTGCGGTACGGGATCCCCGCGTTCAAGATGGAGAAGCACCATGTGGAGCGGCGGCTCGCACAGATGCGGGCCGAGGGCACGGTCTTCCGTACGTCGACGGATGCGGGCCGGGACATCGGCGGGGCGGAGCTGCGGGCCAGGCACGACGCCGTCGTCCTCGCGGTCGGTGCCACCGCCTGGCGGGAACTGGACGTGCCGGGGCGGGAGTTGGCCGGGATCCACCAGGCCATGGAGTATCTGCCGCTCGCCAACCGCGTCTGCGAGGGCGATCTCGACCGCTCCCCGCTGTCCGCGGCCGGCAAGCATGTCGTCATCGTCGGCGGCGGGGACACCGGAGCCGACTGTCTGGGCACGGCCGTGCGCGAACTGGCCGCGTCCGTCACGCAGTTGGACATCTACGCACGGCCGGGCGACGCGCGCGACGACCTCGCCGAGCCCTGGCCGACGTACCCGAAGGTCTACCGGCTCTCCGCCGCCCACGAGGAGGCCGGGGATCTTGGCACCGCACCGGCGGCCGACGCCGACGCACGCCTCTTCGCCGCGTCCACCCTCCGCTTCACCGGCGACGCGACGGGGCGGGTACGCGCCCTGCACCTGGCCGAGGTCGACACGGACCGCCGCCCACGCCCCGGCACCACCTGTGCGCTCCCCGCCGACCTGGTACTCCTCGCGCTCGGCTTCTCGGGCCCCGAGCGGACGGACGGCGGCCTGCTCGACCAGCTCGGCGTGGACGTCGAGGCCCGCGGCACCCTCGCACGCGACGCCGGCTTCGCGACCAACGTGCCGGGCGTCTTCGCGGCGGGCGACGCGGGCCGGGGCCAGTCGCTCGTCGTCTGGGCCATCGCCGAGGGCCGCGGGGCCGCCGCCGCGGTGGACCGCTGGCTGACCGGCGCGACACACCTCACGGCCCCGATCAGCCCGCACGACCGCCCAATGACCGCCTGACCCAAGACCCGCACGGCCACCCACACCGGCGAACCAGCCACCGACCGACCAGACACACCTCACCGCCCCGATCCAACCGCACGACCGCCCAATGACCGCCTGGCCCAAGACCCACACAGCCACCCGCCGCGGTGAACCAGCAACTGACCGCCAGACACACCTCACCGCACCGATCCGACCCCACGACCACCCGAAGACCGCCTGACCGACCGTCATCAAGCGCCCCTCACGTCCGCGTTGCCCCACCGGACGCACCGGACCCACCGGCCGCCCTGGCCGCAAGCCACCGCCAACCGGCGTACCAGCTCCGGGAATTGGCCCTCTGGTGGGATCGTTGTCACTGGAGGCACGTCGGCGTCGGGGACCGCCGGGGCGGGAGCTGTGATGCGCTCCGCGGCCGGTACCGGACCCGTCGGCGGCATGCCGAGATCCTTCGTTCCGCCGTCAGGCGCAGGGCCACCCCCGCGCGTCCCCCCTGTTGGCGGCCGGTCCTGGAGGGTGCCTGATGACGACGCTCGGCGAACGCCCCGCATACGACGACACGTACGGCGACGGTCATGGCGAGGGCAAGGGCGGGCCGCGGGGTATGGATGCGGCGCACGCCACGGCACTCCCGCTCGTCCCCCTGGATGACCCGCGGGCCGCACAGACCCGTCTCGCCGGCTCCAAGGCAGCGCACCTCGCGCGTGCCGCCCGCGCCGGACTCCCCGTACTGCCCGGCTTCGTCGTCCCGCACGGCGCGGACGAATCCCCCGGCGCCCTGCACCACCCCTGGCGCGATCTTTCGGCGGACGGTGCGCTGCCGCTCGTCGTCCGTTCCTCCTCTCCGCAGGAGGACACCCAGGAGTCGTCCCTGGCCGGGCAGTTCGCGTCCGTGCTCGATGTGCGGGGGTGGGATGCCTTCCGTGCGGCCGTCGATGTCGTCCGCACGTCGGCGCGGCTTCCCGACGGCACGACGGCCGCGATGGCGGTCCTGATCCAGCCGATGCTCACCGCCCGCGTCGGCGGCGTGCTGTTCGGCGCGGATCCCGTCGAGGGGCGGCGGGACCGGATGCTGGTGAGCGCGGTGCGGGGCGGTCCCGACACGCTCGTCAGCGGCGCGCAGCCCGGCACGAACTATCTGCTGAGCCCGCGCGGGCGCGTCCTGCGCACCGAACCCCCGGCGCCGGAACCGCTGTTGACCCCGGCGGAGCTGCGCCGCCTCACCCGCCTGGCCCGGCGCGCGCGCAAGGTGTTCGGCGGGCCGCAGGACATCGAGTTCGGCTTCGACGGCGACGGGTGTCTGTGGCTCTTTCAGAGTCGTCCCATCACGGCGATGGCGGCCCGGCCGCCGCGCGGGGCCCGGCTGCTCGGTCCCGGCCCGGTCGCGGAGACGCTGCCGGACCAACTCCAGCCGCTGGAAGAGGACTTGTGGGTCGCTCCGATGGCGCGCGGGCTCGCCGCCGCGCTGGACATCGGGGCCACCGCGCCGCGCCGCACGCTGCGGACGACGCCCGTGGTCACGGTGGTCGGCGGACGCGCGGCGGCCGATCTGCGTCTTCTGGGCGCCGCCCCGCCCCCGCACCGCGGGCTCGCGCTGCTCAACCCGGCGCCGGGCGCCCGCCGGCTCGCCGCGGCCTGGCGGCTCGGCCGGCTGACCGCGGCGCTCCCCGGCCTCGCCCTGGACCTCACCGCGGACATCGACCGCGGGCTCGCCGGGACGGCACAGACCGCCCAACTCCCTTACCCCGAGCTCGTGTCCACACTCCGCTGGACCCGCGCCGCCCTGGTGTCCCTGCACGCCCAGGAGGCTCTCTGCGGGGCGCTGCTCCCCGAGCGGCACACCGCGACGGCGGCGGGTGCGGCGCTCACCGCGCTCGCGCAGGCACGGGCACGGGGGCTGTCGGACGACCATGCCGTGGCGCGGGATCCGGTGCTGCTCGCGCTGGTTCCGCCCCGCCTGGAGGGGCAGGTGCGGCTGCCGGGGAGCGCGGGGCTGGGCGGGAGCACGTCGGCGCCCGCGTCCGTGGGCGCGCCGGGACTTCCGCCGCGCGAGGCGCTCAGGTTGCGCGTCCGCTGGGTGCAGGAGCTGCAGGTACGCCTTGTGCGCGAGGCGGCGCGGCGCCTTGTGGCGCGGGGCGAGCTCGGCGCGCCGGGGCGGGTCGGGCTGCTGCGGTGGCCGGAGCTGATGGACGCGCTCACCGGCGGCCGGCTGCCCGGCGATGCCGGGGAGCGGCTGCCGCGGGCCACGTCGGCCCGGCTGCCGGACGCGTTCCGCATCGCGGAGGGCGGCACGGTGGTCGCGGAACGGCCCGCGCGGGGCGCAGGGGACGGCGGGCGCGGCGTGTCCGGCGGGCGGGCCGCGGGGACGGCGTGGGACGGCACCGGGGCGCGGCCGCCGGACGCGGTGCTCGTGGTGCGCACGCTCGACCCGGCGCTCGCGCATCTGCTGCCCGGCCTCGCGGGACTCGTCGCCCAGACCGGCAGCCCGCTCTCCCATCTGGCCGTGCTCGCCCGCGAGTTCGCCCTCCCGGCGGTCGTCGGTGTGTCGGACGCGGTACGGCGCTTCCCGCCGGGTTCCCGCCTCACACTGGACGGCACGACCGGCGACGTACAGACGGACGCGGACGCGGAAGGCACAGAGGCCACAGATCCCGAGGTGCCCCGATGAAGCGTCTCGCCTACTTCTTCGGCGGTGCGGCCGCCACCGGAGCCGCCGTCTACCTGGTCGTCTATCTCTACCGCTGGCAGTGGCAACGGGCCATCCTGTGCGGGGTGTTGCTCCTGGTCGTCGAGATCGTGCTGCTCGGCGCGGTGCTCCTCGGCCGTATCGCCCGCGTCGAGGAGCGGCTGCGCGACGCCGACCGGCGCCAGGAGGACGTACTCGCGCGGCTGCGTACGGACGGGAACACCGCCCCCGATTCGCGGACGGCACGCTTCCGCTGGCTCGACGACGACCCCGCAGGACGTACGTACGTCTTCGTGCCCGTCCTGATGGTGACCGGCGTGCTCCTGTCCGGTCTCGCCTGGGCGGTGCAGCGCATCGCGTCCGCGACGGCGCGCCCCGCCGCCGAACAGCGGCTCGCCGGGCGCCTCGCCGTCCTCGCGGCGCCCCCGCCCGGCACCGGCCTGGAGGATCTGCCGCCGCCGGGCGCGCCGCGCGACCGGCGCGGGACGGTGCGCCTCCTGGCCGCCGCGACCGTGGGCGGCGACTTCGGTGCTCCTGCGGATCGACATGCGCGGCGCGGACGCCACACCGGAGCGCCGCTCGCTGGCCGCCCATCAGATCTGGGAACGCTGCCGGGACTCCACCTCCGTCCCCCTGCGCCATGCCGCGCTCGGGCCGCTGGGCGACGACATGTACGCGGGTGTCGTGCGGCCCGCGCTCACCGACCACGACCGTATGCGGCTGCGCGGCTGCCTGGAGGACACGGGTCTGGACAAGGCACGTCTGACGGTGCGGGGAATCGGCGACACGGATCCGGACGACGGCTGAGCGGCACCGCCCAGAGGCCCACCGCCCCTCAACTCCCCTCTACGTACGGTGCGTTACTCTGCCTGTACGCCTAGTCCCCGACCCTTGGTCACCCATGACCGTCACCCGCACGGCCCCGTCCCCGTCGCCACCGCTCCCCCGCCATCGCCGTCTGCGCCGCGTCTGTCTGCGCGTCATCGCCGGGTGCGCGCTCGGCTATCTCGCGCTCTGGGCGACCGGCACCCTCGGCATCCTCGCGCTCTCCTACTGGGCGCGGAACGCGACGGCGGCCCCCACAAGCACCGTCACCACCCCCGGCATCCACCACTTCCGCCCGGTGGACGGCGAAGGACTGCTGTGGCGGGGCGCCGCACCCTCGCCCGATGGGTACCGCAGGCTCGCGCAGCTCGACTTCGCCACGGTCGTCGATCTGCGCGCCGAGGACCTGAGCGCGGCCCAGCTCGCCGCACCGCGGCGCGCCGGACTCGACGTCGTACGGCTGCCGATCCGCGACGGCCAGACGCCGACGCCGGTGCAGGTGCGCCGGTTCCTCGACGTGGTGCGCACCGCCCCCGGGCCGGTGTTCGTGCACTGCGGCGCGGGGGTCGGGCGTACGGGGGCGATGGCGGCCGCGTATCTCGTGCGGACCGGAGAGGGGTCGTCGCAGGCCGCGGTGCGGCGCAATCTCGCGGTGGGGCCGCCCTCGGTCGAGCAGATCTACTACGCGCTGCGGCTCCGCGACGACCGTGCGCAGCAGCCCCCGCTGCCGGTCGTCGCGGTGAGCCGTCTTGTGGATGCCCCGCGCCGGATGTGGTCGCGGCTGTGAGACGCCCGCGTCTCCTGAAGACCCTGGCGGTCACGACAGGAGAAAGTCGGCCTCCCCGGCCTTCGCCCCCTGGATGAACGCCGTGATCTCGCCATGGGTGTAGATCAGCGCCGGGCCGTCCGGATCGGCGGACTGGCGGACCGCGACCCTGCCGTCGGAAAGCTTCATGGCCTCCAGGCAGTTGCCGCCGTTGCCGCCGCTCCACGGCTTGTGCCAGCCCTCGTTGCCGAGGTCACGGGCGGGCATGCCGTTGTATATCCGGGAGTCGTCCCGGGACTCGGGGCGGGACCCGGCTCCGGGCTTTGACCCGGGTCGCGTACCGGCTCGGTGTCGATCCATTCACAGCTCCTTGCGGACATCCCGGAGGATCTCCTTTGTGCGATGTGCCGTCGCGGCTTGCGCCGCCATGCGGTCCATGACCTCCAGGTGGGTCGCCACCTCGCCCCGCGCGTCCAGATAGACGGCACCGGTCAGGTACTCGCTGTAGACCATGTCCGGCAGCTCCGGCATGGCGAACCGGAACAGCACGAACGGGCCGTACGTGCCGGGGTGCGGACCCGCCGAGAACGGCGCGATCTGCAGCGTCACATGGGGCAGCTCGACGGATTCGAGCAGCTTGTCGATCTGCTCGCGCATCACATCGGGACCGCCCACGGGTCTGCGCAGCGCGGTCTCGTCCATCACGATCCACAGCCGCGGCGCGTCCTCGCGGGTGAGCAGCGCCTGACGCTCCATCCGCAGCGCCACATACCGCTCGATGTCATCGGGGTTGGTCTGGCCGATCGCCCCGGAGCGCATCACACCACGGGCGTACTCCTCGGTCTGGAGCAGTCCGGGCACGAAGTGCGGTTCGTAGGACCGGATGAGGCTGGCCGCGCCCTCCAGGCTGACGTACATGCTGAACCAGCCCGGCAGGATGTCGTGGAACCGCTGCCACCAGCCCGGCTTGTTCGCCTCCTCGGCGAGCATCACGAAGCCCTCGGCCTCTTCGTCCGTGATGCCGTAGGACTTCAGGAGCAGTTGGAGGTACGGGATCTTCAGCGCGACCTCGGCCAGCTCCATGCGGCGGACCGTGGCCGGGGCGACGCGCAGGATCCGCGCGGCCTCCTCGCGTTTGAGGCCGGCGCGCTCACGCAGGTCCTGCAGGCGGCGACCGAGAACGACCTGTCCGACGGTCGGCGCAGACCGCGGTTCGCTCACGTCCCTACCTCCACGTACTCCACATAACCCCAACTCACTCCGCACCTGGAGCCGTTGCGAGCAGTGTGCCATGCGCCGTCTCGGAGGGACACGCCACTGTGCACTTTTCAGAGTGGGTCTTGCCAAGGTGTTCCCGGCGGGGCGATAGTGGATGGCGTGACTCCGCCCGCGCCGTTACATGCCGCAGCCGCCGAGACCCCTGTTGGCGATACCGCCGACGCATGGTCCGAGGGCGGTGCCGAGCTCTGCGTCAGCTTCGCGCTCGCGCCACGGCCGGGGTCTGCCGCGCAGGCCAGACGGCTTGCGGGCGCCCAACTCGTGGGCTGGGACATCGACGAGGACGCGCGCGATGCCGCCGCCCTCGTCGTCTCCGAACTGGTCACCAACGCCATCGTGCACACGGCGAGCCACCGGATCATCTGCGAACTCTGTACGCGCCCCGGGACGCTGCGCATAGCGGTACGTGACGAAGGGTGGGGGTCAGGTGCCCCGCGTCCCGCCCATCGAGGTCCCGACGACGAGCACGGGAGGGGATTGCTCCTCGTCGGGGCGGTCAGCAGGGCGTGGGGGGTGCGGGACGAGGGGCCCGGCGTGGGCTGCACGGTGTGGGCGGAGCTTCGGGCGTGAGCCGGTGCGCTTCGGGCGTGAGCCGGTGTTGAGCCGGTGTTCGGCGTGGGCGTGAGGACGGCTTGGGCGTGCGGGCGGCCCGGGCGTGACGACGATGCGGGCGGGGAGCGTGTGAACGGGGTGACAGTGCGGCGGCCGTTGGATCTGAACACGCTGGTCCGCTTCGAGCGGGGGCGGGCCGCTGCCGCCGTTCCGCCGCTCACGCGGCTCGCCGTTCCCGAGGGGATGTCCCAGCCGCTGGGGTGCGATGCCGTGGCGGTGCCTGCGGGGATCGGGCCCCGGTTGATGACGCGGTTGCCTCGGGTGGGGTGTGTGTACGAGGACGTGGACGGGGCGCGGTGGTGGTGGATCGTGCCGGCGGACTCCGATGTCGCTCTGGAGTGGCCGGCTCCGGCGTACTACGCCGCGGGGGCGGTCGTCCCCGGCGCGCGCCGGTCCCCCTCCCTGATCCACCGCCCGCCGGCGGAGGGCGCTGCCGCCGGTGTCCCCTACACTCCGCCGATTCCTCTCTACTTGGCGTTGTGCAGGATGACGGGGACTACGCCGGGGTGGTCGCGGGCGGTACGGGCCTAGCTTCGGGCGGTCCTTTTCCCCAACCCCACCCCTACCCGAATTCAATTCCGGCTCCGCCGAGTTCGTCCTCAAACGCCGGGCGGGCTAGAGGGGTGGGCGGGCAGCTGCGGAGATTCGGGCGGGTGGGCGGGAAAGAATCCGCCGCGAAGCGGCGGCGTGATTCGGACCCGCGGCCAACGACGGCGAAGGCGCCCGGACGGGATGCGCTGCCGGGCAATCGGGTGGGCGGCCTGGTTCGGACGCGCGGCCAACTACGGCGAAGGCGCCGGACAGGACGCGCTGCCGGGCAATCAGGGGGGCGGGCGGGAAAGATTCGCCGCGAAGCGGCGGTCTGGCCGCTCAGCCCGACACCGCCCGTTCCACCGCCCGTTCCACCGCCGCCACCACCTCCCCCGGCGCCTCCATCTGAGCCAGATGCCCCACCCCGTCCACCACACGGACCGAAGCCCTGCCCGCCAGTGACGTCGCGTTGGACGCGGGGATCACCCGGTCGTCGCGGCCCACACCGCCACCACCCGCAGCGCCGCCGGCAACAGGTGCCGCACGTCGAGGGCCGGTGCGTCGTCCTCGTCGAGCAGCGTGGTCAGCAGCGTGCGCAGGGCGACGTCCACGCCGTCCAGGCGTTTGTACTTGAGCAGGTCGTCCACCAACTGCCGCGTGACGAGCCCCTCGTCGGCGAACAGCTTTCCCAGGTGGGGGCGGAGCTCGCGCCGCGTACCGGCCGCCGCGAAGCCCCGCAGGTAGGAGGCGTCCACCTCCGGGCCGTACCCGGCGGGTGCGATCAGCGTCAGCGAGCGCACCCGCTCCGGGACCCGCGCCGCGACCGCCGTCACGACCGCGCCGCCCAGCGAGTGCCCCACCAGATGCGCCCGCTCGATGCCGAGCGCGTCCAGGAAGCCCGCGACCACGTCCGTCAGCGCGTCCAGACCGCCCGCGCCGACGTCCTTGCCCGATTCCCCGTGACCGGGCAGGTCAAGCGCGTACACCGTGTGCCGCGCCGCGAGCGGCTCCTGCACGAAGAGCCAGGAGTTCTTGTCGCCGCCGTAGCCGTGGACGAGCACGATCTCCTCGGGGCCCGCGCCCGACGTCGCGTACGCGAGGGCTCTGCCGGCCACCTCCGCGAGGCCGCCGACCGGGCTGCCCTCGTCCTCCGCGGGCACCCCGCGCGCCAGTTGCTCCCGTGCCTCGGCGGCCACCCGCTCGATCTCGCCCTCCGGGACCTCCGCGGGCGCGATGACCGCGATGACGCACCCGACGGGCGCCTCGCCGCCCGCCTCCGCGACGATCCGCCGCAGCACGCCGCCGGACGGAGCCTCCAGCGTCCCCGCGATCTTGTCGGTGTCGATCTCCGCCAGATCGTCACCCTCCTCGACCTCGTCGCCCTCCCTGGCGATCCACTCGGTGATCCTCCCGGTCTTCATGGACAGGCCCCACTTGGGCATGGTGACCCGTTCGACGAGCGACATCCCAGATATCTCCGCCACCCCCTCCGTCCTCACGGCTTCCAGTCCACGGCCGACTTGACCGCGGCGGCGACCCGCCCCGCGTCCGGCATGTACAGGTCTTCCAGCGCCGGGCTGAACGGCACCGGCGTATGCGGCGGCGTCACCGTCCCGATGGGCGCGCGCAGCGACCCGAACGCCTCGCGCGCGACGAGCGCCGCGATGTCGGCGGCCATCCCGCAGCGCGGCGACGCCTCGTCCACCACGACAAGGCGCCCGGTCCGCGCGACGCTCTCCAGGATCGTGTCGGCGTCCAGCGGGCTCGTCGTGCGCGGGTCGATCACCTCGCAGTCCACCCCCGACGCGGCCAGGTCCGCCGCCGCGTCGGACGCCACGGACACCATCCGCCCCAGCGCCACCACCGTCACGTCATCGCCCTCGCGCACGATGCCCGCCTCGCCGAAGGGGATCGTGTAGCTCTCGGCGGGAACCTCGCCGACCACGTCGTACAGCGCCTTGTGCTCGCAGAAGATCACCGGGTCGTCGTCCCTGATGGCCTGGATCATCAGCCCCTTCGCGTCGTACGGAGATGAGGGGAGGACCACCTTCAGTCCGGGCACGGCCGTGAACGCGGGGTACATCGCCTGGGAGTGCTGGGCCGCCGCCCGCAGTCCGGCCCCGTACATCGCACGGATGACGACGGGGGTGACGGCCTTGCCGCCGAACATGTAGCGGAACTTGGCGGCCTGGTTGAAGATCTGGTCGAAGCACACGCCCATGAAGTCGATGAACATGAGCTCGGCGACCGGCCGCAGGCCGCGTGTCGCCGCGCCGATCGCCGCGCCGATGAACGCCGATTCGGAGATGGGCGTGTCGAGGACCCGCCCGGGGAAGAGCGGATGGAGCCCCTTGGTCACGCCCAACACCCCGCCCCAGGCGTCGGATTCGCCGGGTGCCCCCGCGCCGCCCGCGTTGTCCTCGCCCATGACGATGACGGAGGGGTCGCGCTCCATCTCCTGCGCCAGTGCTTCGTTCAGCGCCTCGCGATAGCTGATGCTGCGTGCCACGGTCGACTCCCCTCAGAGGAACAGGATTCAGAGGTACGAGATTCAGAGGTACGAGATGTAGACGTCGGTCTGCAGATCCGCGCCGGTCGGCAGCGGAGCCGCCCGCGCCTCCGACACGGCCTCGTCGATCAGCCGGGCCACCTGCGCGTCGATCGCGTCGAGTTGGGCGTCCGTCAGAGTTCCCGCCACTTGCTGCCGGAAGCGCTTGATGCAGTCGAGTTCGGCGCGGGCGCGCCGCACCTCGTCCGCCCGGTACTTCTGCTGGTCGCCCTCGAAGTGGCCGTAGTAGCGCGTGAGTCGGACCTCGATGAGGGTGGGACCGCCGCCCGAACGCGCCCGGTCGATCGCCGCGCCCGCCGCCTCGTGCACCGCGAAGAAGTCGAAGCCGTCGACCGTGACACCGGGCATGCCGAAGGCCGCCGCGCGGGCCGCGATGGAGCCGCCGCCCACCGACCACTCGGCCGAAGTGGCCTCCGCATAACCGTTGTTCTCGGCGACGAAGACCGCGGGCAGCTGCCAGACGGAGGCGAGGTTGAGGGATTCGAGGGTGGTGCCCTGGTTGCTGCCGCCGTCGCCGAAGAAGGCCACGCCGACGCCGCCGTCCCCGCGTACCTTCGCGGCGAGCGCGGCACCGCAGATGAGGGGCGGCCCGCCGCCGACGATGCCGTTGGCGCCGAGCATGCCCTTGGAGAGGTCGGCGATGTGCATGGAGCCGCCCTTGCCGTGGCACGCCCCGGTCGTACGCCCGTAGATCTCGGCCATCATCGACTTCACGTCGACATGCTTGGCGATGCAGTGGCCGTGGCCCCGGTGGGTGGACGCGATGACATCGCGGTCGTCGTCGAGGTGCGCGCACACCCCGGTCGCGGACGCCTCCTCACCTGCGTACAGATGGACGAAGCCGGGGATGTCACCGGTCGCGAACTCCTCGTGGAGCCGCTCCTCGAAGTCACGGATCATACGCATGGTGCGGTACGCGTCGAGCAACGCGGGTCCGTCGAGGCCGTGTTCGTGCGGGGCCCGGGGTGTCCGGAGAGTGTCGGTCACGGAATAACTCCTTTGCCGGTGCGGGTGCGGAGTCGCGTGCATGGGGTATGGCACTGCGATCCGGGCCCGACCGGCAACAGTTGCCCGGGGTTGCAAGCCACCACACGACGTACGCAACCGGAGAAGGAGAAGCAGACGAACGACAAGCAGAACAAGCAGAGCAACATCCCTGCAGGCAGCGGAACTTCAGCGTCGGAGACGCTGCTCTTCGGCGGCCCGCTGCGCTACGACACCGGCTGGGCCCAGCACGAAGAGGCCTTCCTCCAGCTGGGGTTCCGTTCCATGGTCAAGCGCCTCCCCGCGCTCCTCGCCGCCAGCTTCCGGCTCGCCCGGCAGGCCGACCGCCAGGCCACACGCATCGTCGTCGGCGCGGAAGTGGGCCGGGGACTCGCGCAGGCGGTGAGCCTGCTCGCGGTCAACAGCGTGCTCGGCCGGCTGATGACGGACGCGCCCGTCGCCGACCGGCTGCGCGGCGCGGCGCCCGCCCTGGTGACCGTGGCGACCGTGCTGTTCGTCGCCGCGCTGCTGCGTGCCGCCTCGACGTACGCGACGGGACGCCTTGAGCCGAAGGTCGAACGGGTCGCCACCGAGCAGTACTTGGAGAAGGCGGCGTCGGTGGAGCTGTCGGCCATCGAGGACGACGCGTTCCACAAGCTGCTCGACACCGCGCAGTACGGCGCCGCTTCGGCCCGCCGCATGATCGGCATCGCGACGCGCGTGGTGAACGCGATGATCTCGCTGATCGCCGCGGCGGGCGTGCTGACCGTGCTGCACCCGGTGCTGCTTCCGCTCCTGGTGACGATGACCCTGCCCAGCGCGTGGAGCGCCCTGACGATCGCCCGGCGCCGCTATGTCTCCTTCCACGCCTGGGTGCAGCACGCCCGCGCGGGACGTCTGATCGGCAGCCTGCTGACGGAGGCGCGGGCCGCCCCGGAGATCCGGGTGCACGGCGTGGGCCCCTTCCTGCTGCGGCATTTCCGCTCCATGTCGGAGGCCGCGGAGGAGGAGCAGGCCCGCCTTGCGCGGCTCGCCGCGCGTACGGGCCTCATCGCGGCGGCGTGGACGGGCCTGGCCACGGTGGCGACGTACGCGACGCTCGGCGGTCTGCTGCTCGCGGGGGCGATGGCGCTGTCCGTCGCGGGAACGGCCGTGATCGCGATCCGTACCGGGGCGTCGAACCTGGACACGCTCGTCCTCGAGGTCAACTCGCTGCACGAGGACGCCCTGTTCGTGGGCGATCTGGAGCGGCTCTTCGTGGAGGCGGCGCAGCGCGCGATCCCGGTCGGCGGCGCCGAACTGCCTCCCGATCCACGGGAGATACGGTTCGAGAACGTCACCTTCCGCTATCCGGGGACGTCGGGCAGGGACGCGCTCAGCGATGTCTCGCTCACCCTGCCCACCGGGAAGATCGTCGCCCTTGTGGGGGAGAACGGCTCGGGCAAGACCACGCTGGTGAAGCTCCTTGCGGGCCTGTACCCGCCGAAGGAGGGCCGGATCCTGTGGGGCGACGTGGACGCGGCGACGGCGGACCGGCACCGGCTTGCCGAGCGCGTCGCGATGGTGGCGCAGGACTTCAAGCGGTGGCCGTTCACGGCCCGCGTGAACATCGCGATCGGCCGTGCGTCGGTGCCGCTGACCGACGAGCGGATCGGCGCGTCCGTCGCGGAGGCCGGCGCCGGTGACGTGGTGGCCGATCTGCCGCGCGGGCTCGACACCCTGCTCGCCCGGGCGTTCACCGGTGGGCACGAGCTCTCGGGAGGGCAGTGGCAGCGGCTCGGCATCGCGCGTGCGGCGTACCGGCGCGGCGGCATCCTGATCGTGGACGAGCCGACGGCGGCGCTCGATGCCCGGGCGGAACTGGAGGTCTTCGAGAAGATCAGGGCGCTGGCCGGGACGGGCCAGACGGTCATCCTCATCACCCACCGCCTGGCGTCGGTGCGGCACGCGGATCTGGTCCATGTCCTGGACCAGGGGCGCCTGGTGGAGTCGGGCACCCCGGACGAACTCCTGCGGACGGGCGGCGTCTACGCGGAGCTGTACGCGCTGCAGGCGGACCAGTTCACGGCGCAGGTCCCGTCCCCCAACGGGCACGCCGATCGCTGAGCCTCACGCGGCGGCGGCCACCTCGGCAACCTCGGTGTCGCGCACGATCACCAGGAAGGCGTCGGACGCGAGGTCCATGACGACCTCCGCCTGCTGCCCCTCCATGCGGCGGGCCCGCGCGAACTCCTCCGCGGGCCACGATCCGCGCGGCCCGCCGGCCGGAAAGCGTTCCAGTACCACTCGACTGTTCATCATCGTCTTCCTGCTCCCCCGTCGGCAGTCCTGCAAAGGACTCTCATGAACTCTCATGAAGTAGAACGCACCAGGGGGCGGCAAGGGCTCACAACGTGACGGACCTGACACCGAGTTGTGTCCGTCCCTCAGTCCTTCCCTCACTCCTCGTACTCGTCGTGATACCGCACCAGGCCGCTGCCTGCGGGCGCTCCGAGCGCGGACGAGCGTCCCTTCGGCAGCTCCCACTCCTCCTGCCGGCCGAGGGCGGTGAGGTCGAGGAGGCTGGAGTAGGAGCCCACCCAGTCGGTGCCGCGGTCGTACGCCGAGTACGTGTGGAAGACGCGGTCGCCGTCGCGCAGGAAGCAGCTGAGGCCCGGTGCTTCGACGGTCTGGCCGTCCTCGTCGACGGTGGCGTGGAAATCGTGGTTGAAGTCGTCGCCGTTCGACGAGTACCACGGCACCGTCCAGCCCATCCGTGCCTTGAACGGCAGGATCTTGGTGAACGGGGCACGGGAGATGGCGACGAAGTTGGTGCCGCGGGCCCGCAGATGGGCGAGGTGCCCGATCTGGTCGAGGAACGCCGAGCAGCTGGGGCATCCCGCGTCCCACTCCGGGGCGAACATGAAGTGGTGGACGATGAGTTGGGCGTGACCGTCGAAGAGGTCGAACAGCGTCGCCTTGCCGTCGGAACCGGCGAACAGATACTCCTTCTCGATCTCCACCATGGGGAGCCTGCGCCGCTCGGCGTTGAGCGCGTCACGCGCCCGGGTCGCCGCCTTCTCCTTGGCGAGCAGTTCCGCGCGCGCGGCGAGCCACTCCTCGCGCGTGACGATGTCGGGAAGTCCCATGGTCCCCAGTCCCTCCTGCGGATCCGCGCCTCGGATCCGTGCTTCTCCGAGGGGTGACCGGCGGGCTCACCGGAACTCATCGGTCGCGGCGAAGAAAGTTGGAGATTTTCTGTTACGCCTGGTCAGCGGCCCGGGAGTTCAGCCATGGGCTCAGAACGTCACCGGCAGCGCGAGCAGCCCGCGGGCCCGCATCGAGGGGCGCCACCGCAGCTCGTCCTCCGGTACGCCGAGGGCGAGCCGGGGGAAGCGTTCGATGAGGGCGCCGAGCGCGGTGGCCGTCTCCAGGCGGGCCAGGGGTGCGCCGACGCAGTGGTGGATGCCGTGACCGAGGGCGAGGTGGCCCGTGGTGTCGCGGGCGATGTCGAGGCGGTCGGCGGCGGGGAAGCGGCGCGGGTCGCGGTTGGCGGCGGACGGGGAGAGCAGCACGGTCTCGCCCGCCGGGACGGTGACCCCGCCGATGGTGACGTCCTGGAGCGGGAAGCGGCGGATGGCGAGCAGTACGGGGCCGTCGTAGCGGCTGAACTCCTCGACAGCGGCCGGAAGTTGGGATGGGTCCTTGCGCAGGGCCGCGAGCTGGTCGGGGTGCCGGAGCAGGGCCAGGGTCGCGTTGCCGATGAGCTGGACGGTGTTCTCGTATCCGGCGAAGAGGATCAGGAAGGCGAGCGACATCAGCTCGTCCTCGCTGAGGCGATCCCCCTGCTCGCTCTCGTCGCGTACGGCGATGAGGTCGGACAGCAGGTCGTCGGCGGGGTTCTCGCGCTTCTCGGCGAGCAGCCGGGTGAAGAAGCCGAGCATCGCGACGACGGCCTCCTTGGCGGCCCCCGGTCGCGCCGGATCGGGCGCGACCAGAGCGTCGGTCCAGGCCCGGAAGTCCAGCCGGCTGCCGTCCGGCACCCCGAGGAGGTCGCAGATGACGGTGATCGGGAGCGGTGCGGCATAGGCGGCGACGAGATCGGCGCGGCCCAACGGCTCGACGGCGTCGAGGAGTTCGTCGGCGGTGCGCCGGATCGGTGCGCGCTGGCTCTCCACCCGACGCGAGGTGAAGGCCTTGACGACCAGGCGGCGGATGCGGGTGTGGTCCGGCGGGTCCATGTTGAGCATGTTCGCGTCCAGCGCGGGCGGCAGCCCGAGTCCCCGGTAACTTCCGGGCAGGGCATGGCTCTTGTCGAGCGAGAGGCGGGGGTCGGCGAGCGCCGCGCGCACGTCGTCGTACCGCGTGACCAGCCAGGCCGGGCTGCCGTCGGGTCCTGCGACGCGGTGCACGGGGGCGGTGTCACGCAGCCGCGCGTACACGGCGTACGGGTCGTCGATGAGGCCGTCGGCAGGGTCGTCGACAGGGCCGTCGGCAGGGTCGTCGGCGGGGTCCGGGTGCGGGGCGTGTGACATGCCCTCAGCCTAAGCAGCGCTCTGCCGGGCCCCGCCGTCAGCCCTCGTAGTCCTGGATCCGCTTGCCGTGGCTCCGGTCGATCAGGGCGGGCAGTTCGGCGTTCAACTCCCCGATGATCTCCGGCACATCGAGGGTCAGCAGCCGCCCGTCGCGCATCAGGACCCGCCCGTCGACGATCGTCGTGCGGACGTCCGCGGAGCGCGCGCTGTGCACGAGCGTGGCCGCGAGGTCGTGCACCGGCTGGGTGTGCGGTCCGGTGAGGTCGACGAGGACGATGTCGGCGCGGCGCCCCGGCGCGAGGCTGCCGATCTGCCCGCCGAGGCCGACGGCGTGCGCGCTCTGCAGCGTGGCATGGTGCAGCGCCTGACGTGCCGTCAGCCAGGACGGGTCGCGTTCCGTGGACTTCTGGACGAGCGCGGTGAGCGCCATGGACTCCCACACGTCGAGGGAGTTGTTCGACGCGGCACCGTCCGTGGCGAGGCCGACGGGGACGCCGATCCCGCGCAGGGCCCGCACGGGCGTGGTGTCCCAGCCGAACTTGAGGTAGCCGCGGGGCGCGGACGCGACGGCGACGCGTCCCGTGGCCTGCCGCAGCACGGGCAGGTCACGGTCGCGGATGCCGGTGCCGTGCGCGATGAGGACGTCCACGTCGAGGAGTCCTGCGCGGTGAAGGACCTCGATGGGGGTGCGGCCGTGCCTGGCCAGGCTGTTGTCGGTCTGCTCGGCGTTCTCCGCGGCGTGCAGATGGACCATCAGGCCGTGTTCACGGGCGAGTTCGGCGGTCGCGGCGAGGTCGGCGTCGTCGACGGTGTACGGCGCGTGCGGGGCGAGCGAGGTGCTGATCCGCCCGTCGGCGGCACCGCGCTGCCGCAGCGCGAACTCCAGGGAGGCGGCGCGGCCGTCGGGCCCCTGCGAGGAGAAGAACGCCGCGCCCAGGTTGGCGCGCAGGCCGCTGTCCGCCACCGCGTCGGCGACGGCGTCCATCGCGAAGTAGTGGTCGGCGAAGCAGGTCACCCCGCCCCGGATCATCTCGGCACACGCGAGCCGCGCGCCGAGCGCGACGACCCGCTCGGTCAGGTTGGACTCGATGGGCCAGATCCAGTCGTTGAACCACTCGTGCGCCGGCAGATCCTCGGCGAGGCCGCGCAGGGCCACCATCGGTGTGTGCGTATGGCAGTTGATCAGGCCGGGCAGGGCGGCCTGGCCACGGGCGTCGATCCGCTCGGCGGCGGCGAGGTCCGCCACGGCGCCGGTCGTGGTGACGCTGTCGATGAGGCCGTCTCGTACGACGATGGCGGCGTCGTTGCGGAAGCGGACTTCACCGGTGGCGTCACCAGTGGCGTCACCAGTGGTGTGACCGGTGGCGTCGTCGTGGACGAGGGCCGTGCAGCCCGTGATGACCAGGTCGGCGGGGCCGTGCGCGGGGGGCGGCGTCATCTCTTCAAGGTACGGGGAGTGCGCATCCCGTGCCCTGTCGCGTCGCCGGTTTCGCGAGCACGCTGACGTCAACCGACTCAACCGACGATCCCACGCGAAAAGTTGGAGCCCGCCATGCTCCTAGGCACCTGGAACCTGGAGAACCTCTACCGGCCCGGCGGCAGGTTCGGGCCCAAGGACAAGGCCGCGTACGAGGCGAAGCTCGCCTCGCTCGCGGCGACCATCAGGGCCCTGCGGCCCAGCGTCCTCGGCGTGCAGGAGGTCGGCGACCCCGAAGCCCTGCGGGATCTGGCGGAGATGCTTGGCGAGCGCTGGGAAGTGACGCTCTCCGAGCACGCGGACGACCGGGGCATCCGGGTCGGCTTCCTCAGCAACCTGCCGGTGTCCGTGGTCGCCGACGAGGACTGCTTCCCCGGGCCGATGCGTCCGGTGCAGGTCGACGACTCGGGCAGGCCGGTGGCGCGGGCGGGGCGCGGGGTGCTCGCGGTGCTTGTGTCGACGCGCGCCTTCTTCTTCGAGGCGGCCGTCTGCCATCTGAAGTCCAAGCTCCTGTCGTATCCCGGCGGCCGTTTCCAGCCGGAGGACGAGGGCGAGCGGGCCCGCTTCGGCGCGTACGCGCTGTACCGGCGCGCGGCGGAGGCGACCGTGGTGCGCTCCCTGGCCGACCGGATGCTGCACGGCGACGGCCGCGAGCACCAGGTCGTGGTGCTCGGCGACCTCAACGACGAGGTGAGCGCGGCGACGACGCAGATCCTGCTCGGCCCGCCAGGATCGGAGATCGGCACGCCGGGCTTCGACAAGCCGGACAAGGGCGACGCGCGGCGGCTGTGGAACGTGGCCCCGCTCATCCCGGCCGAACAGCGCTACTCCCGCATCCACGCCGGGCGCCGCGAGCTCATCGACCACGTCCTGGTGAGCAAGAGCCTGCTCGACCTGGTCACGACGGCGGGGACCGGAGTGCCAGGATCGGCCGCGACCGCGCTCCCCTCGATCGGCGACGACGAGAATCCGGCGGCGCGCAGGGACGCTCCGGGCTCGGACCACGCGCCGGTCTGGATACGGATCGAGCGCTGAGAGGGCTGAGGTCATCCGCCCGATGCGGAGGCTACGCGGCGCCGGAAGTGGCCAACTCCTGGCGCCGCCAGGCCTCTTCGAGCCGCGCCGTGTCCTCGAGCACCGTGTCCTCGACCATCCGCCCCCAGCGGATCCTGACCCACTGGATGCCTTCGTTCTCGTACGAACTGCCGTCCGCGAGGGTGGCGTCGACGCGCAGCCGGACGACGACGGTGGTGTTCCAGGGCCAGCCCTTGACGACGACGTCGGTGAGGGTGAGGCGCATGCCGGGGAAGCGCCGTCCCGCCTGCTCGAACCAGTCGGCGAAGGCTTCGGGGCCGCGCAGTTCGGCGCCGAGGATGTTGTCGCCGATGAAGCGGAACCGCAGGTCGGGGGCGGCCATGGCGACGGCCGGGTGGTAGTTGCCGCTGCCGTCGCCGGTGACGCGCCACAGGGCTCGGACCTTGCTGCGGACGATGGCGTGGTACATCGGGACCTCCGCTGGATCGCTCAGTTGGATCGCTCAGTGACTTGCAATTGGATCGCTCAGTGACTTGCAATTCGCAAGTGACCATCGGCGACCACCCTAGGTGGGTCACTTGCAAACCACAAGCGAGTACCGTGGCCGCATGAAGGGTGAACGTTTCGCACGCATGCACTGCTCGGTCGCGCGCGCGTCGGCCGTCATGGCCGACCGATGGACGGTGCTGATCCTGCGCGATCTGTTCCTGGGCCTGAACCGCTACGAGGACCTGCGCGCCGACCTGGGCATCGCGACGAACATCCTGGCGGACCGCCTGGACCTGCTGGCCGCGGAGGACATCGTGGAGCGCCGCGCCTACCAGGACCGCCCCGTGCGCCACGAGTACGTACTGACGCCCGCGGGCCAGGAGTTGTACGGCACCGTCCTGACGCTCATGACCTGGGGCGACCGCCACCGCTCCGAGGGACGCCCGCCCCTGATCCCGGTGCACGACACCTGCGGCCGACCGGCCGACCCGCGGGTGACGTGCGGCCACTGCGGCGAGGTGCTGACGCCGGAGACGGTGACGCACACGCCGGGGCCTGGCGGCCGGACGGCTCCGGGGACGGCACTGGTGCACACGGTCCTGGCCGAGGGCTGACCCTCAGCCGCGCGGAAGCACCGTCGAGAGCACACCCGGCAGCGGATACCAGTCGGACGAGACGATGCTGGCGTGGCCCCGCGCGAGCAGCGCGACCCGCTCCCTGGCCTGCGCCTCGGTCGGATTGACGGCGTCGATGGCCGGGGCGACGTTGTGGGCGTCGGACATGACGACGAGATAGCGCCGGTCGGCGTACCACCGCGTGTCGATGCTCCCGCCGGCGTACGCGGAAGCGTCCCCGTCGAACAGCACGAACCAGGGCCTGATCGCCGCGTCCGCGTACCGTGCGCGCGGATCGCCCGCCTCGGCACCGAGCACGGCGGGGAACGCCGCGGCCTCGCCCAGGCGCCCCGCCGCCGCGAGGTCCCGCAGATGGGTGGCGTACTCGCGGTCGGTCCACAGGGTGTCCGCGGGGTTGCCCTGCTCGACGGTGCCGGGGATGAGCTCGACCACGAACTTCCCCGTCAGCGCGCTCCGTTGGGGCCAGCCGTCACTGCGTACGGCATCGTCGAGGGTGGCGTGGCCGCCGGCGAGCTCGCCGGGCCGGTAGACGGCGTCGCCGAGCTTGCTCTTGAGCAGGGCGTCGAGATCGGCGGGCCCGCGCCCGTTCTTCGCCTGGAAGCCGTCCTTCAGCTCGACCTTCATCAGGATCGGCCGGTGCCCCGGGTGGGCGTCGTGCCAGCTCTTCATGTCCGCGAGGCAGCCGGCGAGGCTCTGGTTGCGCGCCTTGGTGCGCAGTTCGGCCGGGCTCGCGGCGTTCTCGCAGTTGTTGTCGTTGCCGACCGGGTTGCTGTGCGAGACCCGCCAGCCGCTGCCGAACACATTGGTCCATACGTCGAGTTCGAGCATCCCCGCGCCGGAGTCGAGCGCGTCGGCGAAGTAGGGGTACTTCGCCTTCTCGTACGCGTTGTGGACGCCGACGCCGGTGGTGGAGGAGTACGGCGAGCCGGGCGCCGGATCGTCGGCGCTCGCGGCGTACGCGGTGCCACCGGTGGCTCCGGTGGCTCCGGTGGCTCCGAACGCGAGGGCTCCCGCCGCCGCGACCGCCAACGCGAGCCCCGCCCCGCTCACCCGTGCCGTCATGCCCACCGTCCTCCGCCGAAGCTCTGGTCAAGTCTTCGGCAACGTAAGGGAGTTGAGTGTCCATTGGGAAGACGGCGGCTTACGGGACACATCCGGGAGGGGAGAGATATTCAGCCGCGGCGCCGGCGGGCGCGGGCGGAAGGCGTCACGGGTCCGCTACTGTCTGCCACCGTAATTGATTGATCTACGACCCCGCAGAACTTCACCGAACCCCGTAGAACTCACTGAACCCCGTAGAACTCCGCAGAACTCCGCAGAAAGGGATCACGCCGCCATGCCGCTCACCCTCTCCCGTATCTCCCGCACCCGGCTCGCGGTGACCGCCGCGGCGACGGCGGTCCTCGCGGTCGGCGCCCCGGCGGCGTACGCGTCGCTGGACGGATCCGACACGCGCGCCCGGACAGCGACGACGGCAAGCACGGCGACGGTGGCCCGCGGCGACGCCTACACCGAGACCCGGCTCTTCTTCGGCACGGAGCGCCCCGACGGCGGCCCCGACGTGACCGACGAGCAGTTCATGGCGTTCATCGACGACGAGGTCACGCCGTCGTTCCCCGACGGTCTGACCGTGCAGGACGGCCGCGGCCAGTGGCGCGACTCGAACGGCAAGATCGAGCGGGAGCGTTCGTACGAGCTGATCCTGCTGTATCCGACGAGCGAGGCGCGCAAGCGTGACCCGCAGATCGAGGAGATCCGCTCGGACTACGAGAAGCAGTACGCGCAGGATTCGGTGGCCCGCCTCGACGACCGGACCCGCGTGGACTTCTGACGGGGGCGGCCGCTCTTGGCGCGGTCGCTTTTCAGGCCACGGTCTCAAGCTGGAGCTCCAGCTCCAGCTCCAGCTCGGCGAGGAGCGCATCGATCCGCTCCTCGTGCCGCTTCGGCAAACGCCCGGTGTCGTCGACGTGGACCGCGCAGGCCGTCGTGGTGTCGACGAGGCGTTCCAGGGTGGCCGCCACCTTCTCCGAGCCGGCGGAGTGCCGTGCCAGGGCGGGGAGTTCGGCGGCCGCCAGGTCGATGGCGGCGCGGGCCTCGGCCAGCGTCCGATAGGCCTCGCGGCGCAGGGCCCAACGGTGGGCACGGTCACGGGCACCTGCGCGCACTCCTGCGCCTGCGCCTTGTTCGACACCGCTCAGAACATGCCGCAGATACGCGTGCGCCGACTCGCGGGCGGTGGCGAGCCTGGCCTGTACGCGGCCGCCGCGCCGCACCGGCCACGGCAGATGCCCGACGAGCAGGACGATCCCGCAGGCGAGCAGCGTCTCGCCGATCCGCCCCCAGGAGGCCGCCGGCTCGCCGCCCACCATGACGAGCGAGAGCACGAGCACCGTCACGACGGCGGTCTGCGCGGCGAAGTGCCGGGTGGCGACGGGAATGAGGGCGCCGCACACCGCGACCACGGCGACGAGCCCGGCGGGTGCCGGCAACAGGGCGGCGAGCCCCGCGAAGAGAACAGCGCCAAGAACCGTACCGAGCGCACGGCACAGCACACGAGACGCCAACGGCCCCAGATCGGGCTTGACCAGGAATACGGCGGTGGCGGGCAGCCAGTACCAGTGCGCGTGGTGCAGTCCCTGCGCGACGGCGGCGCTCACCCCGAAGCAGAGCGCGACACGCACGCCGTACTCACGCCCGCCGGGACCAACTGCCGTGCGCAGTACGTCGACGGGGCCGCTCCCCGTTGCAGGCGGCGGCTCGGCAGTCCCCCTGTCGAAGGCGTCGGCGGCGTGCAGCAGGGCGTCGTCGAGGGCGCGGAGCCCGGCGTCGGAGCGGGCGGGCGCGGGCAGCGGACCACAGGGGCGGCCGTCACGGACGGCGGCCGCGAGGCGCCGCACCCCCTCCCCCGTACGCGCGGGCAACGGCTCACCGGCCCAGGCGAGCGCGGTCGCGGCCTCGCCGAGCGGCAGCGCGGCGAGGTACTGCGCATGGATCCGCTGCTCGGCAGCTCGGCCGGGCCACAGCCGCAGACGTGGCCCGGCGATCGCGTCCTGCGCCTGGTCGAGAGCGGCGGTGAGGGCGGCGCGGCGGGCGGGCGCGTGCGGTGTCCCGGCGGCGGCGAGGAGCGCGGCGACGGCTTCGTACACGGCGGCGACGGCCCCCCGCTCCCCACCGAACCGGTAGTCACCCTTCCCCGGCGAGGGCAGCACGAGCCGCAGCGCAATGAGCCAGCCGGCCCCGGCGAGGAAGAACAACGCCCGCTGCCACCCGGGTTCGGGCAACGGCATCCCGGCCCCGACGGCAGCCGCAACAAGCAACTGCGTACCTCCGGCGGACGCGACGGGCCCCACCGCACTGAAGGCACCGGCGAGCAGCCCAAGCACTCCAAAGAGGACGGGCAGCAGCCACGCCCCACCACCCCACGCACCGACGTACGCCCCGAAGACCAACCCACCCGCGCCACCGACGGCGGGCACCCCCAACCGCCGAACAGCGGCCCGCCGACCCCCTGGCCGGTCATTGATCCCGGCGAGCATGGCCCCGAGCGCGGCGACGACCCCGATGGACGGCCGCCCGACAACCACGGCCCCGAGAAGCAACGGCCCCGCGGCGAGCGCACCGCGCAGCACGGCGTGCCACGGAACGGGACCGCGCTGTATACGGAGGGCATGCCCGAGCCAGGGCGGAAGGGCGACCGGGCGCGGGATCGTCAGACGGCTCACTGGTCCGGGCTCCTGTCGTCGTCGGAAGGCGTGCATGCCGTGGGACGACGTCGGCCTGGGCTCTACTGCTGATCAAACGATAGGCCCCGTTCTTGGAGAGAAAGGGACAAACGCGTTTCCGTGATGTGACGCTTAGATGTGATGCTGCGGTCTGATCACTGAGGAGAAGGACGCTGGCGGGGACGAGGGGGCGGCCGGCCCAAGCTGCTGGCCGCTACCCGTTCCGCACCTCCCCGATCGACCCGCTCTGGATCACTATTCCGCCGTGCACATTCCCGCTGAGGTTGTTGTACACATCGCCGCGCCGCTCACCCTCAGAGCCGCCGGGCATCAACTCATCAAGAAGCGAACGCAGTTCGGCAGCCGCCACCGGATCAGCCCGCAGCGTGCGCCGCATCCGCCCGCGCCACTCGGCCAGCACGTCGGCCTCAGCCTCGGCATCCGAGCTGTCCCGCGCGGCGGCCAACTCGGCACGCGCCTCCTCCAGCTCCCCGGCGACGACGTCCTCATCCCCCGCACGCCCCCGCGAGAAGAACCCGGCGACCCGGTCCCGCACCTGGCCCCAGCCGTCGGTCACCATCCCCTGCACGAGCGCCGTCGCCCCCGCCGCCGCCAACGCGGTCAACTCAGCGTCCACCAGGCCCCCTCGTCCCATCCTGCGCGTCACCACGCGTCCCGATTCCGTGCTTCACGGTAACGCCCGCCACCGACAATTCGCTGGCGGACAAGGGACGACCGGCCTCAGGCTGGCGACCATGAACGGCACCGACGACCTCACCACCGCACCCCCGAGCCACCAGATCCGCGCCCTGCACACGGACACGACCGTCACCGTCTATCAGGCGTACGCACCCGCGCTCGGCGAGGCCGCGGCGCGCACCGGACGGTTCCCCGCCGCTTGGAAGCGGGACCGCATGACGTGGATCAAGCCTCGCTCATAGCCTTTTTCCATGACCGCAGACGACAGGGACCAGCAGACAGACGCCCGTTTACGCCGAGCCTTACGAGCCAGGCAGGCAGCCGGGACGCAGCGAACCAAGAAGCACCGTTCCGACTGGACAGGCGAGTCCGCCGCAATCTACTGCCGGATCTCGCACGCCAACGATGACGATCAGACAGGCGTAGAGCGCCAAGAGGGCATCTGCCGAGACGTCGCCGAACGCCTTGGACTCACCGTCACCGAGGATCAAGTCTTCGTGGACAACAACCGGTCGGCGTGGCAGCGGAAACGGAAGCGGCCGGGATGGGACGCGCTTCTAGCCGAGGCCAGCAAAGGCCGTGTGCGCCACGTCCTCACGTACCACCCGGACCGCTTGATGCGTCAGCCGCGCGACCTCGAAGAGCTGTTGCAGATAGCCGACGATCACGACATCACCTTGCACGGGCAGGCGAACCGGCGTGATCTCGCGGACCCTGACGACCGGTTCTTTCTGCGCATCGAGGTGGCACACGCCTGCCGGTCCAGTGACGACACGTCGCGCCGACTGATCGATTCGATGATCGACCGAGTACAGGACGGAAAGCCGCACACCGGCAGGCGCCGCTACGGATACGACAAGACCGGCACCGTGATCGTTCCCGAAGAGGCCGCCATCGTGCGGGAGATCTTCACCCGCTTCCTGGACGGAGAAAGCCCGGTCCAACTGGCCAAGAGGCTGTACGACCGTGGCGAGAAGACCGCCCAAGGGCGCAACTGGACGGCACCGCGCGTGCGCGATGTCCTGGACAACCGCCACGTTGCCGGAATCCGTGTCTTCCGGGGCGAGGAGATCGGGGACGGCGAGTGGCCCGCGATCATCGACCGGGGGATGTGGAGGGAGGTGCGGGAACGCCGCGCCTACCGGGCCGCAGCTCTGGCGAAGGGCAAGCAGCCGGGCAGGTTCTACCTGCTACGCGGCGTGGTCACCTGCACGGGATGCGGGAAGGTCATGGGCGGATCCGGAGGGTCCGGGGCCAAGTACGTCTGCAACCACACGCACCGGCTCGATGTACCGCGCTGCAACAGGGCAGTCTCCGCCCCCATCTTGGAGGACTTCGTGACGGAGGCCGCGATCAACCTCCTTGAGCGCCTTGATCTCGCTGAAGTGCCGACGCCTTCCGCTCTGTCAGAAGAAGATCAGGCAGCCATCGCGGCCGATCGCCAGGAACTCGACGATCTCAAAGACATGTGGGAAAGCCAGGAGTTGAAGACGCGGGAGTACCGCGAGATGCGCAAGACGGTTGAGGCCCGCATCGCTGAAGTCGAGCGCAAGATGATCGTTCGGCCAACCACTGAGGTCCTGGACGGCCTTGTGGGCCCCCACGCACGCCAGAGCTGGGGAGCGTTGAAGGAGGCCGAGGACTACCAGCGAATGAACGCGGTCGTGCGGTTCCTGTTCGCCGCTGTCAAGATCGAGGAGGCGACAAAGAAGGGCCGCCAGTTCGACTACGGCAGGATCGACATTGAGCAAAACCCCATTTGGACCTGAGCACGGCAGGTGGAAGGGGCCTCGAACGAGGCCCCTTTTGCTGTTCATTCGATCTTTCCCCCACGCTGGCGTTCCAAGAGGCGAGCCAGTCGACGTGCCGACTCCGGGCCGATCTTGGTTGAGAACTTCCTACAGACACGGTCGAGGTGGTGGGCCCTCTCTGCCTCACGGTCACGTTTCGTCAATCGGCCACCCCGGACCAGTGGCGCTCTTCGCGGGCGATCTCGCGGCTGAGGGCTAGATCGTCAGCGATTCCGGCAGCGATGAGGGCGGCCCCCGGAGTGTGACCGGAGTCGACGTAGCGCCAGTTCCTTTCGGTCTCGGTACCAGGTAGGTCATCGAGGGCGACGCCGACGTGTTCGGCCCGGTCTGCGCGCAGTGCCGCGTAAGTGGTCGAGTAGGCACGGGACTTGGTCAGGATGTGGCCGCGGTAGCCGAGGGTGTGGGCCCACGCTCGCAGGTGCAGCGGCTCGTACTCGGGGAGGCAGCCGAGGCGCCAGCAGGTCCGCATGAGCGTGTGCACGTGGCCGCTCACGGGTGCTGCGTCGATGTCATCCCAGGTCGTGAGCCTGTGGTCGGTGCCGGCGCCTGTCTCGCTCGCGCCCTTGGTGACGTACTTCGCGACGTACGCGGCCACGGCATCGTCATCCGGTCCGGTGCCGCCGGAGTGCAGGGGGCGGGTGTCGATCTGGACGCCCCAGCGGAGGGCGAGTTCACCGATGGCGGGGCTGTACGGGGTGCGGACCAGGACCCGGCTCGCGGAGGCGCGCACAGCGTCGGCGAGGTGGTCGACCGTGCCCCAGGCCGGGGGTTCGTCGTCAGGTCCGGCCGGGCCGTCGAGGCGTACGACCGCGTGGACGTGGACGGCGGCGCGCTTCTGGTACTCGGCGACGCGGGCGAAAGACAGCCGTGCATGGTCGGGGAAGCGGGACTGCACGAGGCCCGCGGAAGAGGCCAGGTGCCGGCGGACGCCGATGACGAAGCGGTCCCACAGCTTGCCCGCGTGCGCGTGCCAGAGCGCATGGGCCGGGTAGTCGTAGCAACCGGGGCAGAGGGGTTGGCCAACGAGGAGGTCTTCCGCGTCATGGACAGCGCCACAGCCGAGGGGGCGCCCATGCTCGCACTCTCCGCCGTCACGGCGGGGGCGGCAGCGATCGCCGGTCCGGTGCACGGGCCCGAAGGACGGGGCGGTGAGGGTGGCGAAGAGCCGGGGCCGGTCGCGGACGGATGCCGGGACGGTCTTGCCGCCGAGAAGGCCCGCGCGGACGAGGTGGAAGGTGTCTCCGGCGTGGAGGCGGGAGCACGGTGCGCAGACGGTCGCGCGTCTATTGCGGCAGCGTACGGAGAGCCGTTCACCGGGTTCATCTCGGGTGTCGTAGTGGTGCAGGATCTCGCCGGTGACTGCGTCCCGCGTGGTTGTCGAGCCTGAGAGGTGGATCGGGTGGGCGCAGCCGCCCGTGACGGTGATCTGGTCCAACCAGCGGGCGAACTTGGGGTCTTGGGCGATGCGGAGGGCGTCGCGGTCTGCTTCGGGAAGCTGACGCAGGCGCGCCGCGCGGTCGAGAGCGGCGCGCCTGTCAGCCGGGGTGAATTCCGGGGTGATGGTGGAGACCTTCCAGGGTGGGCCGCCGAAGCGGCACGGTTGATGGGTGGTGGCGCGCTGTTGGCCATGGGGTTCGCTCCTTGCATGGTCGGGCGTGGTGCGTGGGGTTCAGCGGATGGTTCCGGCGCCCCGGCAGATGCGGCAGCGGCGACGCCGTCCGGTCCAGGTCGTGCGGGCTCCTTCGCCTTTGCAGTGCGGGCACCTCACGCGGCTCATGGGCATGTCCTGTCCTTCCTGTTCAGGGGTGGGAGAAGCCGTTGATGAGCCAGGTCACGAGGCCATGGATGGTGAAGATCACCGGTGTCTGGCCGAGGTAGACCCCGCAGAGGCCGATGCAGACCGCTTCCCAGGCGCGTACGTCGCGGGAGCGGACGAGGAGAACGGCGATGATCCCGAAGATCACCGAGAACGTGAACGCTGTGCCTTCGCCGATCACTTGTCGTCTCCTCCCAGCGCCGCAAGTGCGCGGTCTATGGCGGGCAGTTCGGGCGTCATGGCCGCGTACTTCATGGCCGTCGTGACCGCCCCTTCGGTCGGCGTGAGGTGGGAGCGAGCACGACCCCAACCGCCGTCCGGTCCGGTGCAGACCGCGACGCCCTTCTCTTCCTGGGTGATCGACTGGGCGACGGCCACGGCGTCCTTGTTGAGATCGCCGAGCGTCATTTCAGCCGTGCCGGGGTCGTTGACGCGGTGGCAGATGCGGCCGCCGAGTTGGGCCCGCAGCGCGGTGACTCCGGGGCCGAGATCGGAGCCGACACGCTGACCGGCGACCACCAGGTGCATGCCGAGTGCGGCACCGAGCTGGGCCAGGCGCAGGAGCAGGGTCGAGCACTGTTCCGCTTCCGCCTTGCTCTCGCGCCGACCGTCGGAGAGGTACAGCTCCGCCAGCTCGTCGACGATCACGACCACGGGGACGGGCCGCAGCTTGTCGGGCAGCTCCCAGATTGAGCGGACCCCCGCCGCGCGGCAGTCCCGCATACGGTCCTGCATGTCGACGACGAGCGCCGCCAGCACGGCGACCGCCTCACGCCTGCACGTGGTGAGGGCGCTCAACCTCCCCGAGAACAACCCCAGTTCCATGCCGCCCTTGCAGTCGATGCCGACCAAGGCGACGGGTTGCGGCGCGAGCTGAGTGATCAGCCGGGCCAGCAACGTGGACTTGCCCGAACGGGTGGCCCCGGCAATGAGCCAGTGCGGAACCGTCCGCAGGTCCATCACCCAGGCCCCGCCGCTCTCCAGTGCGCCGATGAGCGCAGACAGCAGCGCGACGGGAGCCGTCGCTAAGCCGGGCCGGGCCAGCGGATCACTGGCGGTCGCCGTCAGCAGCACGACGCCGCGTTCCGGCGAGGTGACACGTACGGCGTGGACCTTCCACGCGTGGGTAAGCGCGTCAGCCGCCTTCATGTACGTCGCCGGGGTCTGGCCCGCGTGCAGACGCACGACCACGGTCAGGCCCAGACGGGTAGCACGCGGGAACGAGGCGCGCGGCGCCACCGGCCGCAGTGGATCACCCTTGACCACCACATCCCCGAGGAGTCCGCGCGGCGGACGCCGGGACACGGCAAGGTCGTTGAGCATCGCGACCTTGCGCCAGGTGAACAGCACCCGGCACGCGGTGACCGGGTAGCCGGTGACGTACCAGTGCCAGGCCGGACGGTGCCGCCGCAGCAGATCGGCGACGACGAACACCCAGGCGAGCGCGGCGAGCCCGAGGGCGAGCAGGATCGCGCCCATCACGCCCCACCGGCCTTGGCAGGAGCAGGGGTTCCGTGCACCGGGGTGATCGCGTCGGCCCGGAAGCTGATTCCGTGCCGGTCGCCCATCGCCCAGGCGAACGCCATTAAGCCGGTGACCTTGACGGTCTGCCCTTCCTCGATGCCCTTGGGCTCGCCCGTGACGGCGATTTCGATCACGGAGATACGCCGCCGGTCCTGCCGCACCGTGACGGCCACGGTGTAGATCGTGTTGCCGTCGCGGTCCTTCTTGACCTCCTTGGTCTCGGGGTTGCTGATCTTCGCTTCGGGCGCGATGGCGCACCGCAGTACGCCCAGTCGCGCCGTGTCCACAGGAATGGACTGCATTGCGTTGGCCTCCTTGGCCGTTGAGACGCCAGGCTCATCCTGACGTCACTTGTCCTGACGAGTGATGACTATGCGACCCTGTACGGCGAGGGGTCAAGTACTTATGCTGACGAGTGATGTCGCGCGTGCGACGTGCCTACAACCTCAACGCGAAGGTGCTGAGATGACAGAGATCCAACGCCCCGGAGCGCTCTACCAGCAGGTTGCCGCCGCGATCCGCGAAGCGATCCTCTCGGGCGAGTTCGAGCCCGGCGCCCCGCTCCCCTCCGAGGCCCAGCTCATCCAGCGCTACCAGGTCTCCCGCCCGACCGTCCGCAACGCCGTCGCAGCCCTACGGGCAGAGGGGTTGATCGAGGTCCGGCACGGCAAGGGCAGCTTCGTACGCACCGACGGCCAGCCAGTGGTCACCATCGAGCGCCGCATCACCCACGCCCGCGACGGGAAGTTCGTCATGCCCAACGGCGCCGTCTGGGACGAGGCCGAGGAGCCGACGCCGTACCGCGCCCTTTCCACGAGGGCCAACAGCCAGTTGCTCGGCATCGGCGCAGACGAAGATCTCTTCGTCTGCGACCGGCTGCTCATCGACCCGGCCAGCGGCACCCGCGCCATGCATCGCACCGTGACCCCGCTCTCCGTGGCCGCCGACATCCCGGCACTCGGCGAGACGCCGCCGGGCCCGCCCCCAGCAGCCGCGTACGAGATCATGACGCAGGCCGGGCACAAGCTGTGGTGGTCCGAAACGGTCCGCGCGCGCATGCCGCTCCCGGACGAGCGGTCCACTCTGCGACTGCCGGACGCGACCCCGATCCTGCACGTCGCCCGCGTCACGCACGGCGCCGATGACCGCCCATTGCTCCTCGAAGAGCTCCGCACCGGTGCGGACCGTGCCGAACTCGCCTACCGGATCACCGCCGACAAAGAGCCCGTGCGGCGCACCCGCGCCTGAGAGCCGTAGATCGGTCGAAGCCTTCTTCACTTCCTCAAGGGCGCGCCTGCGGCGCGCCGGGCAGCTCGGCCGCCCCGGCCGGGCGTGCGGCGTGGCCGCCGGTCCCGGCCGGTCGCCCGGCGCCCTGGCCCGTATCGCGCCCAAGGAGTCGAGGCATCGGCCACACGGTTCGGGCCGGGGCCCGTGTGGCTGGTGGTCGACGGCCTCCGAGACTTTAGGCGCTCCCATGGGGCGAGCCTCGAAGAACAGAGAGCCCATCGGGCACACCAGCGGGCAGGTCCAGTACCTGCCCGATTCGCCAGGCGAGCGTAAGGCCCCCTGTTCCCTCGCCCCATGGCAGCTACCGCCCAAAGTCTCTGCGGCCGGCGACGTGCCCACGCGCGGAGCTCACCAGGGGAAAGACGCCTCATGCCGCACCGCCGCCGCTATCTACGGCCGCATCCAGGAGCCCAGCGAGCCGGTCCACGGCGTCCGGCCAGCCCGCCACCCGCACGACCCCGCGCCCGCCCTCATCCGTCGAGGCGACCGCCCGCACCTGCGACAGCTCGAACCCCGCCCCGAGGAGCGCTCGGTTCAGCCGGTCCGCAGCCTCCCGCGCATCACGCCAGCCCGCCACGTAGTCGACGCCGGACACCCACAGACCGAAGTCCGCGCCCGCAACGCCGAGACCATCGCTCAGCCAGTCCTCACCCGCGCCAGTCATTCTGTCCGCCTCTTCCCTGATCTAGGTAACGGATCGTCAACTTCCTTAGTCCGAGGCAGAAACGCAGCGCAGCGGCCCCGGTACCATCAGGCACCGGGGACCGCTGCGTCCCCTGCCGGGCCACCCTTCGCTTTCCACGGCTGACGGGGTGGCCCGGTCTTCGGTCTTCAGTTGTGAGGCGCGGCCCCTCTTTCGGGAGGGGAGCCCCCGGAGTGGTCCGAGAGGCCACGCCCCTTGGCCGGAGTGGTCAGACTCCAGCCGATGACCGGGCCGCCGCCCACACTCCCGATCGCGTGGGAGCTTGCAGGGGAACGACGACCCGGCGATCTCTACGGCGGGCTGGCGATGACACCGCCGTCGAGGTCGAAGCGGCACCACACGGTCTTGCCGCCGTCCTCCCCCGGCGACCACCACACGGCATCCGCGAGACGCTGGACGATCAGCAGTCCGCGCCCCCGATCCGGCAGCAAGGCTTCACCGAAGTCACCCGCCAATTCCGGGGAGATGAACTCACCCACCGGAAGATCAGGGGGCGTTGAGTCTTCATCGACAACGCCGATGAACAGCCAGTCCGGCCACATCTTCAGCAACACGTCGATCCGACGCGAGGCACCGGGCTCAGACAGGCAGTCGTCCGGCACCGCGTGGTGCACCACGTTGCCGACCAACTCTGAGACGACGAGCCGAACATCCTCAGACATGCGGCCAAGCCCCCATCCCTGGAGCGTTGCCGCCGTCATGTCGCGCGCGGCACGCACGGTATCCGCCGACTCGGCGAAGAGCGTCAGCGCCCTGAAGTGCCCCATGGTCAAAGCAGGAGCCGCCTCGTGCTGACGGGCCACTGCCCGAGCGACCTCCGGAGTGCTCGCTGTGCGCTTGCTCCGCCGAGCGTCCACCGCGTTCCTCCCGATTCCCGGCGAGCCCCTTAACCCGCCGCCATGTGCCGAATAGTGAACGGCGCGGGCCACTCAACCGGGAGCGTTCGCCAGGGGGTTCACGTGAACACCGGCAAAGGGGAAGTGGGTTCACCCATGAACCCCCCTGGTGTCAGTGGCCTGTGCCACGATGAACACAAGCCGTCAATCTCGGGTTGGCAGGGGAGCATGAGCCGAGAGCCGAACGCGCAATTGATCTCCGCTATGGACGAAGCCAAGGTCTCGAACAAGGGCCTCGCCAAGCGCATGCGTGACCTTGCGCAGCAGCACGGAACTGATCTCGGGACAACGCACGTTTCGGTACAGCGCTGGCGAGCTGGCTCAGGCATCCAGACGCGAACCGCCACGATCATGGCAGATGCTCTCAGTGCCAAACTTGGCCGAAGGGTCACCGCGGCCGACCTCGGATTCGCCGATCAGCCCGAACAGACCAGGCCGATGGACGTCGGCTACCAACATGCGTTACCCGACGCACTGACCCAGCTCGACAGCCTCGCCCAGGAGCGCCCGGAATCGGCGACCAGTGATGGGTTGATCGTGGCCGACGGAGACTTGAGCGCAGCCGTCCTGTCTTGGATGGTCGCGCGACCCGACGGCATCCAAGCCGACAAGCCCGCATCCCAGCGAGTCGGCATGCGCGACGTACGAGCTGTCCGAACCGCCGCCGACATGTTCATGCGACTGGACTTCCTCTACGGCGGAGGCCACGGCCACAAGGCGCTGCGCCACTACTTCCGCCACGAGGTCTTGCCACTGCTCAACGCCAGCTACAGCGAGAGGGTCGGCAACTCCCTCTTCGGAGCAGCGGCCGAGATCTCGCAGCTACTCGCATGGACGGCCTACGACACCGGCAACCACCAGCTCTCACACCGCTACCTGGTCTCCACGCTCCGCCTGACGAAGGTGGTCGACGACCGGATGTTCGGCGCCCGCATCCTGTCCAACCTCAGCCACCAGGCAAACTACCTCGGCAACCACGCCCAGGCCATCCAGCTCGCCCGCGCCGGCGTCGAGGGCGCCCACGGCAAGGCCACACCGCGCGCCATGGCTCTGTTCTCCGCGATGGAGGCCCGCGCCCTGTCCAACGCCGGTGACCCCATCGGCGCGGGACGAGCCATGAACGAGGCCGAGCGATCCTTCGAGCGTGCCGACACAGCCGAACACCCCGAATGGCTCGGCTACTTCGACGACGCCGAGCTCATGGGCGAGTTCTGCCATTGCTTCCGAGACCTCAAGCAGCGCCGCGAAGCCGTCACACACGCGCAGCGAGCCGTGGACAACACCGATCCGCAGTACGCCCGCACCCTCGGCTTCTGCCGCATGGTGCTCGCCCAGAGCCAGCTACTGAACGGCGAGTTGGAAGCCGCCGTCACCACCGCCAGCCTGGCCGTCGACGGTGGCGACACCCTCCAGTCCGCCCGCTTCCAGCGCTACGTAACCGACTTCCAGCGTGAGGTGAGCGAGCACTCCACGAACCCCACTGTCGCCGTGTTCAACGAGAAGGTGCGGGACGCGGTTGCCCGCCTGGACGACGAGTAGCCGCTACCACGGCCGCCAGTCCCGAGGCCCCTCATCGTTCCGCAGTCCGGCGATACGGCGCCGGTACTCGGCAGCCGTCTTCTCGTCCTCAGCGACGTTCTGCATGAGCCACGTCGTCATGTGGAATTCCTGAATCCCGCGGACCATGTCGTACCCGTGCCAGTCGTAGAGATCACGCCCGTACGCGGCCACGAAGTCGGCGTACTGCGCTTCGGTCTGCCACCCGAGGCTGTGATGCTCCACGGACGTCACCATGAGATCCCACTCGGGATGATCGAAGGCGAAGCTCTCGAAGTCGATCAGGATCACTTGCCCTTGATCGTCCACCATGAGGTTCTGCACGTGAGCGTCACCATGCACCGGACCCTTGGTCGACTCGAACCGCAGCTCCTCGTACTTGTCCCGCAGTTCACGATCCCGCTTCCGCAGGAACTCGATGTCGTCCTGCGGCACACCAACCGGCCGCTCGAGCCGCAGTTCCGTCTTGCCGAAGACGCTGTACGGAGGCAGCTCCAAGCCGTCCGGCAACGTCATCGAGTGCAGATCCCGCAGGATCGCACCCAGCTCCCCATAGGTCGCCTTCCGATCGCCCTCAACGATCAGATGCCAGAAGGTCACCGGGTGCCCGTCTATCAGCAACGGCTGCTCCAGGTCATCGACGACCCGTGCGGCCGGGAAACCCTCGTCTGCCAGCCAGCGCGATACCGCCACCTCATTGCGCGACATCGGCAGGTACTCAACAGACCGCGCGATGCGCACGATCACCGGCACGGAGGTCAGCCGGAAGAGCGCGTTCTCTCCGAGGCGGATCAACTCCGCCCCTCTGTCGTCGAGTCCCACAGCCTGGCATGCGGCAGCCATCACCCGCACCGCACGTTCCGACGTGAACCCCTCGCCCGATCCCCGAGCAGCGTCAACCGCCATGCCCGTACCAGCTCCCCTAGTCGCGCGCGATCAACCGGCACACGCCTCTGGCTGACCAAGCCGCGCGCGCCGGACACCGCTTGACGGTACCGAGGTCGAGGGGCAGAGGACGAGTCCTCCAGGAAGTCGAGCCGGGGGCGTCATCCTGCGCGGAAACAGCCCCAAGGCCAGCACACCCGATATAGCCTCGCCGCCGTTGCCTCACCCGCGATGTACGCGACGCAAGCCGCACGGCCGAAGCCTCGCGCGCATCCGCCACACCCTGGGCGACGCGTACCGCACCAAGCCCGGCCAACGTAGCGTCCACAAGAGCACGTGCCCGAATTCCCGCAGGCGCCAGCCTCGCGGGATCAGCAGAACCCCCGCACAGAAAGAACAAGATCCGCCAGACTGCTCGCGAAGTTGAGGCCAGTCTCATTGTCACCGCCAGGAACCCAGAACCCCCTGCTTACCTAGATCCGTTAGGAGAGATTCGCCCTCACCTTGATCACGCAATGGCGAACGGTTCAGCCTTCAGTCATGCCAGAGCTGAAATTTACGTTGAGAGACCACGATTGTTCATGGGGTTGTCTTTCGACTTAAGCACAAGGCTCGTCGACTATCAGCGTCCAGGGCACATCCCCCTCATTGTGCTAGCTGTTGTACATTGCCCATCTACACGCCGCTCGCAACTCCCCATGACCCGCGAGTCCATCCATCCAGTGCTGACTACTCAGTCCGCCATGGGCAGGTACACACGATTCCCGCTGGGGCAGAAAGTACGGGGCATATCGGGGCGCGATCCGCACGTCGACCGCTGCTGACCGATTCCTCATGTCGTCGAACGCCAGGAGCCACGAGGACCAGTCCGCTGGGTTGAGCTACCAAGCGCTGCCGAACAGGGCATACACTTCCGTGAGTTCGTGCGGCGAGGGTGTGCTGTTGTGACACCTGTACGGCAATCAGGTGCACGATGCCGCAGCGGAGTGAAGATTTCTTGCCAAACGGCTGCCGCTGTTCCCTTCAGGACGCCACACTATGGGGGAGGTCATATACCGAGTGTGCGCCGGGGGGTACACATGCAAAACAACCTATCTTTGAGCGGCGGGCTCGATGCACTGCTCGTCATCACGCCCCACTCGGATCTCGACGACGAGCACTGTGAGCGAATTACGCGCCAACTGCGTTCTGAATTGATGCAGTTGGACGTTGACGCTGTGCGTCGCGCCCCCTCTGTAGTCGCGGCGCCTGACGGGGCGAAGCCTGGGGACCCCTTCACGCTCGGAGCGATTATCGTGTCTCTGAGTACATCTGGGGCACTCGTAGCGGTCATAGAGACTGCACGTGACTGGCTGCAACGACAGAATCAGCCACACGGCCTCAAAATAACCATCAACAATAACTCGGTCGAGCTGGCGGACGCGACCGACGAGGAGCGCTCGGCCCTAGTCGCCCTCTTAATCCGGCAAACCGACAACGGCAGTTAGCGATGGGCCGCAAGGTGGCACTTCTCATCGCCACATACGACTATCCGCAGGACGCGACTCTGCGGCGATTGACCGCGCCGCCTCACGACGCGCAGTCACTCAAGGAGGTCCTTGAGGATCCGGCGATCGGCGGATTCGACGTCGAAATCCTGATCAATGAGCCGCACTATGTCGTCGGGCAGGCCATCGGTGTCCTCTACCGCGACCGTCGGCCCGACGATCTCACCCTGTTGTACTTCACCGGGCACGGGCTCAAGGATGACGATGGCCGACTGCACCTGGCGATGTACGACACCCGTCAGGACGACCTTCAGTTCACCGCCCTAGCCACAGAGCGGATCGACCGGGCCATGACCGCGTGCGTCTCCCGTAAGAAGGTACTCATCCTCGATTGCTGCTACAGCGGGGCGTACCGTACCGAGCGCTTGGAGAAGGCTGGCACCGAAGTCAACGTACTCGACCGGTTTCGAGGTGAGGGGCGCGTCGTGCTCACGGCGTCTGACGCTACCCAGTACTCGTTCGAACGCGGGCAAGTGTACGGCGATGCCCCGCAGTCCGTGTTCACCCACCACCTGGTGGAGGGATTGCGGAATGGTGGGGCCGATCTCGACGGCGATGGGAGCATCACACACGACGAGTTGTATACGTACGTGCGTGACAGAGTTGCATCGGAGGGGCGTCACCAGCTGCCGAAAAAGCAGGACAACGTGGACGGACGGATCCTCATCGCCCGCAACGGCAGTTGGAAGCTCCCGGGCCCTCTGGTAGCAGCGCTGACGAGCCCATATGTCGAGGTGAGGATCGGGGCCTTCGAAGGGCTCGACCATCTGTACAAGGTCGGGACCGAGAAGGTTCAGGGGTGCGTTATCGACACATGGCGTGAGCTTGCAGAGGACGACAGCAACTCGGTAATCACACGTGCCGTAGAGCGGTTAAGGAAAGAAGGGCTGCCACTGCCTTCCCGCTACGGTGAGGCTGGCACGCCCGGAGTATCGGCGATACCGGTGGACCAACAGAACGAGCAGCGTCAAGCTAGAGAAACTTCTTCCTCTGCCACACCTCCGCTCGCCGGTCGTACGCCCGCCGAGGGGCCCGGTCTGAGATCTGGACCCGTATACCAGGAGTCCACGACCGGTGAACCCCAGCCTGTGAATCTGCGGCGCAAGACGGCCAGGCGGAAGCGTGTGGCGCTGTGGCGTGCAGAGTCTCCGCCTGCGGAAACGGCCGGGACAGAGACCAAGGCGTCCGGGCGGCTGGGCGATGCGGTCCAACCAGATACCAAACCTCCGCCCGCAGCACCCAAGTTCACGAAACCTGACACCGTGCGGGAATTGGACAGGCGTGCTCAGCAGGATACCGACTTGCCGCCCGTCAAGGACAAACCCTCATCCGGCTACGAGCCACCAACAGCAGCGCAGGTGCGCGTCCCCGTGGCTGGCAGCCCTTCCATCCATACCCCAGCGGCCCGCCGTTCCGGGATGCTCCGTCTCCTCGACCGGGCCCTCGACCGGGTCCTCGACTTCCTATTCTGGATCGCACCGGCCGTGGCAGTCCTCGCCGTCCTAGCAGTGCCAGCGTTCATCATCTGGTTGCCTATCACGGACCACCGGCACAACCTCGCCGTCAACCCTGTCACTGGGACCTCGGTCAAACACCTCAAGGACTCCTGCTTCTGGTGCGAGTCGCCCGGTGCCCGTTCGATGCGCTACGAGGTGTCGGGGACCGCGCCTGTCTCCAGCACATTCCTGACCAAGGAGCGCGACCCCCGCTACCTCCACGCTGTCGTCAAGCTGACCGGAATCTCTGAGACCTGTGACAAGGACCGCACCTGGGTGGAGTTCTCCTTCGCTGCACGGTCCGCTCAGGGCGACGTCTCCCCGCACCGCGCCAAGGGGGCCTTGAACGACAAGGACCGATCTAAGACCATCGAGTACTTCGGCGTCGGCAAGCCAGCCGGCATAGCGTTCGAGGCGACGGTCCGCGGGCCCAACGCAGGCAGCGCTAACTGCTCGGTGAATGTCGAACTCAAAGACACCATCCTTCACTCGCTGCCGACCTGGCTCCACTGGCTCGCTATCAACTACCAAGCCTGACGCACACAGATTGATGCCACCCAACTACAGAAAGGCCTACGAAGGAGGCCTGACATGGGCCAACAGGGCGCTTGTTGACGCCGGGCCCTACCCAGACAGTCCGCTCTATCGACGGAGGGCGACAGGCATGATGTATCGAACCTTCGACGTGCCGGTTCTCGGGCGATGCAGGCCACAGCATGCGTGATGGACTATCGCGGGGTCAGCAACGACCTTCAGTGTCCACATGCGTGGGGCCCATCGCCAGAGTTGAACGAACGGTGAAGCCACTACCTTGGTGTTGTGGCCACTCCATACATGAACCAGGAAGATTCACCGATCTCACCTGTCTACCCCTTCAACGAGCCAGGCCAGCCTGTCCTGCTTCACGATGGCCTCATCGGTGGGCTGGGAGCAGCTGAGGTACCGGGCATCGTGGAGCTTTCATGCTCTGCCGGATTCAGTCTTGATTGGGAGGTCGGCCCTGGCGCACAGCCAGGCATTGGTAACCGAGATGAAGTGCACTTGGTACTACGACGCCCACAGGGCGACATGTCAATGGAGGGTGTGGCACGAGACATCAACGGTGGGTGGTCGAACGGTGCCGAATTCGGTAGTCCTAAGGCCGACCTTGCGAGGATCGTCGTGCACTGGTTCAACTTGCCCAACTGGCACGGCCCGCACCGCCTCGTGTCGAAGGTCGCAAGTGGGGGAGAGCTAAAGTGGTCCGGCCGCTGGGTACATGAGTCGAATGGCTGGAAGGTCACCCTCGACGTGCGTCATGATCACCAGCGAGTCTGGAAAGACCTACACAAATCCGATGTCTACGTGATGACTCACGTGATGGAGTTGCGGCGCATCGATGGCGCCAACTTCACTGCCGCAGAGGCAGATCCTGTTCTGACCGCGATGCATGTCGGGGTGTCGTTTGCCCTCGGTCGTTGGGCAGCTCCCATGTTCCCCGTCGGGCAAAACAGCGACCACCAAGTGGTCTGGGAACAGGTTTGTCCGGGTCCGTAAATGCCTTGATTACGTGGTCCAAAAGGTCACTAAGAGCGACGTGGTCTTGGTCGAACCACCAACCATCACTACTCTTCCGTGCCGGGGCGCAATGCGAGGCGCCCCACTTGCACCGCTTCGCATTGAGATGATGTATGCGATCGCCGCTATCAGTACTCAATGCCCGAATCATCATGGGATCGGCCGGCCTTGAACACTTCATGTGGCAGGCCCTGGTCCTAAGTGGTCACGTGACTAAACGTGAGTACAAAAGGCGGCCCGCACACGACCTGCTGCGCACGGTACTCAGGAGCGCGCAAATCCCCACCGCGATCGATCCCCAGCTACTCCCCGCAGCAACCCAGTTCACTGCCGACGTGAAACAGAGGGAGAACAAATATCTTGATGGCGCCGACGTCGTGACATGGGTCCGTAACCGGCTTCTTCATCCGCAAGGATCACAGGAGCCTGTGTACCGCTTGGACGGGCTGCCGCGAGATGCGTGGCTCCTGACCCGTAATTACCTCGTCCTGTTGATCCTGCACTCACTGGGCTATCGCGGCAATTTTCGCGATCTCACACGCACCCGCGGGTGGGTTAGCAACGTCGGTGCGGTGCCCTGGCCCTAAGGAATCGTCCGCGGCCTTCCGTGCTACAAGTTCGCTTGGCTACGCCTCAACCTGCCTCGCGCGCCCACGGCTGTCAGGGGGGCAGCAGGCGCAGCGGACTCCAAGGCTTGGAATGGACTGGGAACACTGCTTGACATGTGCGAACGCGTCCGCTTGTAAGCGCGGCAGTCTCAACAGCCCTCGGCTCAGCCGATGCTGATCCCAAACTTGGGTGCTCTCGACCTACGCGGAACCGGTGGGCTGGGCGTCTCGCGGTGGGAGGATGGGTGTCCAATCATCTGTGAGGGGGCACCAGATGAGCCGATCAGGACGTTGGCTGCTGACCATTGTTGTGGCGCTGATTGTGTTGGCACTCTGCGTGTGGCTGGGGGATCTGCTGCTGCCGTGGGACCAGGCGACGCGCATCAGCACGGGTGCGGGTGCCGGCGCCGTGGTCGCGGGCATTCTCGGGGCTTGGGCGTCCTCGCTCATCGGATCCCCCGCCCCACCCGCTGGACCGGCGGCGAGCGGTCCAACCGCGTCGGGTGAGCGGGCGGTCGCCACCCAGGACAATTCCGGGATCATCATCACCGGGGACAACGGCAACGTTCAGCGATGACCGACTCGCAGACACCCCCTGCTTCGGGCCGCCGCTCCGCGGCAGCAGGCCAGAACCCCGGAGTCATCGCCACAGGGGACCGGGCCCGGATCGATCAACGGAACCTGGTCCTGCCTGCCGACGCGTTGCGGGCCGCCGTGTCAGACGAGGCAGTAGCGCGGCTGAACAATCTGCCCACGCCAGACAGTCAGGTGTTCAAAGGCCGCGACGACGCCCTCGACTTCTTAGATGCCCTGCCATCGACCGGAACCGGCATCGTCGCGCAGAGTGTGCGAGGCATGGGCGGGATAGGCAAGAGCACCCTCGTTCTGCACCACGCTCGTTCGCATCTCAACGCCGAGCGTGGGCCAGTGTGGTGGATAGATGCGTCATCAGCCGCCGCAATCACGACCGACCTGGCGGCCCTGGCCACTGCCCTGAATCCGGTGCACGCAGCGCTGCCGCTGGACGAGGCCGCCAAATGGGCTCTGGCCTGGCTCCAGGGGCACACCGGTTGGCTGCTGGTCCTGGACAATGCCGAAGAACCCGCCGATCTACGTCCTTATCTTGGCCGCCTCAGCACAGGCCAGGTTCTGGTCACGACCCGCCGCGACCTAGCCTGGCAAGACCTCGGCGCCTCTCTGCGCCTGGACACCCTTACACCCGCGGCCTCCCTGGCCGTCCTCCAGGAAATCACCGGCCGCCACACCGACATCGCCGCGCTGGACAGCTTGGCCGACGAACTTGGCTACCTACCCCTGGCCCTTCAGCAAGCAGGCGCCTACCTCGCCCAAACCCGCAGCAGCACCGAAACCTACCTCAGCGAGTTACGCGCCGATCCCGCCGGAGTACTGGCCGCCACCCCTCCCGGCGACCCACAACAGCGCACCATTGCCCAACTGTGGAGCGTCACCCTCAGCACCCTGCACACCACCAACCCACACGCCGTACAACTGCTGCGCATCCTGGCCTGTTACGCCCCTGACCCCCTGCCCCGTCACATCCTGACCACCTCCCTACACACACCCCGGGCTGTCGATCACGCTTTGGGCATCCTGGCCGCCTACAGCATGATCACCCTCACCGACACCACCGTCACCCTCCACCGCCTCGTGCAAACCGTCGTGCGCACCGCCACCCCAGCAGCAATCCCACAACCACAACGGAAGGGCTTAAGGCGCCTGCTTCACCGAAGTCAGCCCACCGCCCCTCCGCACCCGAGCCGAACCGCCCTGGCCCTGGTCCACGCAGCCATGCCGCCTGGCAGTCCCGGAGATGTATCGACCTGGCCAGCGTGGCAAAACCTGCTGCCCCACATCCAAGCCACGAGTACCCATCAGCAATCCACCCGCGATACCACCGAGCTTGCTTCCTTGCTGAGGCGGACCGCCTTCTACCTCTGGGCCCGAGGCCAGGCAGCTCAAGCCCTGCCCCTGGAGGAAAGGGCACTACAGCTCACCGAAACCGCCCTCGGACCCAACCACCCCGACACCGTCACGTGCCTGGGCAACCTCGCCGAGACCCTCAGCGCTCTGGGACGGCACACCGACGCCCTCCCCCTAAAGGAACGGGCACTACAGGTCGCCGAAACCGCCCTCGGACCCAACCACCCCACCACCGCCACGTGCCTGGGCAACCTCGCCGCCACCTACAGCGCTCTGGGACGGCACGCCGACGCCCTCCCCCTAAAGGAACGGGCACTCCGGACCACCGAAACCGCCCTCGGACCCAACCACCCCGACACCGCCACGTGCCTGGGCAACCTCGCCGAGACCCTCAGCGCTCTGGGACGGCACACCGACGCCCTCCCCCTAAAGGAACGGGCACTACAGGTCGCCGAAACCGCCCTCGGACCCAACCACCCCGACACCGCCACGTGCCTGAACAACCTCGCCTCCACCTACAACGCTCTGGGACGGCACACCGACGCCCTCCCCCTCCAGAAGCAGGCACTAGACATCACCGAAACCGCCCTCGGACCCGACCACCCCGACACCGCCACGTGCCTGAACAACCTCGCCGCCACCTACAGCGCTCTGGGACGGCACACCGACGCCCTCCCCCTAAAGGAACGGGCACTACAGGTCGCCGAAACCGCCCTCGGACCCGACCACCCCGACACCGCCACGTGCCTGAACAACCTCGCCTCCACCTACAACGCTCTGGGACGGCACACCGACGCCCTCCCCCTCCAGAAGCAGGCACTACACATCACCGAAACCACCCTCGGACCCGACCACCCCACCACCGCCATGTGCCTGAACAACCTCGCCGAGACCCTCAGCGCTCTGGGACGGCACACCGACGCCCTCCCCCTAAAGGAACGGGCACTCCGGACCACCGAAACCGCCCTCGGACCCAACCACCCCGACACCGCCACGTGCCTGAACAACCTCGCCTCCACCTACAGCGACCTGGGACGGCACACCGACGCCCTCCCCCTCCAGAAGCAGGCACTACACATCACCGAAACCACCCTCGGACCCAACCACCCCACCACCGCCCTACGCCTGGGCAACCTCGCCTCCATCTACAGCGACCTGGGACGGCACACCGACGCCCTCCCCCTCCAGGAACGGGCACTACGGATCACCGAAACCGCCCTCGGACCCGACCACCCCGACACCGCCCTACGCCTGGGCAACCTCGCCTCCACCTACAGCGACCTGGGACGGCACACCGACGCCCTCCCCCTCCAGGAACGGGCACTACAGATCACCGAAACCACCCTCGGACCCGACCACCCCACCACCGCCCTGCGCCTGGGCAACCTCGCCAACATCCGTGAAGTGCTCACAAGCAGCGAAGGCGAACTCTCGCCGTAGCCAACGGCGTCCCGCCCAAAGCCGATTGCATCGGATCTAGCCGCCAGCGCAGCACGGGCAACTTCCCGCTGAGCGAGTGATCAGCCAGGCGCCGACAAGTGCCCAACACAGATCCCGTAAAGGTCTATGAACAAGGCTTGACGTGGATCAAGCCGTCCTTCCTCTGGATGATGTACCGCTGCGGCTGGGCGACGAAGGAGGGCCAGGAGACGGTCCTGGCGGTGGAGATCACTCGCGAGGGCTTCGAGTGGGCACTGCGTCACGCGTGCCTGTCGCACTTCGCGCACGGGGTGCACGCCGACCAGGCCGCGTGGAAGCGTGACTTGAGGCGTGCTCCGACCCGGGTCCAGTGGGATCCGGAACGCGACCTGCACCTGAACCCACTCCCGCACCGCTCCCTCCAGCTAGGCCTCGCGGGTGACGCGGCGCAGTGCTACGCGGACGAGTGGACGGTATCGATCACTGACATCACCGAGCGGGCACGGGCCGTCCACGCCCTCGTACGCGAGAACGACCTAGGGGCCGCCGAGAATCTCCTCCCCGTGGAACGCCCCTACCCCGCAGGAGACGATCTGCTCGCTCACCTGCGTGCGTGACGAAGGGGAACAGCGGCCTGGCGCACCGCGAGACCTATCACCAGGCAGGCAGGTCAGCCGGTGCCAGCCCCCACACACACCGCTCCTCTCGCAGGTACATCCACCAGACACTACGATGGGCGTAGGCTTTAACCCTACGTAGGTGGTACTGATGAAGAGGACAGCGATCGGCCTTCCCCCCGAGCTGGCCCGCAGGACGAACCTCGTCCTGCGCCCCAAGGACGCCGCTGACGTCTACACCCATCCCCGTCCCGAGATGGCGCGCCTGGTCCGGAATGGGGCCGCGCGCCACCTGGCCACCGGCTACTACCTCCTCGTACCCGGCCGTCATCTCGGCGACGACACCTGGCGTCCAGACCTCCACTCAGTGGGTCTCGGCATCGGCCAGGCCGACTACGGCCAGGACGGTGCCGCCCTGATGGGCATCGGGGCTGCACGCCAGTTCGGGGCCGTCCCACGCGAGATCGCCGTCACGTTCATTGCCGTGCCGAAGCAACGCCCCTCACTGGAGACGGAGTTCGGGCAGATCGTCTTCGTCCGCAGGGACATGACTGTCCTCGACCTGGAACGGATCGAGACCGAGGTGGTCCCCGGGTGGGTGACCACACCTGAACAGACCCTGCTGGACCTCGCGGCCCGCCCTACACTTGGCGGCCTGCCCGCCGAAGCCATCACCGAAGCCCTCCGCGCGCTCTGGCTGCGCGCCGACACCGACCTGCTGACCGAACTGGCAGCCGGGCAGCGCAAGACAGCCGGCCTGCGGCGGGCGCGGCGACTGATCGAGGGGGACTCGGATGCTGAACCGGAGTGATCTCGCGCGCATCGGCGCGGAGTACGGCGCCGCCGAGCAGCAGGTGCGGCGCGATCACCTGATCAGTCACGTGCTGCGGGCGCTTGCCTCGCTGGATCTGCCGGTGGTGTTCTTCGGAGGTACGGCCCTCTCGCGTACGCACCTCACGACGGCGGCGTCCGGCGGTCGGCTGTCCGAGGACATCGATCTGTACACGGACGACCGCCCGGCGGTTGCCGATGCCCTCGACTCCCGTATCCCCCGCTTGCTTCGACGTGAGTTCCCGCGTTCGCGGTGGGAGCCCGCGCTCTCCGGCGTCCGTGGGGTGGATCCCGCCCAACTGGTGACCGGCGACGGTCTGCGTCTGCGCGTCCAGCTCCTCGACACGAACACCGGCCACTCGGAATGGAAGCGCTGGCCCACCGAGCAGCGCAGTGTCGAACTGCGCTATCGCGACGTCCCGGGCCCCGCCACACTGAGGGTTCCGACGTTGGCGGCGTTCGTCGCCATGAAAGTATCCGCGTACTGCGACCGCCACGCACCACGCGACCTCTTCGACCTGGCGGCTCTGGCACGGTCGGGCTCCATCAGCACCGACGCGGCGGAACTCGTGCGCACGGCGACCGGCACAGCTCCCGCACCGCACATGTTCAGCGCGCTGCCGGACATGGAGTGGGAGCCCCAACTCGCCCACCAGACGAGCCATCTCCCTCCCGCGGAGGAGTGCCTCGACACTGTCCGGAACGCCTTCGCGAAGGCGCTCGCCTGGCCTGAGCCGTACGACCCCTTCGCCTGAGCAGAGCCGTAGCCGACGCCGCACCCTGAGCCCATTTCAGTCGCGTACGACCGGCCACACCCAGGTCGATCTACTCCACATCGATGCCGTAATCCTGAACGAGTTCCTCCAGGCCGCCCTTGTAGCCCTTGCCGCCAAGGACGAACTCCCAGTCTCCGCTTGCCCTTCGGCGGAAGGACCCGAGTACCAAGGCGGTTTCGAGCGGTCGGCCGTCAGAGACCTCAAGCCGTCCCAGCTCCGACATCGCCGGATCGAGCAGCCGGATGCAGGCATCTGTGAAACCGGAGAGATCCGCATCCGGGTTGACCTCCGGATCGATGGCCGCCACCAGCACGAACCGATCAGCCTCCACCGGCAGCCCGTCGAAGGCGACGCAGATCGCAGCCTTGTCAGGCGCCTCCGCGGGAAGGGCGCGTACGGAGCCGTCGGGAGTCTGTGGATTGTTGAAGAAGACGAAGTGATCGTCGCTGAGGACGCGATTGCCACGGCAGACAAGTGCGCACACGTCCAAGGCAACGCTTCCGGTCCACGACATTCCCAGGACGTTGTAGTCGTCGGGGAGCCGTGTGTTCGGGTCTGAAGGGGTCGGCTGCGGTGAGGCTTGGCGACCGCCCTCTCCTAATCGTCCGCGCAGTCCGTGACGATGGAGCAGGTCGACGAGTTCCGTGCCCGAGATGAGTTCCAGCGGCTTGCCGTTGGCGAAGGTATGAGAGCCGGGTCCGAACCCAGACGTCGTCACCAGGACGCCCTTGTTGGCGCCGGCGCCCTGCGCGGTCCCGTACAAGTCACGCACGGCAGTGGGCGGCACCGTGTTGCGATAGCGCTTCACCTGTACGACGATCTTGCCGCCTCGGATCGGTGTCGGATCCAGCGCGTCGACGTCCACACCTCCATCGCTAGAGCGCTGGGTCGTCACTGCCTGCATCCCCATGGCGCGGAAGAGATCTGCCACGAGATTCTCGAATTCCACCGGATCCATGTCGTACAGGTCCGGTTCTTCATCGCTGCCGTGGGCGACAACGCGATTTCCCACGTCTTGTGGCCGACGGCTCGGCCGTACCGGTGTGAGCTGGTCCGGCCTGGTCGAGAGCTGCCCTCTCAGGGCGCCGGCCAGGCAACTGCCTGCATCCACCTGTGCCAAGTGCAGGTCACGGAACGAGGAGCGTGAGGCCATGACCGTCGCAAGGAAGATGTGGCCCGGTCGACCCGTCGTGGGGTCATGTCCATCGACGAACCCGTTCAGGGCCACGGACTCCACCGCCCCCTGTTCGTCCGCGGCGAAGAGCTCGTGCAGGACAAGCAACATGCACTGCGCGAGAACCTCCTTGTACAGGGCCCGACGCTGACTTTCCGGTCGGGGGGTCTCCTTGTCCTGGTCGGTCCCGTACATGTACCGAACGGACTTGATCGCAGGGACGATGTCGTAGGCAGGTAACTCCCAGTCGAGCACCAGCTGTCGGGCGGCGGAGTCGTACGCTGCCGCTATCTGTCGCGGGAAGCCATCAGGCCACGCCGTTGAGGAGTAGAGCGCAGCTGAGAAGTACTCGACCGCGGAGTCGGGATCTCGGCGCCTCACGCCTTCTGATATCGCGACCACGCCGGCGTTGTGCTCACGTACCGCGGCCAGCTGGGAGTCGACCCACTGTCGGTACTCACGCTGATACGAAGCCAGTTGCTGTTGGCGGTGAGACTCCGCTGCTTGTGCAGCCTGCAGGTCCCGCTCGAAACGCGCCCGCGCATCGGCCTGCGCATGAGCCCGGCGACTCGCAGTCCAGCTACCCTGGGCTTGGTACTGACTGGCATCCGGCATGGGCACCGGCTGCGCCAACTGACCTGGAGCGAAGGGCTGAACATCCTCGGCTCGTATGAGTGAGGACACCCTGAAAGCCGGAGCGTCGCAACCTGAAGCGAGAAGGCTTTGCAGTGCCGCTACCTCTGCGTCCAGATCCTCCGTGCGGCGCAGCGCGTCTGCCTGCCTGTACTCGCGGTGGCTTTGGGCAGCTCGGCGCTGGTACGCCCGTGCTTGCTGAGCTTCTTGTCTCCGCTGTCTGGCCTCGGCTGCCGACTGGCGCTGCTGCTGTCGTTGCACCTCAGCCCACGCGCCGACAAGTCCGGTAGAACGACGACTCATTGCTGCAGGCCCTCCCCAGGACGTTGGCAGCCGGAAGACACTTCGGTTGTCCCCACAACCAACTGTGACGAGACGACTCTATCCAGCAACTGCCGCCACGCATATGCATTCGTCAAAGGCTGGGTGGAGATCCAACGCTGCAGGTCAACTCGCTGGAGGCAACTGAGGGGGCGGCACACGGCCCGCCCGAGTGGTCGCCCTCGGTCCGTCAAATCTGCTCATGGCGTGCCAGCCACGGAAAGGGCTATGAACAATGCTTGACCTGGATCAAGCCGTCCTTCCTCTGGATGATGTACCGCTGCGGCTGGGCCACCAAGGAGGACCAGCAGACCGTCCTTGCCGTCGAGATCACCCGCGAGGGCTTCGAATGGGCCCTGCGTCACGCCTGCCTCTCGCACTACGTGCACGGGGTGCATGCCGACGCCGGCGCCTGGAAGCGTGACTTGAAGCAGGCGCCCACCCGGGTCCAGTGGGACCCGGAGCGCGATCTCCACCTCGCCCCTCTCCCGCACCGCTCGCTGCAGCTGGGCCTCGCGGGCGACGCGGCACGACGCTATGCGGACGAGTGGACGGTGTCGATCACGGACGTTACCGACCTGGCCCACCGGGTCCACGCCCTCGTACCCGAGAACGATCTCGCGACCGCCGAGGACCTCCTCCCCGTAGAGCGCCCGTACCCGGCGGGTGACGATCTGCTCGCCCACCTGCATGCGTGACACGCGCCCGATTCCCAACGCGACCGCAGTGCTCTTCCAGTGGAAGCAATAGCCGGTTCGGGGGCGAGCCCCCGTCATAGTGCTGAGAATGGAAGGTGATCGGCCTTCACCCCACGGGGTAATTTCGGCGGGTGTCCTGTCGCGACGCCGACCGCGGCGTAACGCTCCTCAAGAGCCAATGCAAGCCTCAACCAGAATCGACGACAAACCTCGCAGGCGCCTCGAGGACAGCATGTGCACCCTCCAAGTCGGCGAACCGTGCAGCGAGAGTCGCTTGGGCGAGACGCTGTGGCAGTGCTTCGGCAAACTTGAGTCCCTTTACAGCACGTTCATCGACAGCAGGGAGGCAGAGCTGCTGCAGTGCATCTGCAACGGCCTGCTTCCAAGTTTGTGGGTTGATGTCTTCCCTCAACCGAATCCAGCAGTCGTTGGCACGTTGTGCAGGAGAAGCAATGGCTCCGAGGGACGCCGCGAGCGTGGCATTGGCTCGATGTCCCGCCCAGGTCCACCACTGCAGGTAGCCCGCAGAACCACGGATGACCAGCGTGCCACCAGGATGCACGTGGTCCAAGAAGTGCTCTCTTGCCTCTGCAAGAGCCGCATCGGCACGCTTGGTGAGCACCACATCCGGGTCCGTCCCAAGCAGGACCTCACGTACGGCTCGGGTCAGCTCGAAGGACGTCACCCGCTCGAATCCGAATCCGCTCCACTTGGCTTTGCCTCCCCCCTCGACCGGCTCCACGAAGCAGCGCTTCCGCTGCCAGTCGATATAGGTGACCAGCCAACTCCGGCCTGCCAGAAGCAGCTTGCGCGGTCCCTCGATGTTCTCGGTCAGCAGGTCCGGGTCAGTCCTGCCGATCTCGGTGCGGCCCTGCATCACCGTGAACTGAGGTGGGGCAGTGAACACCGCGGTGAGTCCCATGAAATGCCGGTGCCCGAATCGGCGCTCAGCTTCGGGGCCGATGAACAGCATGCCGGAGTCCTGATCCAGATACCCCTCGCTGACAAGGTGCCGCACGATCGGCTCGGCGGCTGACCCTGCAAAGGGGCCGAATCCGTTCCACCACTCCGCCCAGAGCTGATCACCCACCTGATGCTCTTGCAGACAGAGGGCGATGATCTGCTGGGCCACGATGTGCCGCGGATCGGGCGGAGCCGTGACCGGTTCCACCCAGCCCTTCGACCACTGCAGCAGGAGCGCAGCCGCAGCCAGTAGCCCATCCCGACTCAACGCCAGGAACAGGCAGTTGCGCATGGTGTCCGCCCTGCGCCCTGTACGTCCCAGGCGCTGCAGGAAGGAGGCCACGGTGGCGGGCGCATCGAGCTGGATCACCCGATCCAAGTCGCCCACGTCAATACCTAGTTCAAGCGTGCTCGTCGAGACGATGACACAGTCGCGGGCCTCAGCGAACGCTTCCTCTGCACGCCGCCGCTCGTCCACCGAAAGCGAGGCATGCGAGAGATACGTCGCAACACCTCTCAGACGCAACTTCTCGCCCAGCTCCTCGACCAACCGCCGCGACTCACAGAAGACGAGGCGCTTCTCACCACGGTGGAGGGAAGCGATGACGGTGGCAGCGTTTTCGACCGAACCGACGTAATCGAGCTGGATATCGGCGATGGGCGTTGCCGCACTCGGCTGTACAGGGGCTTCGTCAAGATGCGGAGCAACGACCCGTGACGGCCGTTGTCCGGCTGCCGCACCCTGGAGCCAGTACAGCAGTTCGGCCGGGTTGCCCACCGTCGCAGAAAGGCCGACGCGCTGTACCGGACGCCCGACGGTCTTCTGCAGTCGTTCGAGTACGGCGAGCAGATGCCAGCCCCGGTCATCACCGGCAAAGGCATGGACCTCGTCGACGACAACGGCGCGCAGCCCCGCAAAGAATGTCTTGTGGTCGGTATGCGCGCTGACCAGCATTGCCTCCAGTGACTCCGGTGTGGTCAGCAGGATGTCCGGCCGCTCAGCCAGGATTCGTTTCCTTCTCGAGGCCGTCACATCACCGTGCCACAGGGCCGCCGAGCGCCCCAGCCACCCGCTGTACGTTTCGAGCCGTGGCAGCAGGTTGTTGAGCAGGGCTTTGAGCGGGCACACGTACAGCAGCGAAGTCCCGGTCCAGTGCTCGGCCGTCATTCTCGACAGCAGCGGAAAACTGGCTGCCTCTGTCTTGCCACCGGCCGTCGGTGCCAGTAGCACTGCATCCTCGCCGGCCATGACGGGGCCGATCGCCGCTTCCTGCAGGGGGCGCAGTCCGCGCCAGCCCAGGGAGTTGACGATGTGATGGGCCAGGACGGGATCGAGGTCGGCAAAGCCGCTCACGGCAGGTCCAGTTCGATGTCGTCGGCATTCGACGCGGCTGCGTTGCGCTCCACTTCGTTCAGCTCTGCGCTGGAGACGGTCAGCGCGTAGTGCTGACGCGGGTCGAAGTCTCCGAATTCATCGACCCGATCCAGTACGTCTGCGATGAGCTTGCGCAAGAAGAGGCGCGGCGCCACCCCGACCTTGCCCCCCAGTCCTCCGGTCACAGCAGTGGCCAGCTCATCGATGTACGCATCGTCCACGTGCGCCGCGATCCTCTCGGGGTGACGGGCTGCACCTGCATACAAGTCCCTGACATTCCGGCCGAGTTCGCCCAGCCTGGCCAGGTCAAAGCCGGTGAGCCGCAGCTGCACTGCGCGCGGAGAATCGAAGCGGGGCTCCGTGGTGAAGTCGGTCGCGAGACGCTGGGCGAGCGGGGCCAGTCGCTGGGCTCCCTGCTGGCCGTCGTAGAAGGCGGGCGTGCCCGTGATGACGAGGAACAGGCCGGGAAAACGGCCGGCGTCGATCTCATCAAGCAGCTGCCGCAGCGCGTTGAGGCCCTTCTCCCGTACGTCACCGCGCACCCGCTGAAGCGTTTCGATCTCGTCGAGGACCACCAACAGGCCGGGATGACCGCAGTCCCGCAGAACCGTGAGAAGACCTTGCAGGAATCCCAGAGCGGCGAAGTGATCGAGGTCTCCGCGGACACCGGCTGACCGCCGTGCGGAGGCCGCCACTGATTTCTGCCCGCCCAGCCAGGCAATGAGTGCCTCGGCAGTGGCAGCGTCCCCCGCCGCACGTGCCTGGTGGTAGCCGCGCAGTGCCGCAGCGAACGCAGGCGTGGTGCGCGCGACATCGGCCAGACGCTGCTCCATCAGCGCATCGACGGCTTCCGCCAATGCCTTCTCGTCGTCGTCCGCCACCTCGCCCGCGTCGAGGATCTCCTCCTCCAGCGTGTAGAACCACGAGTCCACGACGGCTCGCATCGCGCTCGGCTGGTGTGTGGCGGTGGCCAGCCTCTCCGTGAGTCTCCGGTAGACGGTCTCCAGCCGATGCAGTGGTGTCTCCGTCTCGGAGATCTGCACTTCCGCCGTCGCAAGCCCGGCACGCTTGGCGCGCTCGGCCAACCACCGAGCGAAGAACGTCTTGCCGGATCCGTACTCTCCACGGATGGCGTGGAATGCGGAGCCACTGCCGGCAACCGTGGCGATGTCGTCGTCGAGTGCTCCGGTGAACCGGTCGAGCCCCACAGCGAACAGGTCGAGCCCCGCCTGGGGAACAGTCCCGCGCCGCAGAGCATCGATCACCTCCCGGCGGCGTGCAGCACTTACCTCAGTGACTCCACTCACGGCTCCTCCGTTCCGAACTGCTCTTTCAGGAGGGGCACGTTCAGCTCGACGATCCGTCCGGCCTCCACCAGGTTGATCACGCCATAGCCTTCGACGTTCAGCAACCGCTGCACCACGGTGATGAAGATCTCTGCGTTCCGCTGCGACCGCCCTGTCGCCGCGGCAGCCGCGGCCGCGACGGCATCAGGGGTGAGTTTGCCCCCGACTCCCGCGAGCGCGTCGATGACGGCCGCGACCGCCTTGGCGTCCGGTGGGCGCCGTACGAACGCCTTCTGCGCCTTGTACCGGTCAGAGCGCACGACCCGGTCGCCGAGTGTCGAGGCTTCCTGCGCCACCTCTGTAGCCGCGAACAGCCCTTCGCCGTCCTGCGTCGTCAGCCGTCGGCGGCTCGTCTTGCGAACGGGTTCGTCCAACGGCTCTGCAACCGCGCGGGCCTCCACACGCGTGTGCCACCACGGCGGTACGACCTGCTCGCTCGGCAGTACGGTCCAGCTCGCCGGCTTGAGGTCCTGCGAGGGCACCAGCACGATGACTGGCACAGTTACCTCCGCAGGCGATGCCCCGCCGTGATACCCGGCCTTGCGGGGCGTGTAACGGATATCCTCGCGCCACGGCGCGACGATTGTTCCGTCGCCTTCCAGAACACGCGGACCGCTCAGTTCGACTTCACCGTCAGATGCCTGGCCAGTGCGCCATCTGGCGCGCTTCGCACCGGGAGCATCCGTTGGGCCTTGCCCTGGCTCGGAGCGATCGAGTACATGCCCGTGATCGGAGACAAGAACCAATGGTCTGCCATAGCCACGTGCCGCGTTGAACAGATCCAGAAGATGGCTGATGTCCCGCAGCCGCCACGTGGTCTGCTCCCCTTCCTGCCCGTGATCGAGTGCATCGTCGATGGTGTTGAGCACCACGCCGACCACGCTTTCACCGGCGAGTGCTTCCAGCAGTTCGGGAGCAAGCCGGTGTCCCTCCGCGCCACCGATCTGCCCCTTGTGGAACAGCACCCCGGCGCGTCGGTGCCGCCGCCAGAACGCCGCAAAGCCGCTTGCCTCGACTGCCTGCCCTCCCGCGGTCGGCTGCCCGCTCAGCAACGAGGCCCGGCTGATGGTGGTGACCGACGGCACCATGGACGCGGCTGCCAATCTCCGTGCCGTGGAGTCGGACTGCTTGGGGACTACTTCCGTCCATACCCGCCGGTCGATCTCGTCGCTCAATTGCGCCGCGACCGCCGCGCTCATCCCGTCCAGTACCAGCAGAAGCGGTGGCGCCTGCGACGCGAGCGGCACAACAAGCTTCGCCAGAACGTCCTCGATGAGCAGCACACCACCAGGCGATGCAGTCGCCGCCGTCCTCGTCCACGCGGCGAACCGGTTGCCGAACTGCTCGTCCAGGGCACCGCGCCTCGCGCGCGCCAGAGCGATCAGCCGGTGGTACGCCTGCCCCACCACCGGATCCCCTATGGGGTCACCAGCAGACAGAACAGCAAGTGCCCGGTCCACCCAACCCCATTGGGCGACGTTCTCGCTGACTGCTTGTGCGACCGACTCCACAGCAGAAGTCGGCTCGTTCAGCCACCGCACGAGCCTTATGGCCATGCGTGCCGCATCGCAGCTCGCCGGGTGCAGGCGTGCCAGCTGGTGGTCGAGAACTTGCCCGAGTCTGTTTTCCGCGTCGGGCACGGAACCGTCCAGGGCAGCGGCGAGGTCGCGAAGCCGGGTCTTCATGCCTGAGGGCAGGAGAGGATCGGCGCGCAGCGCCTGATGGAGTCCTGCGGTGACGGCCAGCTCGTCGGCTCGGTCCAGTACCGCGTAGACACGCTCGCGTGCTTCGGCACCGAGAGCGCTATTGCTCTCGGCCTGGGCAATCCAGCGGGCGAGGGTTCCAGTGACGGCGTCGGTGAAGGGCGGAAGATCGTCGGACGATCGGAGTGTGGCCCCGAAGAGACCGCCCAGCGCAAAGGTCGCACCTGCAGGCGCCTCGGGGGAACTGAGCACGGACCCCAGAACACCGAGCGCCATGGCTTCCTGTCCACGACCGTCGGCTACGAGAGCCAACAGTGTGGGAGCGGCAGCGCCGACGATCCCCGTGAGCCACACCGTGAGTCCCGCGCGCTCCGCCTCCGGCAGCTCGGCGAACCGCGCGGGGCCCGCCACCGTACGGGACCAGGCGAGGAGCGCATCGGCGTCCAAGTCCAACGGGCCTTGGCCTTCAGAAGCAGAGAGGCTCAGCCGCTCGTCGACAAGAGCCCGCACCGCAGCATCCCGGGTGAGTACCGCTCCACCACGCGGCCACCCTTGTGCGGGCTCGGCTTCCAGCAACGCGTCGAGCAGCCAAGTCTCGCGGTACATCCGCGGGTCGAGGTCGGTGGCGCCGAACAGCTGCTTGACGATCTCCGCCCGGTCCACTCCCAGGCTCCGCCGTCCGACTGCGTGGGCGCGAATGTCCCATCCCAACTGTGTGACGGACACGCCGCTCGCGATGACCAGCAGCCGGTCCCCGTCCTCTGCCGCCAGGTGCCGCTGCCAAGCGTCGACGATGCCGAGAACCGAGTCCTCGGCGCTGACGTGCACTCGACGCTGGGCCCCGTCGACACGCGCCGTGAAATCAGTCGGCGCCGAGTCGTCATAGCGAGCGTTGACCAGGAGCAGCCGGCGGTCGCGTGCTCGCCGCATCTCGGTGTCGAGGAGCGCTTCGATGATCCGCCGGTTGACGAGCGGCCGCACCGCCATCAGTGCTGTGCCTCAGCGTCCGAGATTTCAGCGTCGCCATCCTTGGGCACGGCATGCCAGGTGACCTTCACAGTCATCCCCGGGTTGGCTGCGGAGAAGGCAAGGATGTCGTCCCACAAACTGTTCAGCTCGATCTCGAGGTGGGTCGGCTCCAGGTGTACGGAGCGGGAATGGGCCGCAGTGGACGCGATGCCGCTCTGCCGGGCTTGCTGCTGGGAGGACACGGCAGGATTCCCGTGCTGCGTCAAGGAGACGTCGTCCGCCGTGCCCTGACTGGGCTCCGGAGTGGTGACCGGCTCCGCTACCTGCGCAAGCCTGGCCGCGTCCCGTACGAGAGCAACAGCCTTGCCGCGAATGCCATCCAGGATCGGAATGAGTGACCGCTCGAACTCGCTGACCGCGGCAGCCTGGGCAACCTCCTCGAGAAGCCGATCGGCACGCTCACCGACGCTGTCCTGACGCCCCGCGAATTCCTGCACGCTCTCCAGCAGCCCCCAGTCGGCACCGTCCAGCGCCTTCAGCACCTCGGGAGCGGAGCTGATCGCCACGGCGAGTATTTCGTCACTCACGTCGTACGACAGCGCGGCCAGCTCCCGCACGAGGGCGGTCGCATCCCGGTGGCGCCCCAGGCGGGCCAGCAGGTCCGCGGCATGCCGCCCGGACCGGACTCGCGCGCTTGCATTCGGGTCGATTCCCAGGGCTGCGGCGTGCCTGCCAAGGGAGGTGCGAACGGCGTTGACCGGCTGCTCGAGCGTGTCGATCTTGTCGCGTGCACGAGCATAGAGCTTGCTGACGTTGCCCACCGAGAGGTGGTGCTGGACAGGCAGCCCGAAGATCTTCGCCGCCCTCTCACGGGCCGTTGCGTACTCCTCCTCGCTCGGCAGCTCCTGTGCCCGTAGCCCCGTACCCGAGCCGATGCGCTCCAGTTCGGGCGGCTGCGGCAGAGGGCTGCCGTGGTAGAGCCAAGCCCTGCCGTCAAGGAGCGCATAAGTGGCAATGATCAGGTTGCTGATGTTCTTGTCGAGCCCACTCCAGCCGAGGTCCTTGACGATCCACTCACGGATCTCGTCGGCAGCGAGGTCCTCTTCCCCGGGTCGATGCTGATTCGCACACTGGTTGATCCGGCCACGCCAGTCGTTGCGCAGCACGAGCGGGCCGTCGTGAACCTGTCCGAGCTCCAGCGGCTCGACGATCCTCTTAACGATCTTGAGGTGGTGGCTGTCGACCTCGACGCGCTTCCCGCCGTCGTCCATGGCCCGGGTGATCCAGGTAAGCGCAGTCTTCAGCTCCGACAGGGTCACCGCCTTGCGCTCCCGCGCCCGGTCGAAGTCCGGGTGCTTGGGGTACAGCGCTCCGAAGACGCCGTCGGCCAGGTGAAGCATGTTGTCCTGGAACGACTTGGCACCCTGCAGCTGTGGCCTGCCGTACTCCGGCAGCAGCGACAGGACGTGCACTCCGCCATCGACTTCGACGGAGAAACTGCTCTCCTCCGCCTTGGCGATGCCGTACAGCTGTCCGAGCGTCGCCGACAGCTGCGTGGTGAGCGTGTCTCGCTGTGCCGCGAGTTGGTGGCGGACTCGCACCCGGTCGTCCGACGCAAGATGCCCGGCGTAGTCGTCGAGCCGGTCCCGCTCAAGGAGATAGTTGATCTTGATGAGGCGGCCGAGCTGAGCGTTCTTCTGCTCCGAGAAGAAGGACGGCAACCAGACAAGCGTCGGGGCCATGAGCCCTTCGGCACGCAACTCGTCAATGCGTCGCGCGTCGTCGCTGGGCCAGTGCTGACCGTCATCGAAGGGGTAGTCCAGGATGAACCGGACTCGCCCGTCGACGCCCGGCCTGAACTGCTCGCCGGGCAGCTGCACGCTGTCTCGTACGTTTTCGAAAACGAACTCCGCGGTGCGCCGCGTCCCCTTCCAGACGATCTCGTGCTCGCAGACGAACGCACCGGTGTCCTTCAGCCCCAGCGCCTTCCACAGCTGGTCCCTGACCCAGATCCGCCGGGCTCCGGTGCGGTCCTCGTCGGCGACCATGTCGAGGAGCGGCTCGATGTCGAGGTCGGACAGGTGAAGGGTGAAGACCGGGTCCTGATCGCCGTCGGCCCGGATCTCGCCGAACTCGGCTTGCAGCTCCCGAAGTCGGCCCACCACCATCGATCCCGGTGCGACGGTACGAGAGCGGATCGAGCCATGGTTGAGGGCCGCGAGGCGGGTACCAGTCAGCCGATTGAGTGCGGGCACATCAGGGGCGAGGGCTGCAAGCAGAAGTGTCTTGACGAAGCGCTCGTCGGCGATGAACTTCTCATGGGTCTCGGATCCGTACTTCTCGAGCAGGTACGCCCGCACCTTCGCGTGGAAGTTGTGCGCCGCCTCAGCCTCATTGCGCAGCCGGTCGGTGAAGGCTTCGCCGGTTCCGTCCGACAGCACGTCCCACAGGTCACCCAGAGGAATCAGCTGGCCGAGCTGGAAGTCGGCCCGGCGTCGGCGCAGCATCTCCTGCAGCAGCTTCAAACCGGTCCGCTCGCGCTGCAAAGCACCTGACAGCGCGACGAGCACGTTCAGCAGCGCCGGAGAGAGCGGATATACGGCACGGAAGTCGGCCCAGTCCGCGTGTGTGGCGCCATTGGCGTCCAGGAGGACGTCCTTGACCTGCGCGTTGGTGGACTCGATCGCGCTGAATGCGCCGTCGAGGGCGGCACGGGCCTCGTTGTTCTTCGGCTTGAGAATGCGCTCCTTGATGATCTCCGGAAGGTTGCGGTCCTCAAGGCTGATCACGTCGAAGCGTCCGGCGAGATACTCGACCTGCTGTTCCAGGTTCTTCACGTCGGCGCCCACGACGTCCGCGCCGACGAGCTGAGAAAGGTCTCGCTGCCGGGAGATGAAGGACACGATCGGCAGCGGCCGCGAGCTGTCACCGGACTCGATCAGCTTGACGAGCTTGCTGACCTCCGAGTTGACCTTCTCCCGGTTCGACATATGAGCCTGCAGCCAAAGGATCAGCTCGTCGAGGAAGAGCACGATGCCGTCGTAGCCGAGCGACTTCGCGTGCCGGCTGATGACAGCGAGCCCGTTCTCCAACGGAAGGAACGCCTGTGCGTCACCACGGGCGCCCTGCGCGTACGAAGCCATGGGCCCCGTTAGGAGCGCGGAAACCAGCCGGTCGCGCAACGCGTCCCCGGCGGGCGCTGCGAAAGCCCGGTCCAGCTCGCCCGCAGTCCAACCACTTCCAGACCCATCGATGACATCGAGATCGTCAAGGTCGCCGCCCTCGCTCCCGGCGCCTTCCGCTGCCCCCGGCAGCAGCTTGACGAACGACTCGTCCCCGATGCTCGCCCGCAGGTTCGCGGCATCCGCGAGCATCGCATCAGCCCGGAAGACGGGAGGCGTCGGCGCCCCTGGATGCAGCCTGCGCACCGTGGCGACGTATCCGCCGAGCAGCGCCGAGTCCAGGTCGGTGGAGCCGACGAGGTGGTACGGCACCATGAGGAACTTCTTGCCGCGCAGCCAGTCGTCGTGCTCGGCGATCACTTCCTGCAGGCGCGGCTTCGCGCGCGCAGACGGCTCGTTGTTGAGGACGGCATGCAGGACGGTGAGGAAGTGGCTCTTACCGGAGCCGAACGACCCGTGCAGATACGCGGCGTGCGAGTTCCCGCTGCGCACCGCCGCCCGCACCATCCCGAGCGCACGGCCAAAGGCCTGTTTGAGCTGGTCCGTGACCACATACTCGGCGACGCGGGCATCAGTCTCAGTGAAGCCACCTGTCAGCTCCACCTTGAAATCGCCGGCGTGGACGTCTTCCTTGATGTCGATGACATCTCGCAGGAAGAGATCGGTCGTGGACATCAGCAGCTCTCGTTCCCTCGGTCAGCGATTCACATGTTCCGCGCAGCGCGCACGTCACCCCAATCTTGCCAGCCCCAAGCAGGTGGCAACCTGGGCATTCGAACATCGCTGCCGCGAGATCCGATGTCACGCCCCGACGGCGGGAAGCTCTTCCCGGTGAGCCCAGGAGAAGGTCCCATCGGGTTCGAGCCGGGCTTCTCCCCAGTGGATGGAGTGGACGCCGTTCTCCGGGTCGCAAGTGAAGAAGAGAGAAACGAGTTTCGCCGTACGCCCGAGTTCCTCGAATGCCTCATGGAGCCGGTCGTACTCCTCAGTGGTGTACTCGTCCGCAGGAAAGATGGCGTCCTGTTCCTCGGGCCCGTGCGCACCGAACAACCGACGCCGCACCTCTGACGCGTCCTTCATCCGTGCCTGCTCCACAGGGACCGGACGGCTGTCGTACTTGAAAGGGAAGAGCACGTGGTCGTTGATGACCGCGTAGTCCTTGCCTCGAAGCGACCGAACGAGACCGCCCAGCTCCTCGGCTTCCTGCGCCAGCTCCTCCCGTACGGCATCCCCGAGAGTGTGGCCGTACGACGCCCCCGGACGCTTCAGCCCGGATGCCTTGTATCCCGCTTGAGCGCGAAGATGTGCCCGGTGCAGCCGCTCGGGTACGGCAGCGGTCAGCCGCGCCGCGTCCTTGCCGAACTTCTTCCTGGCCCATGACGAAGTGGTCCCGCTCCCGCTGTTTCCGTGCCCGTTCCCATCTCCTGACGCGCTCACATCGCCCTCCCCGTCTCACACCCCGCCGCTCTCTGTGTGACAGGCAGGGGAAGTGGACGCAAGAATGCGATCCGGCCAGTGGGCTGGTAGGCGGCTACTCGTCGCCGCGCTCCGGGCCTTTCATCTCACCGTCGTCGGGCTCTACAACATCCCTGGGCGAGACTGGCCAGAGCGGCCCGCCTTCGAAACTCTCGCGCAGCAGCGGAATGGTCTCATCAGGAATGCGGAACCCCGTCGCCCAAGACGGCTCCGTCACTGAGCCGTAGATGGTGTGCAGGAGGAAGGGCTCCTCCCCGCTCAGCTCCCCCTCATCCTCCAGTTCTCTGGCCACGGTGCTGACGGGTCGCGTGAACCCCTTGAGCTGCCGGTCCCCCGGGTACCCGGCGAGCTCATACACCGTCGCCCGGTCCACGAAACCGTCGTTGGCCGCAGCCGCGATGATCACCTTGGCCTGTGCCTGGTAGCGGAGCCGTAGTTCCTTGATGAAGAGGTCGAGCGTCTGCCGCGTCCAGCCACCCTCGGGAGCGTCTTCCTCTCGGTCGGCGCTGCCCAGTTGTTCAAGATCATTGACAGAGTCCTCGTCGACCTGAAGACCTTCGAGCAAGCCCTCCGCAGTGGTGAGCAGTTCTCCGGGGGTGAGCATGTAAAGACGCGTGCCTGCGATGTCCCGCATCTCGTTCACCAGCTCCGGCCTTGGCCGCGCCAGGATGTCTCCATCCCTCGGGGTCCACCAGTCCTTCTTCACGTCACCCGTGACCAGAAGAACATCGCATGCGCGGCGTTCGGCCTCCTGCAGGACCTGCAGCCAGAGCAGGTAGTCACCGGCAGCCTGCTCTGGCGGCTTCGTCCTGAAGTCCTCATACCCGGGCGGAACTTCGTCGTCGGCCCTCTTCTGTGCGTCTTGGACGGCCTTGTCGTAGTCGGCCTGCGGAAGGGGCTCACCGATCCGCCCTTTTAACAACGGCTCCAGTGCAGAAAGGACCGGGTCGGTGTGCGTCGCCGAAGTGCCGGACAGCGCATCGCGTTGCGCCTGCCCATCGACGATCTGCCTCAGCCCGTCCATCGTCTCGCCCAGGACCTTCAGCCCTTCCTGGATCCGCTGGGTGACGTCTTCGTCGGGCTTCAGTCGCACATCCTTGACCCAGCGGTCGACTGCGTCTCCCACCGACCGCCGCACGCGGTCGAGGGCAACGCTGACTTCTTTCGCCTTGGTGCTGTGATGATGGCGTACCGACTTGGACTCTCGGTTGCGCCAGAACTCGGTGAGCACCTGATGCGGCACCCAGATCCGGTCGCGCAGCTTGTTCAGGACGGCGAGGGTGTCGAGGCGGGTCCGCTCGTTGGAGCGATAGAGATTGAGAAGCACGTTCGTGTCGAGGACGACCATGCCTGTCTGGAAGACCCGTTCATAGTCCCCGGGCAATGGACTGCGGTGGGCTTCCACACAGTCGAAGATGCCTCGCTCCGGGGCGACCGGCTCCGGCTGGTCGTCAGTCGGTCCTGTGTACGACATGGTGTGTGCTGCTCCCCGTGCGCGACCCCGTAGCTCCTGCGGGCGTGCGGGCATTCTTCCAGCTCGGAGGCCCTCTGGCGAGAGTCAGGTATCAGCCAACTCTCCATAGCCATTCGTATCGTTGGGCACTTCGACACACCGCTCTCGCCGACACCGGCACGACCCCAAGGATCGCCGAAATGCCGCGAATGCTGCGCCCGCCACGAAGGAATCCGCCTGGGTTGGTCCCACCACCCAGAAACGGATCCGCACCATCTCCGACGACGGATGAGACAGCAGCGGCATCACTGCCTGCGGAGCCGTTCAACCGGCGGGTGGAGGTGCTCGTCGCCGCCATCGACGCACCGGACGAGATCAGCCTCGCCACCCAACTGCTCGAGGGGCGAGGCTGGTCCGTCCGGTCACGGGAGGCTCCGCATTCCGAGCCGATCGGAGCCGGCAGACGTGGACTTCTCGTAGAAGTCCGGCTACATGGCGCACGTTTCGGTGCAGTGCAGGCCGCTGTTGGAGAAATCGAGAACCTGGCCCGTCTGCATCAGGCGGGACTGTGGGTCGTGGACGCGGCGCTGATCGAGCACGACCTCGAACACGACTACCGGACGGTGTTCCACGCACGCGAGAAGGAAACAAATGCGCCGACGCGGCTCTTCGGCCTACGCGCCCTTCTCAATTCTGTGACCGTACTCCGTATCGTCAAGCAGCCCGGACGGCCCGACGCTGAGTCTGTCGCCGAGCGGCTGGAAAGCGGAGCACTCACCGGGCGTCCGTATGACCCGGATAGGCTCCAACTGCACATCCCCACTGGCCTGGAGGGGCGGGACACGGATGCCTCTCCGCCCGATCCGGTCTCTGCGAGGTGGCGCATCGCGCTGCCACTTCTGACAGGCGAGATACTGTCCCTCGGCTGCGGCTTCGCTCTCGCCGCGTTCGACGGCGTACGCATTCTGCTGCCGCTCATCATGACCTTGGTACTCATCTGGCCGGTTGGCCGCACTCTCCTTGCTACGCGCGGTCCCAGGCCATTCCGGACCCAACTAGCCTGGGGAGCAATGGCCGTCGGCGCGGCTACAGCCTCTGGCTTCCTCCTGGCCATCTCTGCACCTGGGCCACCGGCTCAGGCAGCGCGCGTCCTGACATACGCAGCGATGGGCATAACAGTTCTCGCCTTCGTTCTCTATGGGTTGGCATACGCCCTGGTCCACTCCTGGTTCAGCCGGAATGCCAACTGGGCCATCCCGGCGCTGGTCCCCGCGCTCGCTCTGGCGTTGCCATGGTTCGGGGGCCTGCTGCACACCGTCTATCTCAGGACCGGCTTCGGCATGCCCGCGGATGCTGCACCAGCGTCGCTCTACTGGCGATATGCCGCCTCCCTCAAACCTCTTGGCGCTGCCTTCGCCTTCGCACTGCTCGTCCTCGCCATTGCCGGGTGGATGCGCCACTACCACCAGTTGGTTCACTCGCGGGGCATGGTGAAGGTCGGAGTCCCATTGATGGCGATCTTCATCGTCGGCATGTCCATGCTCGCAGGAATGGCCGGCGCGCAAAACGCCGCGGGACGCGCCTGGGTGGCCGCCCGCTCGGGGACGAATCCAGCGACGTACTACGGGCTTGAGGGGAAGCTTGTGTGCGTCGAGCCTTTGGAGAAGAAGTTCTCTGTCTTCAACGGCCCGATGGACAGCAAGAGGTCTCTGCTCACCTTTGGGCCGTCCGGCGACCGGGTGTGGCTCTGGGATCCACGGCGAGCGGAATCACTTTCCGTTCGACTGGAGGACGTAGTGATCAGCGAATCGACGGGACGCAACTGCCGCTGAAGCGAGCGCAGCCCCAGTTGCGCTCACGCGTTGTGTACCGATGACGGTGCCAGGTCAGTGATGGTCATCCCCCACTGACCTGGCGCCGCCGCCAGTCCGTCACCCAGCCATCGCCGTCACGTTCTCAAGCATCGCGATCAGCTCGAACGGAGGCCCGGAGTCGGCCTTCAACGCCGCCTCCCGATAGGTGGCGGTGTTCTTTGCGCCGAAGCCGTGCCCCGAGTCGATCAGCTCCCGACGCCTACTGCCCCAAGACGGCCACGCGTCGTTGAGGAAGACCTCCAAGGTGTCCTCAAAGACTGCGTGCGTGGCAGCGGAGGCGGTCGCAGGCCAGGGCGTCCGCGGAGCACCCAAGTACCCCAGGAGGTTGGCGTTCTCCTCGGCGTCCTTGCGCGTCTGCTCCTCGATCTTGGCCTCCTTGGTAAGCCGCTCCGGCTCCGGAAGCTGCTGCACCCCTGACCTGCTGCGCTCTGCCTTGCCCGCATCCCCGTCGAAGACGACGTAGGTGGGCACGCCCAAGGCGGTGAGAATCGCATGGCAGAGGAAGATGTTGCTCTTGCCTCCGACGTCGATGACACTCACGCCCTGCGCACCGAGGCTCAGCCCCATCCGCTCAGCGCAGCCGGTCAGGACGGCCCCGTCGGTGTTGCCCTCGACGAGCACCACCGCTCGCGCGAAGAATCCCTCGGCCAAGGTACCGGCGCACATGATGCCCGCCTTGCGCCGGATGGACGCCTCACTCACCAGCTCCGAGAGGTCCCGGCACAGCTCGGCCTCGGACACCTGCGACACCCGGGTGACCGGATGCTCCGTACCACCGTCGCGGCTGAGCCGGCGGACCTCGTGGTAGCTGCGCGACTCGATGAAGACGGGGTGGTGCGTCGCGTACATCACCTGGGTCCGGCCGGCCGGGGATACCACGAGACCGCGCAACACCTCGGCAAAGACCCTCGCCTGCGGCGGGTGCTGGAAGAGCTCCGGCTCCTCGATGGCGAGGCACAGCGTCCGCGTCACACCGCCCGGACGCCGACGCTCGGCGAGCAGCTTGAGCGCGGCGATGATCAGAGCACGCTGGAATCCGTGCCCCTGCCGGTGGACGGAGGTCTGCGCGGCCCCATCCTGGACACTGATCTGGAAGGTTGTCCGGGCGAGCTTCGGCGCCTGCACGACAGGCGACACGACGATCTCGCGTCCGACGGTGAACTGGGCCACCTCCCGTGACAGGGCGGCGGAAATGTCCTCCAGTACGGGCCCGTACACCTTGGAGTGCACGTCGAGACGCTCCTGGTGCGCGTTCTCCTCGATGGCCTCGAGCTGCTCGTTCGCCTCCGTGCGGTCCACGGTGTGGTCGAGGATCCGGGCGAGCGCCGACTTCTTGCGGTCGTCGGCCTCCTCGTGTGCACGCAGGTCGGCGGAGATGAAGACGAAGTCGATCAGCTCGGCGAGCTTGCTCTGGCCGGCGAAGCCGAAGAAGTGGGTGCCCTCGATCTCCGTCTCGGTGAGCTGGTCGCGGTGCGCCAACTCCCAGACGCGCATCGACTCCTCGGCGGCGGCCGCGCTGCCGACCGACCTGAGGCCGAGGCTCGGGTCGCTCTCCATGAGCTCCTTGTAGGCGCGGCGCAGGTCCATGGCCTTCTCGTGCCGACGGACCTCCTCGAAGGGAGCGTAGGCCAGAGCCTTGCCGGTGATCTTGTCCTCGCCGTCCTGCCAGGTCCGCCAGATACTCATGCTCTCGGCGCCCTGGGGCGCGTACCGCTGCAGAGCCTCACGGTCCTCGTCGGTGAGCCCGTCGAACTCCACCTCCACGGAGATGCGCTCGCTCTCCGCGGCCGAGTGGACGTCGTCGGTACTGAGCGCGAGGGACCTTTCGCCGTTGAAGAACCAATCGAGTGCGCGCAGCACGGTGGACTTGCCGACACCGGTGGGGCCGATGAAGCAGGATATTTCCTCGAAGGCAATGTCCACTTTGTGTAGACAGCAGAAATTCTCGATGCGTACGCGCTTGATCTTCACGGTCGTCTGAAGTCCTGAGAGTTCGATACGGAGGGCCGGTGGGCCCCTTGTGACGACTGTGATGCTAGTGGTGAAGGTGACGACCTATCAGGTCATTATTGACGTACGGGATTTGGGGCGGAGCCGCCCCGTCTGAAATTCGACGGCTGACTGAACGAGCACTCGGCCCAGACCGTCTTTCCGGGGGCTGCGGGTCGAGGTTCGACGCCCCAGCGGGTGGCGAGGTGGGCGACGAGGAGCAGACCTCGGCCGGACTCCGCTTCTGCGTCGGGTGGGGCACTGGGGGCTCCATGGGGTGGCTGGTTTTCGGTTCGGGTGTCGGTGACTTCGATGCGGAGGGTACGGAGGATCCGGACGTCGGGTGCGCCTGAGTCGTCGGTCGCGGTCAGGCGGAGGTTGAAGTCCCGGCCGGGGACGTGGCCGTGGCGGACCGCGTTGGCGGTGAGTTCGGCGGAGATGAGCGTGACGGTGGTGTTCGCCTCGGAGTCGTAGGGGTGGCCCCAGGCGTCGAGGCTGTGGGAGACGAGGCGTCGGGCGAGTCGTGCGCCGCGTGGGGTTGATGTGAAGCGCATGGCGAACTCCCGTGCAGGTGTTGGCTGTTGCGGCATATGCCTGTCGGAGTGAGTTGCTTGTTTCATGGGGTCGACGGTCCCGGTGTGTGCGTAGCTTTGACCAGGAGGAATGCGCTGACGGGTGCGGGTTGTACGCATTGGCAGTGCGCTTGTACGTGGGGTGGGGCGTGACCGGCTCCGGCGTGCCGCGTTGGGCGCGCGAGGTGCGAGGTGCGGGGTTCGGGGTTCCGGTGCGGTGGTGGTGCGGGAGGTGTCGGGTGTGGATGAGCAGGGGCAGGGGCGGGCGGAGTCTGGGGCGGAGCTCGACTCGGAGGGCCCTGTGGGCGCCATGGGCTTGGGGGCGGAGAGCGAGTTCGGGGCGGGGATTCTGCACGTGTTCGGGCGGCAGTTGAAGTTGTTCCGGGTGCGGGTGGGGATGGAGCGGGCGGAGTTCGGGGCGTTGACGGGGTACTCGGCGTCGACTATTGCGTCGTTTGAGCAGGGGCGGAGGATTTCGTCGCCGAAGTTCATCGACAGAGCCGATGAAGTGCTGGATGCGGGTGGGGTGTTGAAGGCCGGGAAGGAGGAGGTGGCTCGGGCCCAGTATCCGGCGTTCTTTCGGGATGCGGCGCGGTTGGAGGCGGAGGCGGTTGAGCTGCGTGCGTACGACACCCACATCGTCAACGGCCTCCTACAGTCCGAGGAATACACCCGGGCCCTGCTGGGCATGCGCCGACCTCTGCTGAATGAGGACACCATCGAGCAACGCGTCGCGGCTCGACTGATCCGGCAGGAGGTCTTCAACAAGTGGCCCGCACCGTTGCTCAGCTTCGTCATGGAGGAGTCGGTGGTGAAACGCGGGCTAGGAGGACGAGCCGCAAAGCATGGACAGCTTGAACAGATCCTGCTGATCGGCCAGAAGCGCAACGTCGAGATCCAGATCATGCCGCTCGACCGCGAGGACAACGCCGGCGTGGACGGAGCTTTCACAGTCCTGACACGGCAGGGTGGCAATCAGTTCGGGTACACGGAAGCGCAGGGCAAGGGCACGCTGGTGACGGACCGAGAAGAGGTACGTGCGCTCTCGGCCCGCTATGGCATCATCCGAGCGCAGGCCCTCACCCCGAGTGAGTCGCTGGCCTACATCGAGAAGTTACTGGGAGAGCTATGAACGCCGAACTGACGACTCGTGCCCTCGATGAACAGGCGTGGGTCAAGAGCAGCTACAGCGGCGCCGAAGGTGGCCAATGCATAGAGGTGGCGGTCTGCTCCAACGGCGTGTACATCCGCGACTCGAAGGACACGGCGCGGCCATCCTTGTCCGTTTCCCCCCGAGGCTGGACGACTTTCATAGGCTTCGCCGCGCAGGATTGAGGTGAATGACCATCAGCTTGCAGCTCACTGAAGATACCCGGTGAGCCGCAAGCTGTGTCAGGTCGGAGACGTCAGGGGCGCCACGCCTTGAGCTCGTCGGCGGACAGCCCGTGCTTCGTGCACTGCTCGTCGAGGAACGTCTGGTACTCCTCTGCCGGGATACCGCCCCATTCCTCGTCGTGCTCACCGTGCCACTGGTGCACCCAGGGCATGAGTTCCTGAATGCCAGCCAGCAGCGGAGCGAGGCGCGGCGCATCCCAAGCAGCTTGCTCTGTACGGTCGTTGACGAGGTTGACCAGGGCCTGAGCCTGGTCCTTGTGGTCCCACCCCGCCCAGCCGAGGAGGAGGGTGGGGTCGGAGTCCGACGATGCGTCCGGGTAGGAGATGAACCGCTCCTTCGGGACGTCGAGCTTGCCGCGGCGAGACCAGTAAGAGGTCTTTGAGAAGTCGCCGGAGCTGTACTTCGGCGGTACACGGTTGCCTAGCGTCTCCTCCGGCTCACCTTCTTGGCGCTGCAGATCCCACACGTTTTCCCACTGCTCGCGCTTGCGCAGGCCCGATTCCTTATAACGAAGCGCGGCGAGGTACGGCACGTGCTCGCTGGAGAGGACCTCGGCGAGCACGGTCACAAGGGTCGCGTCCCGCTTGCCAAGGTGATCGGCGGCGTACAGCTCGGCAACGGTCTGTACGTCTCCTTCCTGCCGGAGGGCGTCGGCAAGTTGGGACACGGTCGAGGTGCGGGGCTGGAGCATCCCGTCCCGCAGGGCAAACCAGAGCTTCTCGTCTTCGCACCGGTTGAGCAGCCAAGCGCGGAGGGCTCCTTTCTCCCTCTTTTCCCAGGGTTCCGAGGCCCATCGGCGCTTACACTCGGGGCGCTCGATGAGGGCGATGTCCTCACGGGACATGATGACGTCGATGCGGGCTTGAACGACGGCTCTGTAGTCGCCCGGCCAGTGGGCGGGAATCTCCGTGATCGGTTCGGAACCGTGCCGGTCAAACCAGACGGTCCTGGTCTGGCCCGCAGCCACCTTGCGGGCCAGCACGATCTCGAACGACCGCTCCCCCAACGCGACTTCGGGAACCTCGGCTGTACTGGACAGGGTTGTACGGGCCAGTTCGTCAGGGGTGAGGAGGTTGTACGAACCATAGACGGTCCAGTCCAGCTCTTCTTGGAGAGCGATCATCCGAGAAAGGATGCTGGCGTGCGCAGCACGGGCCTCGTCCAGAGCCATCCGGAGGGGTGCGCCTTCTGTAACAACAGCGGATGGCTCGTGCGCAGCCAACTCCTGCACCAGAGAACCAAGACCGCGCCCGAGGTCGAGAGGCAGTTCGGCAGGTACAGGGAATCCCTGCAATCTGGTCGCATTGAACTGATAGAACCTCTCCCACTCGTCATGCATGAAGCCACCAGTTCCCGACTGGCTTCCCTTATCGTGACTCACCTGCTTGAGCCAGAAACACCCCACCGACGAGTTCAGCACCCCCAGCAACTCCAGATACTCTTCCTCGGTCGCCCCCTCCGGCAACTTGATCACTGGCGCCGTCTGCTTGAACACATTCCCGCCCCGATCAAGCACAAAGTGGTTGTGCGTCGCTACCTCGGCGAACGTGATCGACAGCGGAGTCTCATACGCCGAAGCCGTGTGCTGCATGTACTCCCACCACCGCAGCCCCGCCGCCGCCATATCCCCCTGAAACGTCCGCCGCGCAGCCAGAAACGTCCGCCACGGGAAGAGCTCCGCCTCAATCGCCGCAGGCGTCACTACACCGTCGTACGGATACCAGATTCCGTCCATCGGACTGGCGGCCCAGTCACGCACCACCTCCCCAACCATCAGCGGCCTGAGAGCCCGCCGATCAAGGACCGTCCGGAGAGTCGGCCGCAATGGCCGCATGAACGCCTCGTCCGCACCCGCCCGGATCGCCCTCCCAATCGGCTTCTCAATGCGGTTACGCAGCGGCTCGCAAGACCGAGTGATCCGCTCAGCCAGCTCACCGGCACCGCCACCGCTCAGCGACCAGGGATGTGTCGCGAACGTCTTCCAGGCAGCGTCGATCGACGATACCCACTCCGATTCACTTCCCGGCTCGCCGATCTGCTCACGGATCGCCTTCCAGACCCGCCCCTTGGCGGCGACCGTGGGCTGATCCGGCTCGCCGCGAACTCCCAGCACCGCGCGGATCGTGTTCTTCTCGCTGGGCAGGCGGTTACGCCCCGCAAGAATCACGGTCGGCGTGCCGTGCCCGGGAATGTAGGCACCCGACGTGTCGACAACATGCGTCAGCGTCACACCCACACGGTCGCTGACGAAGTACTCCTCAATCAACTTCTTGCCGAACTCCCGTTTCATGAAGGAGTTCGCCGTGATCTGCCCGGTGAACCCCGCAGGCTGCAACCCCTCTGCACGCACGGCCAGTTCGAAGATCCGCTGAGCGAACGGCACCGACAACGCGTACGTCCCCGCGCACGCGCCATAGGCCTTGCGGTAGTTCGCGTTCTCCTGCTTGTCCTTCACCGTGATGTACGGCGGATTGCCCACCACGACGTGGTAGCTGTCCCTCCCCAGCAGATCGACCCCGTCCGAAAAGTCCCAGACGTCCTCGGTCCGATACGCGAACGTCCGCTCGTCCCCGTCCCCCGCGAACAACGTGTCCAGCGTCTCCGTCACGGACTCAATCCCGCGCCCGTGCAGCAGCGAATCCCCCACCGCCACGTTGATCGGAAACCCAGGAAGCACCGCCAACCGCCGCTCCTCGTCGCCGCAAGCCTTCAACACTGCAACAAGCAACCGGAAGCGGGCGATCCCCACTGCGAACGGATTCTTGTCGCACCCATGGACGGAGTCCAGCGCCCGCCGCACCAGTGTCCAGTCCTCGGTCCCCGGCTCAGCCGCCCGCCACTTCCTCAGTAGCCGCTCGAACATCCCCAGCAGGAAGTGCCCCGACCCGCACGCAGGGTCAATACACCGAAGCCCCCGCACCACAGCCTCGTCGCCCACCCACCCCCGCGGCTTGTGCTTCCACTCCGGGTCCAGGCCGAACTCCTCGACCGCAGGCTCCAGCGTCAGGTCAAGGATGAACTCCTCGACGAACTCCGGCGTCTGCAGCAGCGCATACGTCTTCCGGGCATGCTCACTCAGGTCCTGATACAGGTCACCGAGGAACCGCGTATCCAGCTCCTCCCGGTCCGTGAAGTCGTACCGGATCTCACCGTCCGCGTCCCGCTCCCGCCAGAACGCAAGCAGCCGAGTCGCCGCCTCGTACGAAGGAGTCAACTCCCACAGCGGGTTGTGCTCCCGGTCAAAAAGGCCGCCCACAGCCTCATGCGACTCGGCCAGCGCCTTAAAACCCGCCACCAACCAGTCCCGGTCGTTCAGCTCAGGACTCTTCCGGAAGAACGCCGCCTGCAGCTCCTCCGCATCCGCAAGCCGCTCCCCCGGCCCAGCGATGAACGGATCCTCGACCAGCCCGTTGTCCTCGCAGAACCGCACGAACACCGTCGCAAGGACCCACGCAGCAGCAGCCTGAATGACCCGCTCGTCGCGCCACGCCCCGTACGTCGCCGCCGTACGACTGCCCTCCCGCGCCGCCGCATACTCCCGCTCAAGATCCGCACGGAATTCGTCGACCGACTCGGTCCGCTCTCGCAGATCGTCTTCCAGCACGGTGACCTGCTTCCGCAGATCCTTCAGCAGTGCGGCCTTGTCCACCGGGGAGTCCCACCTTCGCTCACGTTCCATCGCATGGCTGCTCACCCAATCGTGCCAGCTCAGCGAGTCATCTCCGGGCGGCTGGAGACAACCCACGGTCACATCTCAGTCACCCTCCGCGGGCATCAATCCGGCGTCCGTCTCCACCACGAAACCCTGCTCGACCAGCTCGTCGACATCGCCTGTCAGCACCTCCCTGATGTCCGCCCCCAGGCGAGCCCATCCGAAGAAGCGAGCCACCTCGCGCAGCAGATCCTCACGCTGCGCACCAAGCTGCTCCTCAACCACACTCCGCAGCGCAAGCTGCCGCTCGACCGCCGGCACCAGCGCGACCCTCCGCTCACACCACCGCGTCGGCGTACGCGCGAACTCCACCGCACGCCCCGGCCGGTCGTACGCCGTACCGATCTGGACGATCGTGCCCTTGCTGACCAGATCCCGGAGAACCTGGCGGATGCGGCCCTGGACGACCTGCCCAGAACGGGCAAGGCCCCACGCCGAGCGAACCCGCGTGAAGATCAGGTCCTCCTCGATCGGGCCCTCCACCTGGATCGCATGCAGGGCGACATCGGCGACGACGTCCGCGGCCTCGGGATCCTGCAGTTCGATCCTGTGCAGCATGCGGCTACGAGCAGATGCGGTCCGCACCTTGCGCAGCTCGGCGGTCTTCGCTTCCTCGTACTCCCGGCTCCACGCCGACGGCTCCTCGTCCACCGTCACGAACTCCACCCGCGGCGACGGCACAGACACCGAGGCAGACGAAGCAGCCGGGGCAGGGAAGACGCCAGACTCAGCCGCCCCCTCCCCAAACAGGACAGGCTCAGGCGACGACACGGGCGCATCCGCCGCCCCCGCCCTCACCTCATGCGGATCCTCCGTACACGCCGCCTCCACGGCAGCTTTCAGCCGCGCCATCGCGTCCCGCCGATTCCGGTACCAGTCCGTGCCCCAAATCCTGTGCAGCTTCCAGCCCAGGTCTCGCAGCACCGACTCGCGCAGCCGGTCACGGTCTCGGGCAGCCCGCGACGAGTGGTACATCGCGCCGTCGCACTCGATACCCAGGGCGTACGTCCCGGGAGCGCCGGGGTGACGTACAGCCATGTCGATACGGAAGCCGGCGACACCGACCTGCGGCTGGACCGAGTATCCCCAGTCCCGCAGCACAGCAAGGACCTCTTCCTCGAAGGGGCTCTCCGGCTCCGCGTCGAAGTCGGCCGCCTCGGTCTGGAGGATCTGCGGGCCGTGCTGTGCGTACTGCAAGTAGCGCTTGAGATGCTGGACGCTCTTGTTGGTGCTGTCCGGCAGGTCGCCGCCGTAGAACGAGGTGACGACCTCCATCCTCCGCCGCGCACGGGTGACGGCGACATTGAGGCGCCGCCAACCCCCGTCCCTGTTGATCGGGCCGAACGTCGAGCGCAACTTGCCCTGCTGATCGGGGCCATAGCCGACCGACAGGATGATGACGTCTCGCTCGTCGCCCTGGACGGTCTCGAGGCTCTTCACGAAGAAGCCGTCGAGACGGTCGTCGGTGAAGAAGCGGTCCAGGTCGGGGCGGGCTGCTCGCGCCTTCTGTACCGCCTCCTCAATCGCCTCGGCCTGCGCCTTCGAGAGGGCGACGACACCGAGTGTGCGGCCGGGGCGGGTCGCGAAGTGGTGGATGACCCGTTGGGCCACCATCGCGGCTTCGCCCGGGTTGTTGCTGCGCCCGCCGCGGTCGTAGACACCGTCCGACTTGAAGAATTCCACCCCTACGTCCGGGCTCTGCTCCAGCGCACCAGGGAACGTCATCATGGAGTTGTCGTAGAACTCGTGGTTGCTGAAGGCGATCAGGTTCTCGTGACGGCTGCGGTAGTGCCATAGCAAGGGCAGACCGCGCAGTACTCCGCTGGCCTTGCAGGCGTCGAGAACGGACTCGAAGCCGTCGCTGCCGTCCTCGTCCCACTCGTCGTCATCGTCGCTTTCACTGGCGGCACTGAAGAACGACGTGGGCGGAAGCTGCTTCTGGTCGCCTGCGACGATCAGCGCATTGCCGCGATAGACGGAGTTCACCGCATCCTGCGGCAGCACCTGCGACGCCTCGTCGAAGATGACTACGTCGAAACGGAAGTCGGGCGGCAGGAATTGACTGACCGTCAAAGGGCTCATCATGAAGCAGGGCTTGACGAGGCGGGTCACCTCACGAGTCTCGCTCAGGAGTCGACGCACCGGCATGTGCCGGCGCTGCTTCTCCGACTCACGCCGGAGTATGGCCGCCTGTCCGACCGAAGTGCGGCGCGGGCGGCGGGAGTTGCACACCGCGATGACGTCGGCGTGGGCCGCCTCCACCAGGTCACGGTCCGCCGTACGGAAACGCTCCACCAGCTGGTCGCGTTCGACGGCACGCATGGGCCGCAGCCGGGCGTCGACGGCCAGCTGGTGTTCCACCCAGGCCGTGAGGACCGCACGCTCCATCGCGGCCGGGAAGTCCTCGCGGACACGTCACGCTGCGCGAGCTGTGTCGGCAGCCCGTCCAGCCCATATCGTCGCAGCCTGTCGAGCGCGTCGGCGCAGGAAGTCCAGGCCTCCGGACCGTAGGGATCGTTGTCCAGCCGGGAGAGCAACTCCTCGGCCGACGGCATTGATCGAGCGAGCTCTCGGCGGACGTCCTCCTCCCGCTGATCATCGAAGTACCCGGCAAGCGTGGCGCTCTGCCGTAGCCACTCCCCATGACGACGGGCAACGGACGCATCGGGAGCCGCGGTCAGCATTGTGCGCGCGGCTCCGGGGGACATCGCCGCCGACCGGCCGCCCTGCACAGTCCGGCGAACCTTCTGTGCCCAGTCCAAGGCATCCAGGACCAGATCACGATCCGTCCCCGCCCCCTGATAGAGGTCACCGAGCAACTCCCGGTGCGCGGCCTCGTTCCCCGCAAGGCCCGCCTCTGCGGCACGCGCGACCACGACCGCCGCCACCGCTTCACGGGCCCGGGAGAGGGTCAAACCGACCCCCCCGTCGGTCACACGTGTCACAGAGTGGATGAGATCGGCTGCATCCTCAAAAGGCTCGACGTGCGCGCGGAACCACCGTGCCACCTCATCGAGAGGGCACGCGAGGAGCTCGGACGCCGCCGCTGCGAGATGCGGCTCCCGCGCCTGCTGGTTCCAGGCGTCCAGTTCGGTTCGCAACCCGTCCACTTGACGCAGCAGTTCACTCGGCGCCGGTCGGCCGTCAGCGAGGGATTCGGCAAGACGCGTCCGGCGCGCGGGATCGGCGAGTGTCGCGGGCGCCAGACGGGCGACCGTCTGCGCCGCATCCAAGGCGCTACACAGTGCGTGCGTGTCGGGGCAGCCGTCGATGACGTAGCGTCCCAGCAGTTCGCGCTGCTGCTCAGTCGCATTCGGACCCTGCTGCCGGCGGGTCAAGTCGTGGGAACGGTAGAGCAGTTCCTGGGCGGACTCCCAGCCGGCAACGCCACCGGGTGCGGCGGCGCCCAGTCCGGCCGGATCTGTGTCCAACCCCTGATACCAGGGGCCGAGCAGCTGCTGGTCCGTCGTCTGCCGGGCGGCGAACGCCGCGGATTCCTGCTGAGCCGCGTGAGCAAGCGCAATCGCGCTCCGGGCAGTGGACAGCGTGTGCTCGGCACCGGCTTGAGCATCGCGACGGCCTACGGCCGTGACTGTGTCAAGGAGAGCGATGGCCTGCCGAAGAGGATCAAGATGGCTGCGCAGCCAGGTAGCGGCATCACCCAGAGGAGTCTTCGTGAGCTCAGCCGCGTACGCCGACAAGTACGGACGGGTCAAGTCCTCTTGCCAAGTACCGAGTTCGCCACGCAATGCCCTGCCCTGCTCCAGCAGTCCAGGAGTCGGAGCGTGACCGTACGCCACCTGGGCCGCGAGCAGACCACGGCGGTACGGGTTCGCCACCGCGCGCGGGGCCAGTCGATGGACGGACTCGGCATGCGCCAGGGCCGCCTGCAGTCCGGCGTCGTCGGGCAGCTCTGTTCCCGCATATCGGCCGAGCAACTGGGCGTGGGCGAGGGAGAGCGATCGCAGACGGCTGTAGGCGGTGTGCCAGGCGAGGGCCAGCGGCAGCTTCTCGTAGAGCTCGCCACGCCAATCGCCCTTGACCGTAAGACCGGCGATGGCCTTTCGATCCGCACGGACGCTGCCGGACAACATGCCGCCGATGCCCCTGGAGCCGTCCACCAATCGCTGGACCGTCTCCTCCAGTTCAGGAGCAGAGACCGTCTCGGGCCGGAATGTGTCACGGGCCGCCAGCTCGGCCTCCGCCAACTCGCGCTTGGCCGACTCGATTTCGGTGGCTGCTTCCCGTACGAGCAGCAGCGTCTGAGGGTCGAGCCAGTCGGCCAGCGCTCGGTCCGGGGCGGTGGCCAGTTCGACGAGTGCGACCAGATCCTCGGCCTCGGCTGTGGTTGCCGGTTCCGCGCAGCCGAGCATCGCGGCAACCGATGCGGCGCGCTGTCCGGCCGACTCCACTGTCCGGGACAGCCCGCCGAACCATTCGGCGAGCTCTCCGGCCTGCCGTCGCGACAGCAACGGCACATCGATGCCGGCGGGCTGCAGTTCAGCAAGCGCGCATTCGCTCGCCGGTGGTTGTGCACTCAGATCAGGGCCGAGGTCCGCCCACCCGGGACCAGCCTGTGCGGTTGCCCGCGCCTGGGCGGACAGCACCTGTTCACGTCGGGAGAAGAAGGCGCCAAGGGCATCCGCGACCACACCTGCCGCAGCCCGGTCGGCCTCGGCCGAACCCTCCGGATGCAGCCACCGTTCCAAGGGGCGATGCGCGCCGCCTGCCAGCTCGGCAACATGGCAGACGTCCTGGGCCGCTTCGAACCCACTGGGGACGTCGAGCCCGAGAGACTGGCTGATGCCTGCCAAGCCTTGGTGTGTTCGGTCGAGCACCTCTGCCATGGCTTCGAACTTCCGCGAGAGCTCCCCTGCCTTTTCCTCGGTGAACGCCAACGGGTCGACTCCGCAGGGCGAGAGCGCCTGCAGCGCCTTCTCGCCGTCGCCCGCCTCGGCCGTCAGCCGTGTCGACAGCTCTTCCCACCGTTCGCCCGCTGCTGCGCGGGCGGCGGCCTGAGTTCGGTGGACCTTCCTCAACTCTGTGGTGAAGTCATCGACCGGGTTGTCCACCGTGTCGGCGAAGTCGTCTGTTGTCAGCCAGTGTTGAGGGACCGCGCTCCGTGAGTCGAGCAGCCGCAGCAGTGCCTTCAGCCTGCTGATGCCTGCCTCGTCGGATACCGGTTCGCCGTCGGGGGCGAGGTCCGGGTAGCGGGCCACTGCTGAGGTGAGTCCGTCAAGCGCAGCCTTGGCCTGATCAAGAGCGGGCCGCGGATGTGTCATGCCCGTACGCAGGTCGCGCCACGGGAATGACGGATCGGCGACCGCTTCCCACGCAGCGGAGATGGCCTCCGTCGCGTTGATGACCAGTTGCAGATCCTGGGCGGTCAGTCGCTCGGCCTGGAAAGCTTCCCGCTGCTCAGTGTCCTCGGTCGATGCCGTCAGGTAGGCCACCGGGGCTTCGGACAGGCGCCCCACCTGGCCGATCACATCGTGCAGGCTCCGCCCGAGCGGTTCACGAGCCTCATTCATCGCCTCGGCGTAACCGCTGAGGGCCACGCGCGCCTCCCGCGCCTCGGCGATGGCCTGCTGCGAGAGCTGTGGTGCACGCGGCTCCTCCTCCAACGCGCGCCCGAGTTCCTGAGCGACGGCCCTGCGGCTGGTGTTGTGGCTGTGCAGGGCGAGGGCGTACGAATCGAGGCCGACCGAGCGCAGGCGGTCGAGCACCACATCGAGGGCGGCGGCCTTCTCACTGACGAAGAGCACGCTGCGGCCCGCATGCATCAGACCGGCGATCATGTTGGTGATCGTCTGGCTCTTCCCAGTTCCAGGGGGGCCATCGAGAACGAAGGACTGCCCCGCCACGGCGGCGGCGACAGCCTGCCGTTGGGACGCATCTGCGTCGAGAACCAGCGGGCTGTCCTCGGGTGGACTCAGTTCGTCGATCCGGTCGAGCTCGATCTCCTCGAAGTCGAAACGGTCAGGAGCCAGCCCGGCACGCGGCCCGAGGGCCACCGCCTTCACCAAGTCGCTGCCCAGGACGTGGTTCTCGTTCTCCAGCAGGTCCTGGTACATCGCTTCTTTGTGAGAAGCGAACAGCGACACAACCGCTCGGGGCAGAACATGCCAACCTTGCTTACCCGCCACCGTGCTGGCAGCTGCCTTGAGCACTCCGGCGATGTCTGTCGGCTCCTGCTCGGTGACTGGACCCCAGTCGATGTGAAACTGCTCCAGTTTCACCTTGAGAGCCGGGTTGAGCCTCGGTTCCTCTTCATCGTTCGCGATGAGCCGGACGCGGCCGTTCGCGGTGCGTTCGACCCGGACCGGCAACAAGATCAGCGGTGCGTCGCTGCCTGCCTCGGCCCCGTCCTCACACCAGTGGAGCATGCCGACACCGAGGTGGAGGGTCCACAGACCGTAGTCGTTGAACAACTGCGTCGACTTGCTGCGCAGGCTGAGCAGCGCACGGTGCAGTGCAGGGCTCGTGGTCTTCTGCGTGACAATCCCGCCACCGCGGTCGACGCGTTCGACCGGCCGCTGAGCCTGCTCGCCGTCCCCCTCCTCCACCTCAGGCTCTTCGTCCGGCAGCGGAGCGAAGTCCCATCCGCGGTCCAGTCCCCCTGCGAGAACCTCGGCGGAGGGGGAGGAGATCTCGAGGGTCGCGCTCCGGGTGTGCCGGAAGTTCAACAGGCGGTTGCGTCCACTGAGGTCCACAAGGGAGGTGCGCCACCCCGCAAGGACTTCTCTGAGCCGAGCCAGATCTTCGCCGCCACCAAAGGCGCCCGGAGTAGTCACGTTCGTCCTTGCTTGTTGTCATCTCTGGGGTCGCCGAAGCGCAGACATCCCCAACGTCCAATGTGCGACCGGGACATCACCGCAACCAGGGACCTTCATCCCGCACACCGGCCGCGTAAGTCCCGCTGGTCCCGCACAGTCGTAGAATCCTACGACCATCGCTCCACTGAGTGAAGTGCCAACTACACCTAGGTCGTTACGTCCACGCGTGTCCGAAGTCCCTTGAGGAAGAGCGAGTCCAGCACAGCCCACTCCGTGGCCCGGTCCACGACCTCGACCGTCCGGCCGTCCAAGGACGGCGTCTGCTGCGGGTCCTCCATGGGGCACAGCCACCACAGCCCGTGCGGGACCTCAGCGGGGCGGCGGGCAGACTGCTGCAGGCCGACCAGGAGGTCGTGTCCGCCGCCTTCGTAGTAGCGGCTGATCAGGCCCGCGTTGTGGGCGAAGAGCACCGCCTTCGGGCCTGAATCCTCCGCCATCGACCTCAGCCGCTCGGCAAGTCTGTCCGTGACGCGCTGGCTGTACGAACGCAGTCCGGGCTTCAGCTCGCCCGACTCTGTGAACACCGCGTCCGCCCTCAGGACCTTCGACCAGTCCGTGCCCAACTCGCCCGCGAGCACACGGAATGTATGCAGGAACTCGGCGTTGAGGTCCACCGGAACCACGCCGAATTCGGCGGCCAGCATCCCGGCCGCGCCCGGCAGATCGACACCCTTGAGCGTAAGAGCGAGGAAGCCACCTCGCTGGGCTGCCGTCGCAAGCTTGGCGCGCAGCACCATCTGCGGATCGCGCCCCGCCGCCACCGCGGCCTGCGCTTCGGAGACGAGCACACTCGTACGCGTATAGGTGGAGCTCGTCCAGCGTGCGCCTTCTACGGCCGGCGGGAAGAAACGCTTTCGCCCGGCGTCCCATTCGAGCGGGAATCCTGCCTCGGCCAGTGCGTCCTCCACCTCGATGTGGGTGGGTGCGTCGGTGATGGCCAGTGACGGGAAGCGTGCGTTGACCCTGGACAGCAGCTCGGTGATCGAGATGCCTGTCTCGCGACGCACCCCGGCCGCGGCCTGGGAAATGCGCAGAGCACGGGCGAGGCCCAGAGCCTGAGGGTAGAGCTCGAGGCGGGGAGAGGCCGCTGCGTCCTGTGCGACCGCCGCTGCCAGGGCCACCAGGCGGGTGTCGGCGAGCGGCGCCATGCCCTCCGGTGCGGCCACCGCGCGCAGGGTTCGCACGACCGTGCCCCGACCCGGCAGAGGATCCTCGTCCGCCAGGCGGTCGGCAGCCGTGCCAAGCGCAGCAGCGTAGTCGGCGAGCTCCTGCGGAGTGGGGTCGTCGGTACCGGGCAGCGACTCCAGGGCGAGAAGCACGCGCGGGCCGCGGCGGAGGACTGCCAGGCGCGGCTCGTGGTCGGTGTCAGTTCCGCGCTGGAGGACTTCCGCGTCGACAGCGGCACGTACAACTGCCAAGGCCTTGGCGAGAGTTCGACCTGCAGCGTCATCGCCGGCGCCATGCCGGATACGCAGTTCGGCCGCCGCCTCCTGCACAGTGAGCACGCGTCCCGCCTGGACGAGCGTCTGCACCAGCTCATCACGGACTGCGGTGAGCCAACCAGTGGCGCTCCACTCCTCGATCGCGGCCACATGGTGGCGCGAAACGGTCGGCTGACTGCTGCCGAGGTGCTTGGCGACGGCCGTCTGCGGGGGCCAGGGGCCGAGTGGTGAGAGTCCGCCGCCCTCCTCTTTGGACCGTGGGAGACCAAGTGTGAGCCTTACGACCTCGGGACGGAGATTTCCCTTGCGAGCCGGGGCCGGGGCGAGCCGTGCGGCGAGGGAGTCCACGGACTCACGCGCGATGCGCTGCGCCTCGGCCTCCGGATCCGCGGTCTCGGACACCGGGCTATCCGTCGTCGACGGGGCGGAGGGCTCGGGCTCCGCAGCACGGCGGGACAGCATCGCCGTCCACTGCTTGTGCCGACGGTTCAGCTCCCTGCGGACCAGGGCGCCGGCGCCACGCGCGCGGGAGATCGTGTGCGGAGGGATGTCAAGAAGTTCCTCGACGGTGCCTGCGCCCAGGCCGCCCGCGACGGAGACCGCGCGCAGGGAGAGGCCTGCAGCCTCCAGTCCCGTGCTGAGTTCCGCCGCCGCGGCTGCTGTCTCGCGTGCCTCCTCCGTGGTGGCAGCCGCGGCTCCGACGGTGGCCTGGGTCGTGGCCGGCTTCGCCGAATCCGCCGTCCGAAAGATGCGCCGCCAGGCGTCTTCCATCTGCTGGAAGGTATCGAAGCGACGGTCCACATCCCGGTGCAACGCGCGCTGGAAGAACACCGTCAGGCCGTCGCGCAGTCCGGGCTCGAACAGCTCGGCAGCGACATAGAGCCCGACGTCCTCACTCATGCGCGGATCGGTCTGTCCGTCCCCCCACACCGGGCGCTCGCCGGAGGCCATCTCGTGAAGCGTGACGGCGGCGGCGTACCGCTCGGCGTGATCGTCGTAGAGGGAGCGGCGGACGCTGCCGAGGAAGGGGTCCAGATAGCCCCGAGTCCCGGCGCTGATGTCGCGCTCGGAAGCGTCAGCAAGGGAGAAGTCGAACAGCATCAGCTGCCATGAGCCGTCGCTGCGCTTGTGCAGGCCGAGGTTGTCCGGCTTGATGTCGCGGTGCCGCATGCCCTTGGCGGAAAGCTGGTCCAGGGCAATGAAGAGGTCGTTGCCGTAGCGCTCCAACTGGTCATAGGTGAGCCGCCCTTCGCCGCGCAGTCGCGCGCCGAGGGAGCTTTCCCCCGCATACTCCAGTTCCAGAATGGCGTGGCCCGCGATCTCGCGGGGCTCGTCCAGGAGACGGATGATCCGCCCGCCGCCCACTGCCTTGAGCGCATGGGCTTCCGCGTACAGGCGCGCGTCCTTGTCGCGATCGAGCGCGACCTTGAAGACCCGCTCCTCGTACGCTGGTTCGCCCGCCGGGCCTTCGAGTTCGTCCACCACCCGCTCTACGAGCAGGGCTCTGGCAGTAGCTCCCGTACCGAGGACGCGCTTGACGCTCCACTCGGCATCCAGAGGCTGGCCGGGCAGAGCCGTGAGGGGGTCGCTCTCCGCGGTGGCGGCCCGCTCCGGAATTGCCGTGTCCTGCTCAGCCTCGTCGAGGAGGTCCAGGAAGCGCTCTGCCGACGGAAGTCTGTCGTTCACCTCGGCCCGAGTGGCTTGGAAGACCAGGTCGTCCAGCTTGTCGGAGAGCCCGTCGGCGACGGCGTAGGGGTGCAGGCCGCCTTCCGCCGACAGACGCTCGATCAGGGCGCTTCGCTGAGCAGCCGGGCGCTCGCCGGTGAGCAGGAGATAGGAGAGCGCACCGAGCCCGAACAAGTCCAGGTCCACCGGATCAGCGAACTCCCGGTCCGTCTCCGGGGCGAGGAACACCTGAGCGGCGTCCTCGATGAGGTTCGGATCAAGCGGGGTATCGCCGATGGATCGCATCGACGTGGTGTCGAAGTCGCGCGCCGCTGTCTGCCAGTCGGTGATGCAGACGACGGGATCGCGGCCGTCCTCCTTGGCGGAGACATACACCGAGCGGGCGGCCAGAGCCCGGTGGTACAGGGACCGGTTGTGGGCGTACCGGAGTGCTTCGGCGAGTTGGCGGACCAGGTCGAGGCGGATCTCAGGAGTGAGCCTGCCTCCGTATGCGTCGAGGTAGGCGTCAAGGCGCGGGTCTGTGTGGCGGTGCCGGAAGAGGATCGCCGGTCCGCCCTGGTGCTCGCGGATCTGCACGGCTTGCGCGATCCCGCGATGGGTGATGCCTTGCAGGACTTGGTACTCACGGCGGGCTGCGCGGTCGGCGGCCTGCTTGGCCGCTTCCGTCGCCATCTGCTCGACGAGGTAGAGACGGACCCTGCCCTCTTCCTGGACAAGGCCGTCGTCGCGTGCGGCGAGGCGGTCTTCCCAGCCAGGGCCTGCGTCCAAGGCGCGCGGCTCGAGCTTCCAGTCGTCGCCGAAACGAAGGTGGGCGATGGAGTGGCTGATGCCGATCTTCTGCATCAGTTGCTCAAGGAGCTGGGCGGTCTGCGGTGTGACCCGCCAGCTCTCCCTCTCAGGCGGCCGGCCGAGCAGGTCGTCCCAGACCTTGTCGAGACCACTGGATCCGTCGTTCCGCCCGTAGACGTTGATGCGCTGGAACTCGTCAAGATCGCTGGCGAGACCCGAGGCGTGGAGGAAGACTGCGGGCTTGATGAACGGGACCCGGCGGGGATCAACGCCGGCGGCCCGGGCGGCTCGTTCCAGCTGGCCCTTGAGTTCCTTGCACTTCAAGTCTGTGAGGTGCAGCGGGTTCTTCATGGTCCGGACACGGTCAGCGTGGAACTGCCAGGTGTCCCCATGGTTGGCCACACGGCCGGGGTGACCCTTGAGCTCCAGGAGGTAGAGGCCGCCCGGCACCGCGATGAAGAGATCGCACTCGTTCGTACGGCCGGAAGCAGCTGTGAAGGAGAAGGTCGCCCAGGCTCGATACGGCTCGTTCGCCGGCATCAGTTGCCGGATGTGTTCGAGCCCCTCCTGTTCCCACGTATGGCTCGAGCGGCGTGGCTGGAACCAGCGCTGCTTGCGCGGAGGTGGGCCCGGCTTGGGGGGCGAGGGCGTTCCTGCTGCCGTCACGGTCCAACCTCCACGGGTCTCCGACCCGTCGTGTGGGTGTGCTGTGCCTGGCTGACCCTACATCGCTGAGCAGGCACACGGCCCAGAGATCCGCGCTGCTCAGACCGGCACGGGAAGCAGGTTCAGGCCACGCCCAACGACACGGTTCCAGCCCGGCGAGCGCCAGATCAAAACCCTCTGGCCAGAGATCACATCAGCCGTGCTAACGTTCGAATGCACTGCTTTACGGCCCGCCAGGCGTCCGCTTCAGGAACGCCTCCACCCGTACCAGGAGCTTTCACATGCCCGTTCTCAGCGGCTCACCATCTTCCGTGGCGCCACTTGCGCCCGGCTCATCCGCATCGCTCCCACTCGGGGAAGACCGCGTCTTCTGCGTCGGTGGCTCCACACGCCACCTCTCGGCCTGATCCGGCCACGACCAACCAGACGACAACCGTGCCCGGATTATGGCGAATCGATTCTTCGCCGATTGTCCGGCACCTCTTCCCCGAAGGTGTTTCCGTGCAGACCTCGGACGCGACCATCGTCGCCGTCATCGCCACAGCCTTCACTGTGACTGTGTGCTACGCCCTCGCATGCTTCACCACCAACAAGATCGCCAAGGCTGCGCTGGACGGCAGCCGCTCCGCCGACCGCGCGCAGATCCTCAACGAAGTCGGCGCCATCCTGCGGCACTTGTCCGTGTTCCGCTGGCGGCGCAAGTAAGCCGGTAGTGACGGGGGGACGCGGGCCGGGTTCAGCGTGGCGGCCCGCCCCGCGCGCCCCTTCCATCCTGGCGAAAGGAGACCGATGTACACCGATATAGGCTTCTGCCGATCACCGGTGCGGCCCGCCGGGCTTCCTCTGCAGGACACGCCCTCACCCGCGCGACTCATATCGTGCTGCCCGGGAGCCCGTCTTGCTGCGTGAATCCGTCTCCACGGCCCTCGAACAGGCCCACAGCAGCCAGCTCTTCCTGCGGCTGCACGATCATTTCGTCAATGATCACGGCTACCGGCCCAGCGCCTCGGAAGCCAGGTCGTGGGAGAAGAGCCTGCCTGCGCTCCTCAACGTACTGGTGGAAGCGGGGCTCGATCACGTCCACGCGCTCTTCGAATACCAACTGCCGCTGACCAGCAAGCGCACGGACGTCATACTCGCCGGTGTACATCCCGACACCGGCGAACCGTCTTACGTCATCGTGGAGTTGAAACAGTGGAGCCAGGCCGAACCGGATGACGACGATGCCCTGTTGTGCCGAGTGGACGCCTACTCCCGCCCCGTACTGAACCCGATCGAACAGGTCCGGGGCTACTGCGACTACTTGGTCTCGTTCAACGGCGCCCTGGCCGAGCATCCGCAACGCGTCACCGGCGCCGCGTACCTGCACAATGCGACAGAGTTCGGCATCAACGGCCTCTACGCCGTTGAACAGAGCGAGCGGGGTCGGTTGTTCAGCGAAGAGCGCCGAGGACTGTTCATCGAGTTCCTCAAGTCACGGCTGGCGCCTGTCTCCGGAGCCATCGCCGCCGACGAACTGCTCGCCGGAAAGGCCCGCCCCTCCAAGCAGCTGATCGCCGTAGCCGCGAACGAGATCCGCGACCGCGAGCAGTTCGTCCTCCTGGACGAACAGCGAGTCGCCTATGAGCTCGTCATGCGCGCAGTACACCGGGCCTCGCAAGCCGACCACAAGGAAGTCCTCGTGATCACCGGCGGCCCCGGCAGCGGCAAGAGCGTCATCGCCCTATCCTTGCTCGGCGAGCTGTACCGCCAAGGCCGTTCCGCGCTCCACGCCACAGGCTCTCAGTCGTTCACGAAGACCATGAGGAAGGTCGCAGGCGCCCGGAAGCGTGAAGTGCAGGATCTGTTCAAGTACTTCAACAGCTTCATCACGGCCGAGCGGAACGGCTTGGACGTACTCATCTGCGACGAGGCACACCGCATCCGGCTCACGTCAGCCAATAGGTACACGCGCGCCGAGAACCGAACGGGCAAGCCCCAAGTGGAAGAACTGGTCGACGCAGCCAGAGTGCCGGTCTTCTTGCTCGACGAGCACCAAGTGGTACGGCCCGGAGAAATGGGGAGGGTCGAGGAGATCGAGGCGACCGCGGCGAGAAAGGGACTCGACTGCCGAGTGGTGTCCCTGGAGGGCCAGTTCAGAAGCGGCGGCAGCGATACGTATCTGCAATGGGTGGTACGTCTCCTCGGACTTCAACCAGGCGGAGCCGTGACCTGGACTCCCGATGACAGGATGCAGCTCCTGGTCGCAGACAGCCCGCAGGAGATGGAGGACTTCCTTCAGGCTCGCCGCGCCCAGGACTACAGCGCACGCATGTCGGCCGGCTACTGCTGGAAGTGGACCACGAAGTATCCACCCGGGCAGGCCCTGCCTACGGATGTGGCGATCGGCGACTGGGCGCGGCCGTGGAATGTCTTCGGCGATCGCGGGGTCGCGGGAGCTCCGCCGGCCGCGCTGTGGGCCACTGATCCGGCAGGCTTCGACCAGGTCGGATGCGTATACACAGCTCAGGGCTTCGAGTACGACTGGAGCGGTGTCATCATCGGCCCCGATCTGGTCTGGCGAGGAGACCGCTGGGTCACCGACCGCACAGCATCGAAGGATCCTGCCTTCAAGAAGTCCACACCCGATGAGGACGTGGACCAGCTGATCCGGAATACGTACAAGGTCCTGTTGACCCGCGGCATGGTCGGCACAGTCATCTACTCGACCGATGCCGAGACGCGCGAGAAGCTGCGGGAGCTCGTCGGGGCCTCGAAGGCAGTCGTACCATCCGGCTGACGCGGAATGCCGAAGGGACCAGTCCAGTGCACACAGTCGACCGCACCTGCGGTCTCCAACTGGAAGCAAGCCTGAGGCAGGGGGCAAGCCCCTGACGGTGCCAGACAGATTGACCACCGACTCCGGCCGTGCCGCATATAGTTAGCGGCAATTCCGCTCACCCGTGTACCTATAAAGCCAATTCTCAGGCTGATCACCAGATGTGCGTCGTGCTCGGCCGGAGCGGCGCAGGTGTTGCTCCCCCAAGCCGGGAACGTCGAAACCGAGTACTTCAGTGTCCGCCGGAGCATCCGTGGATGCTCAGACGGCGAGGCTGCGGATCAGCTTGTTGGCCTTGAAGTCGCGGGATTCGACGGTGAGTTTGCCGTCGCTCCCGAGGAGTACGCGCAGGCCCTGCGACTCCGCGCCCGAGCCCGGCTTCTCGCCGCCGTTGCCGTCGGGGCCGTACATGGTCTGGATGAAGCCCGTGTTGACGACGGTGAACCCCTTCGGGTCGCCGCCCTCGACGATCTTCTTCGCCGCCCAGTCCGAGCGGTTGAGGTCCCAGTGGGTGTGGCCGGAGAAGAAGACGACGTTCGGGTGCGCGCCGAGGATGGTGAGCAGGTCGGCCTCGTCGACGAAGTCCTGGTCGTAGAAGCGGGCGGCGTCCGGCCCCGTGGTGCCGGAGACCGAGCCCGGCAGGACGTGGTGGCTGAAGATCAGTACGTAGGGCTTGTCCGCGTGGGACTTGAGGGCGCCGTCCAGCCAGGAGAGCTGGGAGGAACCGAGCGTCACGAAGGGCGGGTTGGTGCCGTTCACCGCCGGCGCGGTGGTGCCTATGAAGAGCAGGGGGAGGTCGCCCGCCGTCGTCTGGGAGTAGACGTCCGGCATGCCTGTGTAGTCGAGGAAACGCTTGACCTGGGTGTCGAAGGGGTCGGCGTTGTACTGCTCGTGGTTGCCGAGCGCGGCGAGGACCCGCTCCGGGTGGGGGTGGTCGGCGAGCGTGGCGTAGAGGTCGTCGTACTGCTGGGCGGTGCCCTGCGCCACGAGGTCACCGGCGATGACGAGGGCGTCGGAGCCGCCGAAGGAGTTGAGGTCGTCCAGCGCGTTGCCGAAGTCGGCCAGGTCGCCCTGGATGTCGGAGATGACGTCGAGGGCGGTGACGGGGGCCTTTACCCTTCCGGCCGCTCGCGCCTCGGCGGCGATGAGGCCGCCGAGGGGGATGGTGGCCAGGGCTATGCCGCTGGCGGTTAGGAAGGTTCTGCGGGAGGGGGGCTTCGCCTCTGGGAACGTGGGGGGAGTTTTCATGGCCGGGAGAGTAATGGGGGTGCAGGGAAGGGGAGTTGGACTCGCCGCGGCCACTTGTTGGACTGTTGGAGATCTTTTGGGTGTTGCGGTTCCCGCCCCCGAGGCCGGGCGGTGCCCAGCACCTGCGGATCGCCCGCTCCCCTACGTCCCGATCATCCCCGTCACCGCCCCCACCGGATCCTCGTCCGGCTCCCCCTCGGGCCACCAGTCGTCCCGCCCCGGCTCGCTCCGGTACGGGTACCAGCGGCCGTCCCTCCCGTAGCGGAGTTGGAGGGAGCCGGAGGCGTTGGTGAGGTGGTTGCGGTGGATGGTCATGCGGGGGAGGTCTGCCGTGATGAGGGCGCCTCGGGCCCGGTCGAAGGGGCCCGCCGGGGGGTCCCAGGGGGATTCGAGGACGGACAAGCCCTCCTCCGCGCCCTGGCGCCACGCCGCTGCCGCACGGGAGAGGTCGGTGGGGGTGTGGCCCACCGCCCTTGCCAGTTCGGTGAATTGGCGGCTGAAGCTGCGGCGGCCAGTGAGGCCGGGGTGTGATGCGGCCAGGCGTACCGCGTCGTGCCAGGGGTCGGCGGCCGCGAAGGGGTCCGCGCCTGTGGTGAGGAAGGCGTGGGCTCGGGACGCCGTGTCCGTTGCCAGGAACTCCAGGGATGTGGGGTCGGGGGCGCCGGGGAGGGAGGGGAGGAGCGGGGGGTCGCCCGCGTGGGCGGGGGCGGCGAGAGGGGGTGGGAGCGGGGGGCGGTGGTCCGTGGCGAGGGCCTCTCGGGCCAGGGTTCCTGGGAGGTTCTCGGGGCCCGCCTCGGTCGCCGCTTCGGACTGCTCGCGGGCCGCCTCGTGCGCGTTGCGCTGCGCCAGTTCGTCAAGGAGCGCCGCCTCGTCTCCGCCGCGCAGGAGGAGCAGTACGAAGGGGTCCGCGTCCAGGAGCCTGGCCGTCTGGTAGGTGAGGGCCGCCGCGTGCTTGCAGGGGCGGCCGTGGTCCGGACAGCTGCAGGATGGGACCAAGTCACCTGGGCCGGGGAGGAGTTGGATGTTGGCTCGTTCCGCCGCCTCCGCCAGCGCGTGCGGCATGTCTTTGTCCAACAGCGCCGCGATGTGCGCGGGTTCCGTGGCCACCGCGTCCAGGAAGGTGTCCCAGTCCTCCGGGGTGAGCGTGCGCATGCGGATCTCGGCGCGGTAGGGGCGCGGGCGACTTCCGTGTACGTACGCCACGATGCGGCCCGGTGCGACGGTGATCGTGTCGACGTGACCCTCACGGGCGTAGGCACGGCCGCGACTGAGCCGGCCCGGGTCGAGCGACGTCCCCTCCAGGGCGGCGATCCAGGCGTTGCCCCACCAGGAGGTCGCGAACGGGGCCTGGGGGTCGGGGTATTGAGGGAGTGGGGGGAAGACCCGGCCGGTGCCGCCGGTACGGGTGGCGGCGGTGCGGGTGCCTCCGCCCGCGCGGGTGGCGGGGGCGCGCGTGGCGTCCGTGCGGGTGGCGGGGGCGCGCGTGTCGCCCGTGCCGACGGCGGATGCTCGCGTGTCGCCCGCGTGGGCAGCGGCGGACCGCGTATCACCTGAGCCGGCGCCGGCCGCCCCCGCATCACCCGAACGACCAGCGGCCGACCGCACGATCCCTGCGCGCGCAGCATCCCGCGCCCCACCAGCGGACCCCGCATCACCCGAGCGGCCAGCAGTCATCTCACCCGAGCCAGCGCCGGTGCCATTGCCGGTGCCAGTGCCAGTGCCGGCAGACCGTGCATCACCTATCCGTACAGCAGCAGACCGCCCATCACCCGAGCCCGCGCCACCAGCCGACCGCACGATCCCCGCGCGGGCGGCAGCAGACCGCCCATCACTCGTGCGAGCACCAGGGGACTGCGCATCACTCGTGCGAGCACCGGGAGACCGCCCATCACCCGTGCGGGCAGCGGCAGACCGCACGATGCCTGCGCGGGCAGCGTCCCGCGCTCCCCCCGCACCCCCCGCGCCGCGTACGCCCACGCCCGCACCGCCGCCCACATCAGCACCCACACCCGCACCCGCACGATCGGCTCCAGCGGCAGGACCCTCCCCGGCACCGGCGGCCCTCGCCCCGCCCGCAGCCTCGCCCTCGCCCGCGCCCCCGGCAGCGCCGCCCCTCACACCGACCTCCGCAACGACACCAGATCCGAAAGCTCCGCATCCGTCAGCTCCGTCAGCGCCGCCTCGCCGCCGCCCAGTACCGCGTCCGCCAACGCCTGCTTGTGGGAGAGGAGTTCGGCGATGCGGTCCTCCACCGTGCCCTCGGCGATCAGGCGGTGGACCTGGACCGGCTGGGTCTGGCCGATGCGGTAGGCGCGGTCCGTTGCCTGGTCCTCTACCGCCGGGTTCCACCAGCGGTCGTAGTGGATGACATGGCCCGCACGGGTCAGGTTCAGGCCCGTGCCCGCCGCCTTCAAGGAGAGGAGGAACACCGGGGCCTCGCCCGACTGGAAGCGGTCCACCATCGCCTCGCGCCGCGGCACCGGCGTACCGCCGTGCAGGAACTGGGTGCCGATGCCGCGCGACGCCAGATGCGATTCGAGGAGGCGGGCCATCTCCACGTACTGCGTGAAGATCAGCACCGCCCCGTCCTCGGAGAGGATCGTGTCCAGGAGTTCGTCCAGGAGTTCCAGTTTGCCCGAGCGCGGGCGGCCTGCGCGGGTCATGATCGCGGCGTCCTTCAGGTACTGCGCCGGGTGGTTGCAGATCTGCTTCAGGGCCATGAGCAGCTTCATGACCAGGCCGCGGCGTGCGATGCCCTCCGACGCCTCGATGTGGGCCAGGGTCTCGCGTACGACCGCCTCGTAGAGCGACGCCTGTTCGCGGGTGAGGCTGACGGGGTGGTCCGTCTCCGTCTTCGGCGGCAGCTCCGGGGCGATGCCCGGGTCGGACTTCTTGCGGCGGAGAAGGAAGGGGCGGACCAGGCGGGACAGGCGGTCCAGCGCCTCGTCGTTCTCGGCGGTCTCGCCGCCCTCCACCAGGCGGGCGTAGCGCGCGCGGAACGCCTTGAGCGGGCCGAGCAGGCCCGGTGTGGTCCAGTCGAGCAGGGCCCAGAGTTCGGAGAGGTTGTTCTCGACGGGGGTGCCGGTCAGGGCGACGCGCGCCGCCGAGGGGATCGTACGCAGCGCCTTCGCCGTCGCCGCGTGCGGGTTCTTGACGTGCTGGGCCTCGTCCGCGACCACCAAACCCCAGGAGCAGGACGCCAGTTCGGACGCGCTCGTACGCATCGTTCCGTACGTCGTGAGGACGAAGCCGCCCCCCAGGTCGCCTTCGAGGCTGCGGCCCGCGCCGTGGAAGCGGCGCACCGGCACGCCCGGCGCGAAGCGCTCGATCTCCCGCTGCCAGTTGCCGAGCAGTGAGGCCGGGCAGATCACCAAGGTCGGCTCGGGGCGGGCGCGGTGCAGATGGAGGGCGATCAGGGTGACCGTCTTGCCGAGGCCCATGTCGTCGGCGAGGCAGCCGCCGAGGCCGAGCGATGTCATCCGGTCCAGCCAGGACAAGCCCCGGAGTTGGTAGTCGCGCAGGGTCGCGGCGAGGGCGGGTGGCTGGGGGACGGGGTGCAGCTCGTCGGTCAGGCGTCCGCGCAGCCGGGCGAGCGCGCCGATCGGCACGGCATCGACCCGCTCGCCGTCCACCTCGGCGCCGCCCGTCAGCGCGACGGACAGCGCGTCCACCGGGTCGAGCAGGCCCAGGTCCCGCTTGCGTGCCTTGCGTACGAGTTCGGGGTCGACCAGAACCCATTGGTCACGGAGGCGTACGACGGGGCGGTGCGCCTCCGCGAGGACGTCCATCTCGGCTTCGGTGAGCGGATCACCGGCCCCGCCGGATCCGTCTGCTCCGTCGGCCCCCTCTGATCCCAGCGCCAACTGCCAGCGGAATTCGAGGAGTTGCTCGGTCTTGAAGAAGTCGAAGTTGTCGGCCGCGGTTCCGGGCGCGGGGCGTACGACAGCCGTCGCCGTCAGGCCACGCGTCAGCTCGCGGGGCCAGTGCACGGCCACGCCCGCCGCGCCGAGCCGGGCCGTGGCCGCGCCGAGCAGTTCGTACAACTCCTCCTCGCTCAGCGGCAGTACGTCAGGCAGCGGCCGTTCGAGGAGCCGGGCGAGCGGCGGCCAGACGCGGGCGGCGCGGCGCACGGCGAGGAGCGTGTCGACGCGGGCGCGCGGCCCGAAGTGGTCGGCCCCCGCCCAGAGTTGGGCGGCGTCCGCGACGAGCGTGGGGTCGGCGAGGCTGTGCACCTGAACCACCGCCGCGGCCGCGCCCTCACCGCCACCGGAGGCTTCGCCCTCGGCAGGGTCCGCCCTGTCGAACACCTCGTGCGCCCGCAGATCGAGCCGCAGCGACACCCGCACCCCGGCGTCCATCCCGGCCGCCACCTCCGCGGCCCACTCCCGCGCACCCGGCAGCCGCTGCGGCTCGCGCGCGGCGAAGGGCGCCCCGACGGCGTGCGCCGCGGCGGGCGTACGGGGCAGGGCGTCCACCACCGCGTCGACGAAGGCCCTGACCAGGGCGAGCCGCTCGGGCAGCAAGAGGGGCCTGCTGCCGGGCAGCGGTACGGCGTGCGCCTGCGCGGGCATGGCCGCGGCGATCGCCCGCAGCTGCGTGACGTCGGCCTCGTCAAGGGGTCCCGCCCGCCAGGCGTCGAGATCGCCGCCGGTGAGACCGGGCAGCAGCCGCCCCCGCGCGGCCAGGTGCATCGCGTGCCGGGCGGCGGCGGCCCAGCAGGCGACGGCGGGGTGCAGGCGCGGGTACGGGTACGGGTGCGGGTGCGGGTGCGGGTGCGCGGCCACCGGCTCGGCCCGCAGGAGCAGCGGCACCGCGTCCGCCACGGGCAGGATCAGCGCGGGAACGGTGCGCGTACGGACACCCTTGCCGTGTCGGCGTACGACGCGGATCTCATCCTCGGCTGCGCGGGACAGGCCCGCGTCCACCCCTGGGGCCGGAAGACCCCCGCTCGGAAGCCCCGCCCCCGCACCCCCGACCGGCAGCTCCCCCTCCGGCGCCCAGAACGCGATCCGCCCCTCCCGCGGCACCTCGGCCGGCAGAAAGACAGCAGCGCAGGACCTCAGCAGCTCACGGACCTCCGGGGGCACGAGGGTGTCGCCGGCGCCCGCGGCAGCGTCCCGCACCCGCACCGCCCTCACGTTCACCGCCTCGCTCACCCTCAGCCACCCTCACGTCATTCCCGAAAGCCACCCTAAGTCAGCAGGTCGACCACCTCGGGATGAACGCTGGTAGGAAACTTTCCTAACAATAGTTCGCCCCGCGATATTGACGCGCACATGTCGTCTCGACAAGATGCCTGCGGAACGGTCCCCACACCGCTCACGGCCCCCACGCCGATCTAGGAGACGGACATGCCGCCCACCCCCCGCGCCATGAACACCCGTACAAACAAGGCCCGTACAAACAAGGCCCGTACAAACACGGCCCGCACAAGCAAGACCCGTACGAAGAAGGCCCGTTGGGCCATCCCCCTCGCCGCAGGCGCGTCGCTCGCGCTGGTCGGCGGGGTGCTGCTCTGGTCCCCGGCCGACGAGGCCGACGCCGCACCGACCGGCAAGGGCGCGAAGGCGGCGTTCACCGCGGTCGCCGCCGGCGACATCGCCGAACAGTGCACCGAGGGCGACAGCGGCTGCGAGCACCCCAAGACCGCCGCGCTCGTCGAGAAGCTCAACCCGTCCTTCGTGATGACGATGGGCGACAACCAGTACGACGACGCCCGGCTGCGGGACTTCGAGAAGTACTACGACACCAGCTGGGGCGCGTTCAAGGACAAGACCCGCCCGACCCCGGGCAACCACGAGACGTACGACCCGGAAGGCGCGCTCGCCGGCTACAAGTCGTACTTCGGCGACGTGGCCTACCCCAAGGGCGAGAGCTACTACAGCTACGACCAGGACAACTGGCACTTCATCGCGCTCGACTCCAACAGCTTCGACGACGACGCGCAGATCGAGTGGCTCAAGGCCGACCTCGCCGCCAACTCCAAGAAGTGCGTGGCCGCTTACTGGCACCATCCGCTCTTCTCCTCCGGCGAGCACGGCAACGACCCGGTCAGCAGGCCGATCTGGAAGATCCTGTACGACAACAAGGCCGAGCTGGTGCTCAACGGCCACGACCACCACTACGAGCGGTTCGCCCCGCAGAACGCGGACGGCGAGGCCGACGAGAACGGCATCGTCGAGCTGCTCGGCGGCATGGGCGGCGCCAACCCGTACAAGATCGAGGAAGTGCAGCCCAACAGCGAGAAGCGGCTGACCAAGACCTTCGGCGTGGTGAAGCTGGACTTCACCGACACCGGCTTCTCCTGGGACCTCGTCGGCACGGACGGCGCGACGAAGGACAGCAGCCCGTCCTACGAGTGCCACTGAACCGGCGGGATGTATCTGGCATCCACCGACGCGGTCGCGAAGGCCAAAGCGAAAACCAAGCCCGAAGCCGAAGCCGAAGCCGCCCCCGAAGGGGCGGCGGAAGCCAAGGCCGAGGGCAAGGCCAAGCGCGGCCGCGTCGCCGGGCCCGTCATCGCCCTCGGCGCGGTCAGCCTGGTCACCGACATCTCCTCCGAGATGGTCACGGCGGTCCTTCCGCTCTACTTCGTGCTCCAACTCGGGCTCTCTCCCCTCCAGTTCGGCTTCCTCGACGGCCTCTACAACGGCGTAACCGCCTTCGTGCGGCTCCTCGGCGGTTACGCCGCCGACCGCGGCGGACGGCACAAGCTCGTCGCGGGCGGCGGTTACGCGCTCTCCGCGCTCTCCCGGCTCGGCCTGCTCCTCGCGGGCGGGGCCACGGCCGGGATCGGCGCGGCGCTCGCGGCGGACCGCATCGGCAAGGGGGTGCGCACCGCGCCGCGCGACGCGCTGATCTCGCTCAGCAGCCCGCCGGACACCCTCGGCCGCGCCTTCGGCGTGCACCGGGCGATGGACACGACGGGCGCGCTGCTCGGTCCGCTCGCCGCGTTCGCGCTGCTGTGGGCGACGGCGGACGCGTACGACGCCGTGTTCGTGGTCAGCTTCTGCTTCGGGCTGCTCGGGGTGCTCATGCTGGTCGCGTTCGTACCGGGGCGGCACGACGCCACCCTCGTCGCCGCCACCCGCCGGGAGCCTTCAACCACCAAGCGGGGAAGGGTCGTTGACCTCGTGCGCATCCCCGCGTTCCGGCGCGTCCTCGGGGCGGCGGCGCTGCTCGGCGCGGCCACCATCGGCGACGCCTTCCTGTATCTGCTGCTCCAGCGGCGGCTCGACTTCGCGGTCAGCTGGTTCCCGCTGCTGCCCCTGGGCGCCGCCGCCGTCTATCTGCTGCTCGCGGTGCCCGCGGGGCGGCTCGCCGACCGTGTGGGCCGCCGCGTCCCGTTCCTGGCCGGGCACGCGGCGCTGCTCGGCGGGTACGTCCTGCTGCTCTGCCCCACCGACGGCCTGCCTCTGCTCGTCGGCGTACTGCTGCTGCTCGGCATCTTCTACGCCGCCACCGACGGCGTCCTGATGGCGCTCGCCACGCCCGTGCTGCCGCGGGGGCGCAGGGCGAGCGGCATGGCGGTGCTCCAGACGGGCCAGGCCCTGGCCCGCCTTGTCGCCGCGGCCGGCTTCGGCGCGGCGTGGACGCTGTGGGGCATCGGCCCCGCGCTGACCTGCGCGGTGCTCGCCCTCACGGTGGCGCTGGCGGGGGCGGCGCTGCTGCTTCCCCGCACCGGAAGCCTCCAGAACCCCGAAAGGCAGGCATGACCGCGCAACCACCCTCCCTGCGCGCCCGGATCATCGCCGTGTCCGCGGCGGCGGCCGTCCTCGCCACGGTCGCCGTCGCCTACACGCTGCACGCCGCCGGGCGCGCCCAACCGGCCGCCGCCGCATCGGAGTTCGCCCTCGACACCGGGCAGCTGTACTTCCGCAGCTCGGAGGCCGGTGCGGGCCGCGTCGCCCGCACCGCCCTGCCGTCCGGCAAGGGGCCGCGCACCACGGGCGGCCCCTCCTGCGAGCGGTTCTACGCCGCCGGTGGCACCGCCGTGTGCCTGCAGCGCCGCTCGGGGATCCCGCCCAAGTCGTACGCCGTGGTCCTGGACGACAGGCTCAAGGAGAAGCGCCGTATCGCACTCACCGGCATCCCCAACCGGGCCCGGGTCTCGGCATCGGGCCGGATGCTGTCGTGGACGATGTTCGCGACCGGCGACTCCTACGCGGGCTCGTCCTTCTCGACCCGTACGTCGATCCTGGACACCCGAACCGGCTATCTCATCAAGAACATGGAGGAGATCCCCCTCACCCTCGACGGCCGCCGCTACCACTCCCCCGACGTCAACTACTGGGGCGTCACCTTCGCCAAGGACGACAACCGCTTCTACGCGACCGTGTCGACGAAGGGGAAGACGTACCTCGTCCAGGGCGACATGAAGAAGTGGGCGGCGCGCACCCTGCGCACCAACGTCGAGTGCCCGTCCCTCTCCCCCGACAACACCCGCATCACCTTCAAGAAGCGTGTACGGAAGGGCACTTCGGACCCGTGGCGCCTGTACGTGCTCGACCTGCGGACGATGCGCGAGCGCCCGCTCGCCGAGTCCCGCAACGTCGACGACCAGGCGGCCTGGCTCGACGACGACACCCTCGCGTACGCGCTTCCCGGCAAGGAGGGCCGCAAGCAGGACATCTGGACGACACGGGCGGACGGCGAAGGTAAGCCGAACCTCCTTGTAGAGGGCGGGACTTCACCGTCCGCGGTGCGCTGACCTCATACGCGGGCGGTCCCTCACGCGAGGAACTCCGCGACGGGCGCGACGAATCCCTCCGCGTCGTCGAGCCACGGAAAGTGCCCCGCGCCCGGCCGCACGACGAGCGTCGCGTCCGGGAACAGCGCGGCGACCTCCGCCACGGCGGCCGGCGGCGCGCCCAGGTCGAACTCCCCGGCGACCACGAGGACCGGCGCCCCGAACTCGGCGAGCGCCGCGCGCGTGGCCTCGGGCTCAAACGCGCCCTCGGCGCCGAAAGCCTCGGTGACGGCCGGGTTCTGCTGGCCGGCCTCCGCCGCCTGGTGCGCCTGCGCCGCCGCGTCCCAATTGCCGTACGAGAAAGGCGCGATGGCCTGCCAGCTGTCCGCCGTGGCGTTGCCGGACACGATGGCTTCGAGGGCCGCGAAGGCCTCCGGGAACCAGGGCTCGTCCTTGCGGAGCAGCGCGGTCTCGCGCCGGGTCGCACCGTCGATGGCGACGCCGACGGCCCTGGTGCTCGGCGTGACCAGGACGAGCCTGCCGACCCGCTCGGGGTGGCGGGCCGCGTACTGGACGGCGATGTTCGCACCCGCGCTGTGCCCGAGCAGATCGATGCGGTCGAGCCCGAGGTGCTCGCGCAGGGCCTCGACGTCGTCGACGAGCCGGTCGCACCGGCAGGACGCGAGATCCTGCGGCAGCGCGGACTCCCCCGTGCCCCGGATGTCCAGCATGATCAATTGCCGGTGGGCGGACAGACCGCCGAGCTCACCGAGGTACACGGAGTCCTGCGGACCGCCGGGCAGGCAGATGAGCGGGGCGCCGGCGTCGTCGCCGTACACGTGATGGGAGAGGTCCGTGCCGTCATGGGCGGGGAAGAGGGGCATGGCGGCGATCCTTACAGCGCTGCTCGGGCCAGGGCAAGCGAATAGCCCGCCCGCCCCTCTCCGCCCCCTCTCCGCCCCCTCGGCGCCACCGAATTCGGATGCGTACGGCCGTCCTGCTCCCGCACGATCAGGGGCATGACCCTCATTCACCGCACCACGGTCCCCACCCTCTTCCCGCCACCCGGATACGCCCACGCCGCCGTCGTCGAGGCAGGCGCCCGCCTCGCCTTCATGGCGGGCTCCGTGCCGCTCGACCCCGAGGGGAACCTCGTGGGGGACGGCGACGTGCCCCGGCAGACCGCGCAGGTCATCGCCAACCTCGACGAGGCGCTGCGCGCGATCGGCAGCGATCTCTCCCTGGTGGTGGCCAGCACGGTGTACGTCGTCGGCGACGAACCCGGCGTCCTGAGCGAGGCGTGGGAGGTCGTGAGCGCCTCCGCCCTGCACGCGGGCCCGCACACGTCGACGCTTCTCGGCACCACGTGCCTCGGGTACCGCGGCCAGCTGGTGGAGATCACTGCCACGGCCGTCGTGCCGGAGCCCGCCGCCGGTCCCTAGGCGGCTCGCTGAGCGCTCCGCGGGGAGTGCGGTATTGAACCCGCGGGCCGGTGGGGGCTGGTCGCGCCCACGCGGCGGAGCCGCATATGTCACAGCCCCGCGCCCCTTACGGGGCCGCCGCCGGCGGCGTGACGCAGTCGAGGATCACCTGGCCCAGCGGTGTCGTGTGCACGCCTGCGACACGCAGCCCGCTGTCGGAGGTCAGCGCCGCGTACTCGTCGACGCCGCGTTCCCGGCCGCCCGCGAGGACCAGCATGCGCAGGTCCATCTCCGCGAAGGACGCCGGGTCGTCGGCGGACGTCTCGATGACGACGACCCGGCCGTGCTCCCCGGCCGCCTCCGCACACCGGCGCAGGACGGCACGGGCCTGCGTGTCGCCCCAGTCGTGCACCACTCCGCTGAGGATGTACACGTCCGAACCTGCGGGCAGGGGGTCGAAGAAGCTCTGCCCGACGATCTCGCACCGGTCCGCGAGGCCGCGCGCGGCGAGGAACTCCCGGCCCCGCTCGGCGGTCTCGGGGAGGTCGAGCAGGGTGGCCCGCAGGTCCAGGTGGGTCGCGAGCACCTCGGCGAGCAGCGCGCCGGCGCCGCCGCCGACATCGGTCACGTGCCGGGCCGAGGACCAGTCGTAGCCTCCGGCCGCGTCCGCCACGAAGGCCGCGCCGGACGACATGGTGGCGTCGAAGGAGGCCGCCATGTCCGGATGCGCCGCCAGATAGGGCCAGAACGGGGCGCCGAAGACCTTCTGCCAGGCGGGCTCCCCGGTGCGGACGGTGTGCATCAGGCCGGTGAACGCCAGGTCCATCGTGCCGCCGAAACCGTCGAGGTCGAGCCAGCTCCGCAGCTGTGCCGGGTGACCGGAACGCAGCAGCTCCGCGGTGCCGTTGAGCCCGAAGCGCCCGGGCTCCGGCTCGGTGAAGACGCCGTGGCACACCAGGTGCCGCAGCATCCGGCCGAGCGCGTCCCGATCGGTCCCCGAGCGCCGGGCGAGGTCGTCGATCGGCCCGGAGCCGTCGGCGATCAGGTCGGCGATGCCCAGCGTGGCGGCCGTCCGCAGGGCCATGGGGGTGATCAGGTCCATCAGCGGCCCGATGGTCCGCCAGGCCCGCAGTGCACTGTCGCCCTCGCTCGCCGGGTCCTGCGGGTCCTGCGGGTCCTGCGGGGCCGTCCCTGTCATGGTCGTCTCCCTTCGTCCACGCGCCTCGGAGCGCTCAGCTCTTGGCCCGGCTCGCAAGGCCCAGCGCATACTGCGGCCACCATTCTCCCGCCTCCGGCCCGCCCCGGCAGGTGCCGTCGGACTCACCGGGGCGCTTGATCCACAGGTAGGCGTCGAGCGCGAGGTCGCCGGTGAGGGTGGTGGGCGGGGTGCCGAGGGCGCGGCCCGGCGGGTTGCACCAGGTCGATCCGTCGCCGGTGTAGGGGCCGTTGCCGTTGCGGCTGCTGTCGACGACGAAGTGCTTGGCGCCGCCGATGCTGGCCGCGAGGCGATGCCCGTACGCCGAACTAACCGCGTCGGTCTGGTAGTTGGACACGTTGAGCGCGAAGCCGTCGGCCTTGGCGATCCCGGACTGCCGCAGCGGGGTGACCAGGCGCTCCTCATCGGGGATCCAGTCGGCGTTGCCCGCGTCGAGGTACACCTTGGTGTTCGGGCGGGCCTTGAGGCGGTCGACGGCGTGCGCGAGCAGCGCGTACCGCTCCCCGGCGTCGGCCATGTCACAGCCCGCCACCTCCCGCGCGACGGCGTCCGGTTCGACGATCACGTACGCGGCACGGTCGCCGATCGCCGCCGCGAACTCCTCGATCCACAGCCGGTACTCCGCCGCGCTCGCCGCGCCGCCCCGGGAGTGGTCGCCGCAGTCGCGGTGCGGAATGTAGTACGCGACGAGTACGGGGACGCGCCCCGCGCCGGCCGCCGCCCCCGTGACCGCACGGACTCTTGGTCCCGGCCCCTCGTCGTGCAGCCACACGGCCTGGGCGCGGCCGCCGATGCGGTCCATGAGCAGCGCTTCGGAGGTGTGACCCTGGCGTCGCCACTCGGCCGCCTGGAGGGCGGCGGAGCTGTCCGGTTCGACCCAGAAGGCGGTGTCCTGCGGCACGGACTCGGACGCCCCCAGAGCTCCGGGAGTCCCGGGCGCGCCAGCGCACCCGCTAGCCGCCGCGCCGAGCAGCAGCGCGGCGGCCAGGAGCCCGGAGCGGACGGTACGGCGAAGGGCGGCGCGGGGACGGGGTCGGGCCCCGCCGGACCGGACGGTCGGCTGCGACACCGGGCACCTCCAGTTGCTCGGCGCCGGACCTGCCCGGCGCCTTGCACGGAGTCTGCGGTGGCCCGGCCCGCGCAGCGCACTGTCCCCCGCCGTTCGCGCCACAGATCGTTCCCGAACATCACTCCGACGGCGGCGGCGCCCAAGTTCGGCTCTTCGGCAGGGGTTTGGCATATCCGCCGATCCGGCTGGTGGTCAGGCCGAGCCCGACGAGCGACTCGGCCAGCTTCACGGCGGCGGCCACACCGTCGACCACCGGCATGTCGAGCGCGGCGCCGACCTTCTCCTGCAGCCCGGTCATCCCGGCGCAGCCGAGCACCAGAACCTCGGCCCCCGCGTCCCGCGCCCGCCCGGCGGCGGCGAGGAAGGCGCGCAGGGTGGCCTCCTCGTCCTTTAGGTCGAGGACGCCGCGCCCGGTGCCGACGACGGCCGCGCAGTTCCGGGCGACGCCCGCCGCGTGCAGGCTGTCCTCGATCTGGCCGCGGGCCCGGTCGAGGGTGGTGACGACGCCGTACCGCCGCCCGAGCAGACAGGCCAGATGGGCGGCCGCCTCGGTGATGTCGACGACGGGCACGTCGAGCAGCTCCCGGGCGCCCTCGCGTCCGTGCTCACCGAAACCGGCCATGACCACGGCGTCGTACGAACCCTCGTAACCACGCAAGGTGTCGAGGACGGCGGCCGCCGAGAGATAGCTGTCGAGCCACCCCTCGGCGGACTCGGGGCCCCAGGCGGGGGTGAGCCCGGTGATCGTGGTGCCCGGGGCGGCCGCGTCCCGGGCGCCGCGCACGATCTCCTCGGTCATCGACCGCGTGGTGTTGCAGTTGGTGACGACGATGCGCACTTAGCCCTCCACCTCGGCCGGGGCCTCGGCGGACTCGACGGACTCGACGGCCGAAGCGGTCCGCTCCGAGCGGCACAGCGCGCCGTACAACAGCGCGGCCGTCGCGGTCCCGATGAACCACGAGTACGGGGCCACGTAGTCGAAGAACGGAACCAGCGCGCACACCGCCGCGAAGCCCGCCGTCGGCAGGAAGGCCGCGAGCGCCTTGGGGTTGACGCCCTTCTTGTAGTAGTACGGCGATCCCGGCTCGGCCTTGAAGAGCGCCTCGGTGTCGATGCGGCCGCGCTTCACCCAGAAGTAGTCGACGGCGATGATGCCGAACAGCGGCCCGAGGAAGGCGCCGAGCCCCCCGAGGAAGTAGTTCACGACGGTCGGGTTGGAGTACAGGTTCCACGGCGTGACAAGGAGCGCGGCGACCGTGGAGATGAGTCCGCCGATCTTGAAGGTGATCTTCTGCGGCCAGACATTGGCCAGGTCGTACGCGGGCGAGACGAAGTTGGCGACGATGTTCACGCCCATCGTGGCGACGGCGAAGGTGAGCGCCCCGAAGATCAGCACCCAGGTGTTGCCGATCTCGGCGACGAGTTCGGCGGGATCGGTGATGGCCTTCCCGAAGACTTCCAGGCTCCCGGCCGTGACCACGACCGACAGGATCACGAAGGCGGTCGAATTGATGGGCAGTCCCCAGAAGTTGCCGCGCTTGACGGTGCGGTAGTCGGAGGCGAAGCGCGAGAAGTCGCAGAAGTTGAGCATCAGCGTGCCGTAGGTGGCGAGGATGAGCCCGATGGCGCCGAACCACTGCCGCACCTGCTCGCCCGTGGAGACGGGGTTCGGGGTGCTGGTGAGCGAGATGGTCCAGCCGGCCTTCCAGAGGATCCACACGGCGAGGGCGATCATCACGACCCAGATGGCGGGCCCGCAGAAGTCCTGGAACTTCCGTACGGACTCCATGCCCTGGGTCATGATCAGCCCCTGCACCAGCCAGAGGGCGACGAAGGAACACCAGCCGAGCGCGTGCAGCCCGAGGAAGGAGCCCTCGGTCCACGACTCCAGGCCCGGGAAGGCGGCGATGAGCATCACGTTGACCGCGATGGAGGCCAGATAGGTCTGGATTCCGTACCACATGATGGCGATCACGGCCCGGATAAGGGCGGGGATGTTGGCGCCCCAGACACCAAAGCTGATGCGGCTGACCACGGGGAACGGCACGCCGTGGCGCTGGCCGATGCGCCCCATCATGTTCATTCCGGCGTAGATCAGTACGAAGCCGACGAGCAGCGAGGTGAAGATCTGCCAGACGTTGAGCCCGAGCACCAACAGGCCTGCGGCGAAGGTGTAGTTGCCGAGGTTGTGGACGTCGGACATCCAAAGGGCGAAGAGGTCGAAGACCTTCCACTTGCGTTCGGCGGTGGGGGCGAGGTCTTCGTTGGTGAGCCGGGGATCGGGGACGAAGTCGTGCGTCGCGCCGGGGGAGTCGGCGCGCTGGGCGAGGGACACGGGGCCTCCTGAGCTGGGGACGGAGGTGCGGCATCTTTGGTATACCAAAGTTTGGTATACCAAAGTGCCGCCATAGTCCCGCCCCCGGCGGCGCCCGGCAATGTCCGTACGGTTACGAATCGGTAAATCGATGCCGGGTTCGGCAATGATGGACACCATGACGACCGTGGAGCAGCCGCTGGGCGCCGTACGCGAACGCGTGCTCGCCGAGCTGCGGCAGGAGATCATCGCCGGACGCCTCGGCCCGGGCGACCGCCTGGTCGAACGCGAACTCGCCGACCGCCTGGGGGTGTCCAGGGTCCCGGTGCGCGAGGCGATCCGGGCGCTGGTCGCCGAGGGCTTCATCACCTTCGAGACGCCGCGCAGGACCGTGGTGCGCCGGCTGACCCGCACCGACGTCACCGAACTCTTCGAACTGCGCGAGGCGTTGGAGGTCTTCGCCGCGGGGCGCGCGGCACAGCGGGCCACCGAGGAGGGCCTCGCGGAGCTTTCGGCCCTCCTCGACAGCGCGGCGGAGGCGACCCGCACGGCGGACGCCGAGGCGATCACGGACATCAACACCCGCTTCCACGACCGCATCCTGGCGATGGCGGGCAACAGCCTGCTGACGTCCGTCATGGAACCGGTCGACGGGCGGCTTCGGTGGATGACGCGGCGAAACGAGGAGTGGGCACACCTGCTTGAGGAACACCGTGAGCTGTACGAGGCGGTGGCGTCGGGGGATGCGGAGCGCGCACGGGCGCATGCGCTGGTCCATGTGCGGACCAACTACCGCTCCACGGTGTGGCATCTCTTCGGCGAGGAAGAGGAAGCGGACTGACCGAGAAAGCGGACTGACCGAGGAAGCGGACTGACCGAGGAAGCGGACTGACGCCGGCCAACCTCAGGTCACCGCCGCCCCCAGCGCCACAAACCCGCAGATGAGCACGGACAGCACCGCCAGCAGCGGCCACACGAACCGCAGGTACTTGTCGTAGCCGACCTTCGCGAGCGCGACGCCGCCGATGGTCACCGCCGTGGTCGGAACCCACAGGTTCATCCAGCCGCTGGCCGACTGCCAGGCCGTGACGACGACCGCGCGCGAGACCCCGGCGAAGTCGGCGAGCGGGGCGAGGATCGGCATGGCGAGGGTGGCATGCCCGGAGGTGGAGGGGATCAGGAAGGCGAGGGGCAGGTTCACGATGAAGACGATGATCGCGAACAGGCTCGACGACGTGCCCTTGACCACCCCCTCGATCGAGTGGAGCACGGTGTCCGTGATCTTCGAATTGTTCATGATCGTCGTGACGCCGCGGGCCAGCAGGATGACAAGCGCCGGCGAGACGAAGTCGGCCGCGCCCTGGATGATCGTCGAGCTGAGCTTCTGCTCCCCCATCCGCGCGACGAGCCCGACAAGGACCGCCGCGCACAGGAACAGGGCGGCCAACTCCGGGAAGGACCAGCCCAGTTCGAAGCCGTACGGCTCGGCGTCCGCGTCGCCGGTGAGCGCGCTCCGCCACGGCACCACCGAGAAGATCATGAAGGCGAAGACGAGCGCGGTCACGATGAGCACCGCCTTGTGCAGACCGGTGAGCTCGGGCACCTCCGCCGCCCCCGCCGAGGCCTGCTCCTGGTCCCGGTCGCCGGGCAGGAACCCGGAGAGCGAGCGCTCCGGGCTGCGCTGGACGCGCCTGGCGTAGCGGATGACGTAGGCGACCGTCACGGCCGTCAGGACGATCCACATGGCGAAGCGCAGCACGATGCCGTCGCCGAGCGAGATGTCGGCGGCGGACGAGGCGACGCCCGTCGCGAAGGGGTTCACCGTCGAGCACAGGACGCCGACACCCGCGCCGAGGATGATCGCGCCGACGGCGGTCATGCGGTCGTATCCGAGCGCGAGCATCAGCGGCACGATCAGGCCGTAGAAACCCAGCGTCTCCTCCGCGAACCCCTCGACCGTGCCGAGGACGGAGAAGACGACCATGACACCGGCGATGAGCAGCGCCCCGCGATCGCGCAGCCGGTGCGCGAGCCGACCGATGCCACGGTCGAGCGCGCCGGTGGCGAAGACGACGGTGATGAAGGCACCGATGGCGAGTACGAAGAGGAAGACCCCCGCGCTGCCGTACAGCGCGCCGACGTTGTCCGGCGCGACCAGCGAGGTCTTCTCGTCCTGGATGCCGTAGAGGCCGTTGACCGGGGCGAGGAAGAGGTCGCCCAGCCGGTCGACGAACGACTGGCCGGAGTCGACCCGGTGGTAGGTGCCCTGGACGGGAGCGCCCGAGTCGTCGCGGTCGTACTGGCCGGACGGGATGAGGAAGGCGAGCAGCCAGACGGCCACGGTGACGATCGCGAGGACCGTCAGCGCGCTGGGGAAGGTGAACTTCCCTTTCCGCGCGGGCTCTTCGGTACCCGGTTCGGGATCCGTATCGGTCGTGCTCACGCGGCGCCGCCCCCGGCCGGGAAGTCGGCGGCGTACTCGCGGACGAAGGCGCACATCGCGACGACCGTGTTGCGCAGCTCGGAGAAGAGGACGCGCTCGTTCGGGGCGTGCAGATTGCACATGCTGTCCTGGGCGCCGAAGAGCAGCACCTCCGCGCCGGGTGCCGCCTTCGCCAGGCCGTTGACCAGCGGGATGGAGCCGCCGGTCGCGACGGACGAGGCGTCCTCGCCCCAGGCCTCCTTGAGCGCGGCACGCGCGGCACGGTAGGCGGGGCCGCCGGTGGCCGCCTCATAGCCGGGGCCGGTGTCGCCGGGCGTGACGGTGAGCGGGACCCCGAACGGCTTGAGCGAGCGCAGGTGGTCGACCAGCTTGGCCTGCGCCTCCTTCGGGTCCTGACGCGGGTGGAAGCGCAGGTTCAGCTTGGCCCTCGCGTACGGCACGACGGCCGAAGCGGCATCCTCCACGCCGGGCGCGTCCAGGCCGATGACGGTGATCGCGGGGCCGCTCCAGAGCCGCTCCCCCAGGCCGCCGCTGCCGACGAGCGGCACCCCGTCAAGCACCCCGGCGAGCTCACGGAACTCCTCCTCGGTGTAACTGGTGCCGCTCCACTCCGCACGCCGCAGCCCCTCCACGGCCACATCCCCGTGTACGTCGTGGAGCGTGGCGAGCGCCTTGAGGAGTACGACCAGGGCGTCGGGCGCCGCCCCGCCGAACTCCCCGCTGTGGCGCGGCTCTTCGAGGGTGCGCACCTCGACGATCACCTCGGAGGCGCCGCGCAGCGCGGTGGTGAGGGTGGGGGTGCCGGGCCGGAGATTGCCGAGGTCGGCGATGACCATGGCGTCACAGGCGAACCGCTCCGGGTCGGTGGGCGGATAGTCGTCGAAGGTGCTGCCGTACTCCTCCTGCCCCTCGATGACGATCTTGATCCCGACGGGCGGCCGCCCCTCGTACGCGCGCAGCATCCCCAGGTGCGCGATCACATTGGACTTGTCGTCCGCGATGCCCCGGGCCCGTAGCCCGCCCTCGATGGGCGTCGGCTCGAAGGGCGGCGACTTCCACAGGCTCTGGTCGCCGGGCGGCTGGACGTCGTAGTGGCCGTAGAGCAGGACCGTGGGTGCGTCGGGGCTCGGCGGCGGGATCTCGCCGTAGATCACGGGCGCGGTGTTCGGCAGATCGAGCCGCTCGACAGTGGGCACCCCCGCACCCCGCAACAGCTCGACGACCAGATCGTGCGCCGCGAACACCGCCTCGGCCGGGAAACCGGGGAAGGCGATCGACGGGATCGCGGCGAGCCGCTCGAGGTCGGCACGGAGCGTGTCCATCAGGTCGTCGACGGTGGCGACGGTGTCTTCGGGCTTCATGGGCGGCACCCCTCGTTCTTCGTCCCGCTTTGCGGCGATCAGCCCGAATTATCGGACCAGGGGACGGGTGCTTCCCGGACGGCTCGCCGTGCGCACGGCGATGCGGCCCTGCTGCCGCCCTGGCCCTTGCCCGCCCGTTGCCCGGCCGTTGTCCCGGTCCCGTCCGCCGGACAGGGTCTAAAGTCGGGGCATGGCTTCGGAGACTTCGAGCGGCGGCAAGGGCAACGGCGGCGCGGCGGGCGCGGGCGAGGGTTCCGTGCGCGTCGACGCCTGGATCTGGTCCGTACGCCTGGTCAAGACCCGCTCGATGGGCGCGGCGGCCTGCAAGGGCGGCCATGTACGGGTCAACGGCGAGCGCGTGAAGCCCGCTTACGGCGTACGCGTGGGCGACGAGGTGCGGCTGCGCCATGCGGGCGGCCGGGAGCACGTCGTCGTGGTCAAGCGCGTCATCCGCAAACGCGTCGGCCCGCCGGTCGCCGTCGAGTGCTACGTCGACAACAGCCCTCCCCCGCCGCCCCGCGAGGCGGTCGCCCCCGCCGGCGTACGCGACCGGGGCACGGGCCGCCCCACGAAGCGCGACCGCCGCGACATGGAGCGGCTGCGGGGCCTGGAGGGCTGAGCGCTCCGCGGGTAGTGCGGTGATGAACCCGCGGGCCGGTGGGGGCTGGTCGCGCCCACGCGGCGGAGCCGCATATGTCACAGCCCCGCGCCCCTTACGGGGCACACCCGACTACCCCGCAACCGCCCGCACCCAGATCCCGTCCTCCGTCAGGTACTTGTCCACCTTCAGGCCCGCCTCCGCCAGCGCCTCCTCGAACTGTTCCTTCGTCATGGGGCGGGCGAGGAACGTCTGGGTCCACTGGGCGTCCGGGAAGATGTACTCCGCGCGCACCCTGTTCACTCCGTCGCCCACCGGGTCCGCCGACACGATCCGTACGGTGTAGCCGCCCGGGTCGACCCGCTCCCGCGGCAGGTTCGTGTGGTAGTCCATGCCCTCCCGCTGGATCAGGACGCAGCCGTCGTCCGCCACATGCTTCCGGCACGTCTCCAGCATGCCGTCCCGCACCGCCAGGTCGCCTTCGTGCACGAGGAACGAGCCGAGCATCACCACGTCGAACTTCTCGTCCAGGTCGAGCGACTCGATCGCGCTGCGCACCGTGCGGACCACACCGCCGGGCCCTTCGGTCCGGGCGAGCGCCTCGACCTTCTCCAGCATCTCGGCCGACTCGTCCACCGCCGTCACCCGGAAGCCCCGCTCGATCAGCGGCCGGGTCACCCGCCCCGCCCCGCTGCCCAGTTCCAGAATGTGCGCCCCGGCCGGCACCGCGGCCTCGATGACGTCCGGCTCGTCCCCGACGGCCAGGCGGGTGTACAGGTCCACTGCGCAGCCGTCCGGCGTGATCGCTCCGGGTCCCGTTCCCTCGTGTCCCTCACGCATCTCAGCAGTCATGACCCGTCAACGAAGCGTCCCGCAGGCCCGTTCCCCCCTCATGCTCCTGTCGCACCGGCTACAGCGGGAACCAGCCATGCCCGCCGTACCAATGACCTCCCGCCCGCAGATGGTCACCCACGGCCCTCTCCACGCTGGTCCGGCGCGGCAGTTCGGCCACGGGCAGGCCCCGGTCGCCGAAGACGAAGGCTATGGGGCCGTCGTCGTCCGGCTCCTCCTCATGACCCCGCGCCGCATGGAATCGCTCCTGGAAGCGGACGATGTTCGACTCCGCGGGCAGATATCTCTTCAGCTGTGGGTCGAGCAGCCAGGAGTGGCAGACAGCTGTCTCATACCGTTCCTCCGGGAAGTGGCGCGCGAAGAACTCCCGCGCAAGCGCCAGCGACCGGTCGCATGCCTCCGGCGTCAACGGCCCCCGGAAGTCGGCTATATGGACGTCCAGACAGGGATCGCCCGGGCCCGCCGAGTGCCCCGCGGCGGCGGCCGCCTCTCCCATGCGCGTACCGAGAACGGCACGCTCGAACTGCAGGCGGCCCAACTGGTAGAGCTCGCCCCGGAAATGCAGGCCGAGCCATCCCGGCGCCTTGAGGCCGCGCCCGCCGTGCGCCCTGCGGTGCACCGCCAGATGCCGGCCGAGGTCGGCGAGGGTGCGGCGCGAGATGTCGTCGGGGATGCCGCGGTCGCGGTGATAGGCGCGGACCCGGGGCAGCGCCGCCACAAACACGAACACGAAGAAGCAGCGTCCGAGCTCCCCCAACTCCTGGGGCAGCGCCGGGATCCGTGGCCCCGATCCGGGCTTTCCCATGTCCCGTACGAGTGCCTCGACACAGCGGTCGAGCAGCCATCGCGCGTCGGGATCCTCGATGAGCCGCCCGCGCAGCGCGACCAGGCCGTTGATGTCCTCGTGCCCGACGGCCAGGTCGAGCAGGACCTCCGGCAGGTCGTCGGCGTCCGGGAGCACCGCGCCCGCCCGCGGCGCGCCCGCGCCATCGAGATCCTTCAGCCACGACGCGAGGCTCTCGTCCGTCCTCGCCCGGTCCCTCAGTACGTCCAGCACAGCCTTACCCCCGTTACAGCCGGCACAGCCTTACCCCCGCTCGGCGACGCCGGCGACGCGACGGCGTCGGCGGCACATCTACGATCTTGCCGCCTCCGGCCCTTCCGGACCACCACCCACGGGTGGATCCTGGAGGGTGGAGAAGCAGGTGGAGAGAGGGTGGAGATGACCCTCATGATGCGTACAGGCAGTGAGCCGTTGACCGCGCGCAGTCCGCTGCGGATGCGTTTCTGGTTCAGCGTATGGGGCCTGGTCTGGGCGGTCTTCGGCACCGTCGTCTTCGCGCTCGTGGGACGCCCGCAGTGGGCGGCGGCGTGCGGCGTGCTGTTGCTGGTCGTCACCGTCGACATGGCGGTGGTGGTGCACCGCATCCACCAGGGGCCGCACTACCAGCCGGGCCGCGACATCCCGCCGTACGAGCCGCCGAGAACCGGCTAGCCGCCACTGCTCCCGGCGCTGTTCTCACCGCTGCTCTCGCCGCCGTCGAAGCGGGCCGCCGCCAGATACTCCGGCTGCGGGTCGAGCGCCGCGGCGAGGCGGAAGTGCCGCCGGGCCTGGTCCGGCCTCGCGGCGCGCTCATAGGTGCGGGCGAGCGCGAAGTGGGCGAACGCGTTGTCCGGCTCACGCTCCAGGACGATGCTGAACTCCAGCTCGGCGGCGCGCAGTTGGGCGGCGGCGAAGAAGGCGCGGGCCCTCAGCAGCCGGGCCGCCGTGTTCTCGGGGTGGGCCGCGATGACCGTGTCGAGCAGCTTCACCGCGCCTCGGGGATCGCGCGCGGCAAGGAGCTGCTCCGCCGCACGGAAGTCGATGACATGGGTCTCCGGGGTGATTTCGGGCACGCGTGACTCCTTCCCTCGCTCCACTGTGTCAACGCCCGCCACGCCGACGCCTATTCCGCCGATTCACACGGGTCCCGAACCGCAGAGCTCCGCCCTTTCAAGGCAGAGCTTCACAGCGCCACGGCCACCAGCACCAGCCCCAGAACCAAGATCGCCGAACCCGCCGCCACAAAGCCCCGGTCGATGCCCCTGCGCTCATGCCCGAGCAGCACGGCCTCGCGGGGATCGTCGCTGTCGTACGCGATCCGCACCCGGTCACCCGCGACCAGCGGCCGCTTCCGGCTGCGCGGCACCGGCGACACCATCTCGACGACCCGCCCGTCCCCCGTCTCGAACTGCAGCAGCGGCCGCTCGGCTCCCGGCTGCACCGCCTTGACCAGGGCCTGCGTCACCTCGCCCGAAGCGGTGATGTGCCGGGTGCGCCACAGGCCGTAGGCGCCGGCAAGCAGCGCGACCAGGCCGCCCAGAGCGGTGACCACCGCCAGTACGACCACTGACCCGCCCCTTCTAGGCTGCCTGGGCCCGCCGCGCGAGGTCCGCCCATACGGCGGCGACGCGCTCTGCGAGGCCCTCCAGGGGGCCGTCGTTGTCGATGACGACGTCGGCGATCTCCCGTCGCTTCTCGCGCGTCGCCTGGGCGGCCATCCGCGCGCGGGCGTCCTCCTCGCGCATGCCGCGCAGCCGCACCAGACGGTCAAGCTGCGTCTCGGGGCTCGCGTCGACGACGACCACGAGGTCGTACAGCGGCGCCAGGCCGTTCTCCGCGAGCAGCGGCACGTCGTGGACGACCACCGCGTCCTCGGCGGCGGACGCCTCGAGGTCGGCGGAGCGGGCGCCGACCAGGGGGTGCACGATCGAGTTCAGTACGGCCAGCTTCTGGGCGTCGGCGAAGACGATCCCGCCCAGCTTCGGGCGGTCGAGGGTGCCGTCCGGCGCGAGAATCTCCCGGCCGAAGGCTTCAACGACCGCCGCCAGACCCGGAGTTCCCGGTTCCACCACCTCGCGGGCGATCTTGTCGGCGTCGATCAGCACCGCTCCGGACGCGACGAGCAACCGCGAGACTTCACTCTTGCCGGCGCCGATACCGCCGGTCAGGCCCACCTTCAGCATGACCGGCAGCTTAAGCGGTGGCGTCAGACGTCGCCCTCCCGCTCGGCGAGAAAGCGTTCGAATTCCTGGCCGATCTCGTCGGCCGACGGGATGTCCACGGGCTCCGCGAGCATGTTGCCCCGGTCCTGGGCGCCCGCCGCCGCGTCGTACTGGTGCTCAAGCCCCTGGACCAGGGCGACCAGTTCCTCGTCGCCCTCCTGGATCTGCCGGTCGATCTCGGTCTGGGTGCGGTGCGCCTCGGTGCGCAGGCCGTGCGCGATGCCGGGAAGCACCAGGCCGGTCGCCGCGGTGATCGCCTCCAGGACCGTGAGGGCCGCGTCCGGGTACGCGGAGCGCGCGATGTAGTGCGGAACGTGCGCGGCGACACCGAGCACGTCGTGCCCCGCCTCCAGGAGTCGGTACTCGACGAGCGCCGCCGCGCTGCCCGGCACCTGCGCCTCGTCGAAGGGGCTGCGGTGCCCCGGCACCAGGTCGGTGCGGTTGCCGTGCGGGGTCAGGCCCACGGGCCGGGTGTGCGGCACGCCCATGGGGATGCCGTGGAAGTCCACCGAGAGGCGTACGCCGAGGCGCTCGACGATCTGCCCGACGGCCGCCGCGAAGCGCTCCCACTCGACGTCCGGTTCGGGCCCGGAGAGCAGCAGGAAGGGCGCGCCGGTGGCGTCCTGGAGAAGCCGCACGTCGAGCGTGGGCACCTCGTAGTCGGTCCAGCGCTCACGCTTGAAGGTGAGCAGCGGGCGCCGCGCGCGGTAGTCGACGAGCCGGTCGTGGTCGAAGCGCGCCACCACCTGGCCCGGCAGGCTGTCCACGAGACGCTCGACGATCTGGTCGCCGGTCTCGCCCGCGTCGATGTATCCGTCGAAGTGGTAGAGCATGACAAGTCCGGCCGATTCCTGGGCGAGCGCCATGTCGACCACGTCGAGGCCCTTCGGCTCCCATGCGTACAAACCCTGCGGATCAAGCACTGTGACCGCTCCTCGCCCTCTGCATCGTGACTCGTACAGCAGAACGCCCGCCGGGGCACGGGCATTCCCTCCCGCGCCCCTTCACAGCGGCTTCTTACGTCACGTACATCTGGCCGGCCGGCACGCGCGCACCTAGGCGGCCAGCACGCGCGCGTGGAGCTTGCCGATCGCCCGGCGTGCCGAGGTGAACGCGCCGTGCTGCCAGGCGTCGGTGCGGCTCAGCCAGTCACCGGCGAAGTAGACGCGCCCCGTCGGCTCGTTGAGCGGCTTGTAGCGCGGGTCGTCGGGCCCGCCGGGGGTGTCGTGCCAGGCCGCCTCCAGGTACGGCGTCTGGCGCCAGTGGTGCGAGAAGGACGAGTCGAGTTCGGTGCGGTACTTCTCTCCGTAGATCTTCACTCCCGCCGCGACGGCCCGCTTCTCGCGTTCCTTGGGGGTGAGTGCGGCGTACGTGTCGGCGTCCTTGTCGTAGTTGTAGTAGCCGGCCAGCAGACCCCGCTCTCCATGGAAGCCGTGCGATGGATGCCAGATGTGGCTCACGTCCAGGTCGGTCTCGGTGATGCCGCCATAGATCTTGTGGTCGAGCTCCCACCAGCGCGAGCGGTACTCCAGGCCGATCTTCCCCGCGGACTGCGGGGTGATCGCCTCCAGGGCCCGCTGGACGCCGGAGCCGAGGTTGTGCGGGACCTTGGCGAGGATGTTGGGCGGCAGCGCGCCGATGCAGAAGTCGGCATCGATGGACCTGGTCCTGCCGCCCTGGGTGTACGTGACGGTGACCCCGTGCCCCTTGTCGGTGATGCGGGTGACGGCCGCGCCCATACGCACCTTGTGCGCGCCGATCGCCCGAGTCAGCGCTTCGGGTATCCGGTCCATGCCGCCGACCGGCTGGAACATCAGCATCGCCTGGTCGAAGCCGAACTCGAAGGAGAAGTAGCGCCCCACTCCGCTCGCGAACACCTCGGAGGCGGAGGGGACATCACCGAGCGGCACTCCCGGGGTGCCGGTGGCGGCCGGGACCGTCCGGTAGCCGCGCCGGTCGCCGCCCTCGTACGTCATCTTGGCGCCGAGTTCACCGAAGTCCTTGAGGAACTCGGTGAGTCGGTCCTGATCGGCGGTGGTGAGCTCCTTGTCGAGCGCGCTCTTGTCGGTGGCCTTGGCGAGCAACTCGGAGACGTAGCCGTACACATCGGCCTTGGCGGTGCGGTAGCGCATCGGCGCGGACATGCCTGCCGACTCGTTGAAGATATAGGCGTCGGCGTTCGTATTCGTGAACACCTCCAGGGGTACGCCGAGTTCACGGCAGTAGTCGAGCGTGACCATCCACTGCGGGATCCGCCCGGGTCCCGCGTTCATGTACTGGCCCTCGCCGAACCTCGCGGTCTGCCGGTTGCCGTACAGATCGACGGTCGAATCGCCGCCGCGCACCGTGTAGTTGCGGCCGCCGGCGCGGTCTCTGGCCTCCAGGACCGTGCAGCGGTAGCCCGCCTTGCCGAGTTCATAGGCGCTGGCGAGACCGGCGATGCCGCCACCCACGACGACGACTTTCGCGGCCGCGCGTCCCTGCAGCGTGAAGTCGCCCGCGCTCGGCGCCCGGAAGGGCTTTTCGCGCTGTGCCGCCTGCGCGGTGGGCGCCATCCCGAGCGCGCCCATGGTGGCGAGCATCGCGCCCGCGCCGCCCGTGATGCCGACATCGCGCAGGAAGGCGCGACGGCTCGTACCGGTCCCCGGCTGGGTCTGTGCCATGGCTTCGGCTCCCCTGTCGATCTCGCTGGACGCAGGGATCCTGGCAACGGCCTGTTACAGCACGGGAGTTACTCGTGTATCCACCACATTTCTCTCCTCGCGCACTTCGCACCCACCCCCTCGCCCGCCCGCCTCAGTCCAGACCTTGACGCGGACATGCCCCACCCGTACGTTCAGAATCACGTCCAAAGTTCATGTAGAAGAACAGCCACACGAACAGAAGCCACACGAACAGAGAGGTCACCCCCACATGCGCACCCGACGCACCCTGCTCCTCTCCGCGCTCGCCGCGACGGCCGCCACCGGAGGCCTGGCCGTCGTGGCCACGGCGTCGCCCGCCCAGGGAGCCGCCGAGGTCATCGAGGTCACCACGGCCGCCGAGCTCAAGTCCGCGCTCACCGAAGCGTCCCCGGGCGACACGATCCACCTCGCCGACGGAACGTACTCCGGAAACTTCAAGACGAGCACGGCCGCGAGCTCGGGCTCCCGCATCACGCTGACCGGCTCCTCCAAGGCGGTGCTCACCGCGGGCGGCGGCTACGGCCTGCACCTGGACGGCGCCTCGCACTGGACGGTGCGGGGCATCACCGTCACCGGCGGCCAGAAGGGCATCATGATCGACTCCGCCCAGGGCGTCGTGGTCGACACGGTCACGGTCCACGGCCTCGACATGGAGGGCGTCCACTTCCGGAAGTCGAGCAGCGACGGCGTCATCAAGAACTCGCGGATCTACGACACCGGGAACGACGACAGAGGCATGGGCGAGGGCGTCTACGTAGGCAGCGCCAACACGCTCTCCGACAAGAGCGACAACGTACAGATCCTCGGCAACACGATCGGCCCGGACGTCGGCGGCGAGGCGATCGACCTCAAGGAAGGCACGACGGGCGGCAAGGTCTCCGGCAACACGTTCGACGGCAAGGGCCTGACCGGCAACAACTACGACGACTCGTGGATCGACGTGAAGGGCAACGACTACGTCATCGAGAACAACACCGGCAAGAACACCACGAACAACGGCTACGAGACCCACGCACAGCAGTCCGGCTGGGGCTGCGGCACGGTCTTCCGCGCCAACAAGTCGGACCTGACCGGCTCGACGGGCGACAAACAAATGGCGATCAACGTGACGAACTACAGCGACAACTGCAAGACGACGGTGTACGCGAGCAACACGGTGACGGGCGGCAAGGGCCTGACGAACATCAAGGTGACGCCGTAAGCAGATCCCTGACCGACGCCCTCAGGTGCGCCCCGAAGGGGCGCGGGGAACTGCGCGACAAGCCCCCACGACCCGCAGACGACACACGACCGGGGGCCCGAAGCGCGAACGCACCGCGGGCCCGCACCTCCGAAGAGGTGCGGGCCCGCGGTGTTCAGCTACTACCGCCTAGGGGCGAGCCTCAGCTCTGACCACCGGCAAGCTTCTCGCGAAGCGCGGCAAGCGCCTCGTCCGAGGCCAGCGCACCAGAGGTGTCGTCCGACTCCGAGGAGTACGAACCACCGCTGCTGCTGCCACCGGCAGCCGGCGCACCGGCGGAAGCCGGAGCGGCAGCGCCCTCGGCCTCGGCCTGGGCGTCCGCCTCGCGGGACTTGATGACCTGGGCCTGGTGCTGCTCGAAGCGCTGCTGCGCCTCGGCGTACTGGCCCTCCCAAGCCTCGCGCTGGGTCTCGAAGCCCTCGAGCCAGTCGTTGGTCTCGGGGTCGAAGCCCTCGGGGTAGATGTAGTTGCCCTGGTCGTCGTAGGACGCGGCCATGCCGTACAGGGTCGGGTCGAACTCGACGGCCGACGGGTCGGCACCGAAGGACTCGTTGGCCTGCTTGAGGCTCAGCGAGATCCGGCGACGCTCGAGGTCGATGTCGATGACCTTGACGAAGATCTCGTCGTTGACCTGGACGACCTGCTCCGGGATCTCCACGTGGCGCTCGGCCAGCTCGGAGATGTGGACCAGACCCTCGATGCCCTCGTCGACGCGCACGAACGCACCGAACGGAACGAGCTTGGTGACCTTACCGGGAACGACCTGCCCGATCTGGTGCGTGCGGGCGAACTGCTGCCACGGGTCTTCCTGCGTCGCCTTGAGCGACAGGGACACGCGCTCGCGGTCCATGTCCACGTCGAGAACCTCGACGGTGACTTCCTGGCCGACCTCGACAACCTCGGAGGGGTGGTCGATGTGCTTCCAGGAGAGCTCGGAGACGTGCACGAGACCGTCGACGCCGCCGAGGTCCACGAACGCACCGAAGTTGACGATCGAGGAAACGACGCCGGAGCGGACCTGACCCTTCTGCAGGGTCGTGAGGAAGGTCTGACGGACCTCGCTCTGGGTCTGCTCGAGCCAGGCACGGCGGGACAGGACCACGTTGTTGCGGTTCTTGTCCAGCTCGATGATCTTGGCCTCGAGCTCCTTGCCCACGTAGGGCTGGAGGTCGCGGACGCGGCGCATCTCGACGAGGGAGGCCGGAAGGAAGCCACGGAGGCCGATGTCGAGGATGAGACCACCCTTGACGACCTCGATGACGGTACCGGTGACGATGCCGTCTTCTTCCTTGATCTTCTCGATCGTGCCCCAGGCACGCTCGTACTGAGCGCGCTTCTTGGACAGGATCAGACGGCCTTCCTTGTCCTCCTTCTGGAGAACCAGGGCCTCGATCTCGTCACCAACCGCGACGACCTCGTTCGGGTCGACGTCGTGCTTGATGGAGAGCTCGCGGCTCGGGATGACGCCTTCGGTCTTGTAACCGATGTCGAGCAGGACCTCGTCCCGGTCGACCTTCACGATGACGCCGTCGACGATGTCGCCGTCGTTGAAGTACTTGATCGTCTCGTCGATCGCGGCGAGGAAGGCTTCCTCGTTACCGATGTCGTTGACCGCTACCTGCGGGGTGGTGGCGGTGGTCTCGGTGCTGCTCGTCATGTGGGTAAGGGCTCCGGTACGGACAGAGAGTCGTAGGTACTGCTAGCGCCGGAGCCGATTTCGCTCTGAAGAAGCCGGACAGCCTTGGAAGCGCCCAATCCAGGTTTCCGGAGAAACGGAAGGCGCCTCGACAACCGAGGGGTTTACAACAGACGCGAGCGCAGCCTGCTATGTCTGAGGAGCGCAGGCTCGCAGCGCAACTTGTAGCATACGGGGGCAGCCGGACAGGGTCAATGCGCGAAGGCGCACACCCGGGGCGGATCGCCGCAATCCCGGCACAAATGCTGTCGCATGAGGCCACACGGGCCGCAGCGCGCCCTGCCGCGACGCATAGGGGGGCACGTCCCGCTGCACCGAGCCGCGACAAGTCAGACGGAAGAGTACGACGATGGAGCCGATCATCCAAGAGTCCGAGCTGCCCGAGACGCCCGAACCGGAAGCCACCCGGCGTGACGCCGACGTCACGGAGAGCAGTCGCGCCAATCGCGGCTGGTGGGACAGGAACGCGGACGAGTACCAGATCGAGCACGGCACCTTCCTGGGGGACGACCGTTTCGTGTGGGGTCCCGAGGGGCTCGACGAGGTGGAGGCCGAGCTGCTCGGCCCGCCGGAAGATCTGAAGGGCAAGGACGTCCTGGAGATCGGCGCGGGCGCGGCGCAGTGCTCGCGCTGGCTCGCCGCGCAGGGCGCCCGCCCGGTCGCCCTCGACCTCTCGCACCGCCAGCTGCAGCACGCGCTGCGGATCGGCGGCGGGGTGCCGCTGGTGGAGGCGGACGCGGGGGCGCTGCCGTTCGCCGACGGCAGCTTCGACCTGGCGTGCTCCGCCTACGGAGCGCTGCCCTTCGTCGCCGATCCGGTGCGGGTCCTCAAGGACGTGCACCGGGTGCTGCGGCCCGGCGGCCGGTTCGTGTTCTCGGTGACGCACCCGATGCGCTGGGCCTTCCCCGACGAGCCGGGCCCGGAGGGTCTCTCCGTGGCGGCCTCCTATTTCGACCGCACTCCTTATGTAGAGCAGGACGAGAAGGGAAGCGCCGTCTACGTGGAGCACCACCGGACGGTCGGCGACCGGGTGCGGGACGTGGTGGCCGGCGGCTTCCGCCTGGTCGACCTGGTGGAGCCGGAGTGGCCCGCGTGGAACACCCAGGAGTGGGGCGGCTGGTCCCCGCTGCGCGGGAATCTCATCCCGGGGACGGCGATCTTCGTCTGCGTACGGGACTGACTGCCTACGTAGACACTGCCCATGTAGGCAGTGTCTACGTAGATACCGCCTAGCCGTCGGTCTCGTGGGCCCAGGTCAGCAGGGTGTAGACGCGGCCGCCCTTGCCCGTCACATGCTCCGGCTCCTCGTCGGTGAGGCGGAAGCCGAGGCGGTCGGCGACGGCGACGCTCGGGCCGTTGTCCGGTTCTATCTGCAGCAGGACGCGCGGCAGGCCGAGCGTCGTGTGGGCGTACTCCGTGAGGAGCCGGGTGGCGCGCGGGGCCAGGCCCTGTCCACGGTGGGCGGCCCCGACCGCGTAACCGATGGTGCAGCGCGTGAGGCTGAGCAGGATCTCGCCCAGGGGCCGCAGGCCGTCGGTGGTGATGGCGAGGTTGATGCGCTTGCCCTCGCTCTCGCGGATCGCCTGGAGGTAGTCGCGGGCCGCGGCCTCGTCGAAGGGCGAGACGAGCGGGGTGCGGTGGGCGACGGCCGGGTCGTCGAAGAGTTCGGCCATGATCGGCAGGTCGTCGCTCGTCCACTCGCGCAGCACGAGTCCGTCGCCGGTGATCCGCAGGGGTTCGGGCATGGGATCACCGTATCCGCGTACTTGGGAGACTGGGGGCGTGATCCGTACCGACGAACTTCAGCGCCTTCCCGTACGTGATGCCCTGCCCGCTCTGCGCGGCGCCCTCGACGACCGGGGTGTCGCCGTGCTGTGTGCGCCGCCCGGCACCGGCAAGACGACGCTGGTGCCGCTGGTGCTCGCGGGGCTCGTCGGGGACGCGCCGGTACGTCGTGTGGTGGTCGCCGAGCCCCGGCGCATCGCGGCGCGGGCGGCCGCGCGGCGGATGGCGTGGCTGCTCGGCGAGAAGGTCGGCGGGAGCGTCGGCTACACGGTGCGCGGTGAGCGCGTCGTGGGGCGGCACACGCGCGTGGAGGTCGTCACGACCGGTGTGCTGTTGCAGCGGCTGCAGCGGGACCAGGAGCTGGCCGGTGTCGACCTGGTCGTCATCGACGAGTGCCATGAGCGGCATCTGGACGCGGACACCGTGGCGGCGTTCCTGGTCGACGTGCGGGCTGCGCTGCGGCCCGAGCTGCGTCTGGTGGCGGCGTCGGCGACGACGGACGCGCAGGGGTGGGCGCGGCTGCTCGGGGACGCGCCGGTGGTCGAGGCCGAAGGGGTCTCCCATCCGGTGGATGTCGTCTGGGCGCCGCCCGCGCGGCCGGTGCGGCCGCCGCACGGGATGCGGGTGGACCCTGCGCTCCTTACGCATGTGGCGGCGACGGTACGGCGTGCGCTGGCCGAGCGGGACGGGGACGTGCTGTGTTTCCTGCCCGGGGTCGGTGAGATCGCGCGGGTGGCGGGGCAGCTGGGGGACGCGCCCGCCGAGGTTCTTCAGGTGCACGGGCGGGCGCCGGCGGCCGTGCAGGACGCGGTGCTCGCGGGCTCGGCGGGCGGTGCGCGCAGGGTCGTCCTCGCGACGTCGGTGGCCGAGTCGTCCCTGACGGTGCCGGGGGTGCGGGTCGTCGTCGACTCGGGGCTCGCGCGTGAGCCGCGGGTGGACCACGCGCGGGGGCTGAGCGCGCTGGCGACGGTACGGGCTTCGCAGGCGGCGGGCCGGCAGCGGGCGGGGCGCGCGGGGCGTGAGGCTCCTGGGGCCGTCTACCGGTGCTGGGCGGAGGCGGAAGACGGGCGTCTGCCGCGCTTTCCCTCGCCCGAGATCAAGGTGGCCGACCTGACGGCGTTCGCCCTGCAGGCGGCCTGCTGGGGCGATCCGGACGCCTCCGGGCTCGCCCTGCTCGACGCTCCGCCGGGCGGTGCGATGGCGGCGGCGCGGGGTGTTCTGACGGCGATCGGGGCGGTGGACGCGGGCACGGGGCGTGTGACGGAGCGGGGGACTCGGCTGGCCCGGGTGGGCCTGCACCCCCGGCTGGCCCGCGCCCTGCTCGACGCCGCGCCGGTCGTCGGCACTCGGCGGGCGGCGGAGGTGGTGGCCCTCCTGAGCGAGGAGCCGCCCCGTGAGTACGGGGACGACCTCGCGGCGGCGTGGCGCGGGGCCCGCCGGGGCGGGGACGGGTACGCCGCCCGCTGGCGCACCGAAACCCGGCGGCTCACCGCGGCGGCGGGGCCATCCTCGGGCGACGCCTCAGCACCCGCGCCTCCGGCGCGGGATCTTTCCCGCCCACCCACCCATAACCCTGCATCGAGCCCTCCCAGCACCGAGCAACGGGCGGGTGGGCGGGAGAAGCGCGGCGCCGGGGACGCCGGGGGCAGTGGCAGGCCGGCGGCGCGGGAGGCGCAGGGGGGATCAAGCTCAGATGCCGGGAGACGGGCGGGCGGGTGGGAGAAGGGTGGTGCCGGAGGCGATGAGCGGGCCGCCGGGCTCGTTGCCGCGCTCGCGTTTCCCGAGCGGGTGGCCCGCCGGGTGGGGGACGGGACGTATCTCATGGTCGGCGGGACCCGGGGTGAGCTCCGGGCCGGGTCCGCGTTGAGCGGGGCCGAGTGGATCTCCGTGGCCGTGGCCGATCGGCCCGTAGGTGCCGGGCACGCGCGCGTGCTGCTCGGCGGACATGTCGACGAGGACGTCGCGCGCGAGGCGGCCGCCCCCCTGTACTCCGACGCGGACGAAGTCGCCTGGGCCGGCGGCGACCTCGTCACCCGGCACGTGGAGCGCCTCGGGGCGGTCGAGTTGGCGGTGCGGCCGATGAAGAGCCCCGACCCCCGTCTCGTACGGGAAGGGATCCTGGCCGGGCTGCGGGAGGAAGGGACCGGGCTCCTGAACTGGTCGCGGGGTGCGCGGGAGCTGCGGCAGCGGCTCGACTTTCTGCATCGGCACCTCGGGGCGCCCTGGCCCGACGTATCGGAAAACGCCCTCCACGCGCGCGTGGACGAGTGGCTGGAGCCCGAGCTCTCCAAGGCGCGGCGCCGCTCCGATCTGGGCCGCATCGACGCGGGGCAGGCCCTGGGCCGGCTCCTGCCGTGGGCGACCGGTGAGGCGACCCGCCTGGACGCGCTCGCCCCGGAGCGGGTGAAGGTGCCGAGCGGGTCCAGGATCCGGATCGACTACGCCGACCCCGAACAGCCCGTCCTCGCCGTGAAGTTGCAGGAGATGTTCGGCCTCGCCGAGACGCCGCGCATCGCGGACGGCTCCGTACCCGTCGTCGTCCATCTGCTGTCCCCCGCCGGTCGCCCCGCGGCCGTCACCGCCGATCTCGCGTCCTTCTGGCGGGACGGCTACCGGGCGGTGCGGGCGGAGCTGCGCGGGCGGTATCCGAAGCATCCGTGGCCGGAGGATCCGGTGGGGGCCGAGGCCACGCGGTTCACCAAGGCGCGGCTCAGGCGTTGACGGGTTCCGGTTCGGGGGCCGCCGCGGGCTCGGGCTCGCCCGGCCTTCGGCTGCGGGCCTCCAGCCAGAGGGAGAGCGCAAGCAGGAGCAGGCCGAGGCCCAGGAAGCCCCAGGGGAGATAGGACGTCATGAGGAGGACCAGGACGCGCTGGGACTTGACCAGGTCGACGGTGTTCTGGATGTAGTCCTCGCGCATCTTCACGTGACCCGAGAACACGGTGAGCTTGTCGCGGTCGCCAAGGAGCGTGCCGCCGCGCAGTTCGTTGCGCTGGATCTCCTCGCCGTAGACGGGCGCCCCGGTGGTCGGCTCGACCCAGAACTTGCGGACCGTGGTGTACCAGCGGGTGGTGCCGGTCTTGGCGAGCGACTCCGCGGTGACGCCCTTGACCGGCATCGTCTTGGGGAAGGGGACCTTGGTCCAGGGGATGGTCTGCTCGAAGTAGTAGACGTCGACGCCGCGGAACTTCTGGGTGCCCTTGTAGTGGATGGGCCTGGTGATGCGGGCCTGCGCGTCGAAGTACTCGTAGTCCCGCTTCTCGGTCAGGAAGGGCCACTTGAACTCGATGCCCTGTCGCTTGACCGGGTCGCCGTCGACCATCTCGCCCTTGGCGTTGACCGGTTCCTGGCTGTGCGCGTCGAAGATGTAGCGCTCGGGGATCTTGGAGACCATCTTGCCGTCGGCGTCCTGGACGTAGGAGAGGGCGTCCCAGACGACCACGTCGCGGTCGGCGCTCTTCTCGACGTTCTCCGAGGCCTCCACGTTGCCCTTGAGGGTCTGCACGATGGTGACCTTGTCGATCTTCTTGGCCGTCATGGAGCCGTAGTCGATGAGGGTCGGGTTCTGCGCCTCGAGGACGGCCTCCTGGTACTGGTTCGGCGGGATCTTGGCGAGGCGCGGGAAGGCGTACCAGCGCATGAGCGGGGACATCGCCGTGAAGAAGACGGCGAAGGCGAGCAGGATCAGGCTGGCCTTGCGGCGCATCGCGGCGGCCCTCCCTACGTTATGGGTGCTTGGGGACGGTGGTGAGGAGCGGCTCCGGTGAGGTCTCGCCGGGCGGGGCTCCGATCGCCGTGATCGTCAGGACCAGGGCGAAGGCGACGGCAAGACCGGTCGCGGCGGCGATGAGAGCGCGCATGCGGATCCTCCCGAGGCGGGGACGCTGATGACACCGACACCCGGACGCACCGACCATGAACTGACAGGGCGTCAGGGCTGGGGCACCGTAGCAACGCGGCGGCGAGATGAGAACACGTTGCACACACAGGAACGCCCCTGCGCCGTGCGGGCGCAGGGGCGTTGCTCGGGAGACGTGCGGTGCGGCTAGGCCGCCGGGGCCGCCACCTTCAGTTCGACCGTGAGCGTCGCGCCGCCCGCGGTGGTGATGCGCAGGAGGTAGGTGCCCGCCGTGTCGTCCGCGTACATCTTCGGAAGCTTGAGCACACCGTCGGCGTCCGTCTTCAGGGCCTTGAGCGTGCGGACCGGCTTGCCGTCCGCGTCCTTGAAGTAGGGGCCCTTGTCGTTGGCCGTGGCGTCGGTCGCCGACTTGACCATGGTCGCGGTGGCCGCGACGCGGTCTGCGGCCGCCCCCTTGTACGTCGCCTTGACCTCCACCTGGTCGGCGAACTCCGCGCCCGGCGCGCAGGTCAGCGCCTTGTCGTCGGTCCTGACCAGGGCGTCGGCCTGGCGCGCGGTGACCGTCGCCGTGTAGTCGAGGCCGGGCAGCGAGCGGCCGACGACCGTGGCCCGCACGATGAACTCGCCGCTCTTCTCCCCGGCCTTCATCACCGGGGCGGTGGCCTTTCCGGTGGCGCTCGTGGTGACCGTGGCGCTCGTCGTGCCGCCGTCGAAGCGGGCGTCCGTGTCGCCGACGATCGCGAACTTCACCTTGGCCTTGGCCACGGCGGATCCCGAAGCGGACTCCGTACGCACCACGACGCGTCCGGCGAAGGCGTCGCCCGCCGTCGCGGAGAGCTTGCCGGTGCCGGCGTCCTCCAGGCGCGAGACCCGGTCGGTGGGCGAGGGGGTGGGGTCCGGGCTCTCGGAGCCGCCGCCGGTCGGCGGCGTGGTCGGGCCGGTGCTTCCGCCGCTGCCGGGCTCGGACGGGTTGCCCGAACCGGGCTTGTCCGTACCCGGCTTGCTGGGCTTGCTCGGCTTCGGCGAGGGCGAACCGGAGCCGCCGGGCGCCGGGCTCGGGGTGATGCTCGGCCTGCCGCCGTCGCTGCGGTCGTCCGGCAGGACGCCCGTGCCGTCGGGGATCTCGTGGGTGCCCTTGCGGTAGTACTCCAGCCACGTCAGGACGGTGGTCAGGTACTCCGTCGAGTGGTTGTAGCTCAGGATCGCCTTGTGCAGGGCGCCGCCGCCGGACTCGTCGGACAGATCGCGGTCGCTCGCGCAGAGGTAGTGGCCCGCGGCGAGCGCGGCGTCATAGATGTTGTTCGGGTTCTTCTTGCCGTCGCCGTTGCCGTCCTGCGCCCAGGTGTCCCACGTCGACGGGATGAACTGCATGGGGCCGACCGCACGGTCGTGCGTGGAGTCGCTGTCGTACGCGCCGTTGTCGGTGTCGGTGATCTTCGCGAAGCCGTTGCCGTTGAGGACCGGGCCGAGGATCGGTTTGAGCGTCGTGCCGTTGGCGTCGACGCGGCCGCCGCGGGCCTGGCCCGACTCGACCTTGCCTATCGCCGCGAGCAGCTGCCAGGGGAGGTTGCAGCCCGGCTTGGAGGCGGCGAGCGAGGACTCGGCCTTCTTGTACGCGTCCAGGACCGTGGCCGGGATGCCGCCCGCCACCGCGGCGTCCGAGTCGCCGCCGGTGGGCGCCCCGGTCGGCGGGACCGGGGTGTTCAGAGGCGGCAGGTCCGTGTAGTAGGGCGAGTTGCCGGTCGCGGAGTCCTCGGGTGGCGGCGTGGCGCCGGATGCTCCCGCCCGCTCGTCGCGCGGGACGTCCGTCACGCCCGGGGCCTGGGACGCGGCGAGTGCCGCCACCGCCGCCGCGGCCACCGCGGTGGTCACCGCTCCCCTGCGCAACCGCCTGCCGAATACCGCCGCCATGACTGTGGACCCCTCCCCTGGACGACTCTGCGTCTGCCTGCCGCCACCCGCACTCTCGCGCTCATGTTCCCCTGCGGGCCGACCCAGGCGACACTACGACAACTTCCGGCGCCCAGGCACCCGTTCGCGCCCGATTTTCACCGGTTGGCCGAGTCCTGTTCGGGTGGGGCCTCGGGTGGTGCCTCGGGTGTGGCTTCCGGCGGGACCTCGAACTGGCTCTCGGGCGGGGCCGAGCCGTCGGGGACTTCGCTGATCTCGCCCTCCGGGGTCAGCCACTGCCCCGCGGCGCGGCCCTTGTTGAGCGCGCGGTGCACGGCCTGTGCGACGCGTTCGATGGTACGGACCCCGTACTTCATCGTGGGGTTGTCGTGCGAGAGGACGACGATGCGGTACGTGCGGCCCGCGGACTCGGCGGCGGTGAACGCGCCGACGCTGTGCACCCGCCAGCCGTGCGTGGAGCGGGGCAGCCAGCCGTTCTTGAGGTGGGCCTTGGTGCCGCGGGGCATTCCGGCGGGCACGCCCCAGCGCTGGTCGCGGCGCACCTCGTTCAGCTGCTTCAGGCCGTACGCGCGTGAGGCGGGGCTCAGCAGGGATGTGGCCCTGGCCGTCGTGAGAACGCCGAGGAGGCGGAGCTGGTCGGCCGCGGTGGTGCGGGTCAGGCCCCAGAAGCCGTACGGGTTGAGCGTGGTGTCCGTGGTGCCGGCGCGGCGCAGGTAGCGGGCGATGTAGGACATGCCGAGGTCGTCCCAGAGGCGCCGGGCCGCGGTGTTGTCCGAGCGGATGATCATGGGGCGGATCCTGCCGCGCTCCCAGGCGGTCAGTCCGCGCCGCCAGTCCTGGGCCCGGCGCAGCGCCGCCTCCATGATCATGACCTTGGCGATACTCGCGGTGTCGTAGCGCTGGCGGTCGGCCAGGGCGCAATTGAGGCCCGTGCCGGGGTCGTGGACGGCTACGGAGACGGTGCCCCGCCGGGCGGCCAGGACGGCGCGGATGTCGCGGGAGAGCTGGGCGGCGAGGGCGGGGTCGCTGCGGGCTGTGCAGGAGGCGGCGCGTTGCGCCGTGCTTGCCCTGGCGGCGGTCGCGGGGAGGGGGGTGAGGAGGGGGGTGACCAGTGCCGTGGCTATCGCTATTCGGCACTTTCGCAGGTGAAGGGCCATGCGGTCATCGTGGCGGGGACAGGTTCTGCGGGCTCGGGGACGGGGGCCACGTGGGTGAGGGGCAAACGCCGGACGGGCTGGATGTCCAGCCCGTCGAGGGGGTCCCCCCTGCTCTTTAAGAGCTTGGGGGAGTGTGAGGACGAACTCGGCGGAGCCGGTGACAAGACGGTGCCCCGGGAGTGGTTCCAGCCCGGCGCAGCCCCTAGTGCGCCGCGGACTCCCAGTCCGCGCCGTCCCCCACCGAGACATCCAGCGGCGCCCGCAGCGACACCGCTCCCGCCATCTCACGGCGGACGATCTCCTCCACCTTGGCGCGCTCGCCCGGGGCGATCTCCAGGACGATTTCGTCGTGGACCTGGAGCAGCATCCGCGAGCTCAGCTTCGCCTTGGTCAGGGCCGCGTCCACGTTCAGCATGGCGATCTTGACGATGTCGGCCGCCGTGCCCTGGATCGGGGCGTTCAGGGCCATCCGCTCGGCCATCTCACGGCGCTGGCGGTTGTCGCTGTTGAGGTCCGGGAGGTAGCGACGGCGGCCCAGCATCGTCTCCGTGTAGCCCGTCGCACGGGCCTCGTCGACGGCTCGGCGCAGATAGTCGCGTACGCCGCCGAAGCGCTCGAAGTACGTGTCCATCAGTGAACGGGCCTCGCCCGCCTCGATGTTGAGCTGCTGGGAGAGGCCGAACGCGGAGAGGCCGTACGCCAGGCCGTACGACATGGCCTTGATCTTGCGGCGCATCTCGGCGTCGACGTCCGGGCGCTCCACGCCGAACACCTGCGAGGCGACCGTGGTGTGCAGGTCCTCGCCGGACGTGAACGCCTCCAGGAGGCCCTCGTCCTCGGAGAGGTGGGCCATCACGCGCAGTTCGATCTGGCTGTAGTCCGCGGTCATCAGGGACTCGAAGCCCTCGCCGACCACGAAGCCGCGGCGGATCGCCCTGCCCTCGTCCGTGCGGACCGGGATGTTCTGCAGGTTCGGGTCCGTGGAGGACAGGCGGCCCGTCGCCGCGACCGTCTGGTTGAAGGTCGTGTGGATACGGGTGTCCGCGGCGATCGTCTTGATCAGGCCCTCGACCGTGACGCGGAGCTTCGCCTGCTCGCGGTGGCGCAGCATGATGACCGGCAGTTCGTTCTCGGTCTGGGCCGCGAGCCAGGCCAGGGCGTCCGCGTCCGTGGTGTAGCCGGTCTTGGTCTTCTTCGTCTTGGGGAGGTTCAGCTCGCCGAAGAGGACTTCCTGGAGCTGCTTGGGCGAGCCCAGGTTGAACTCGTGCCCGGCCGCCTCGTGCGCCTCCTTCACCGCCTGCTGCACCGCGCCCGCGAACTGCTGCTCCATCGCCTCCAGATGGGCGCGGTCCGCCGCGATGCCGTGCCGCTCCAGGCGGGCCAGGAGGATGGAGGTGGGCAGTTCGACGTCCTTGAGGAGGTCGGCCGCGCCGACCTCCTGGAGCTTCTCGCCGAAGGCCGTGCCCAGGTCGAGGATCGTGCGGGCCTGCGCCATCAGCGACTCGGCCTCGGCCTGGTCGTCCTCCTCCGTACCGAAGGCGAGCTGGCCGTCGGCCGCCGATGCGGGCGCGAGCTCACGGCCCAGGTACTCCAGGGACAGGGCGTCCAGGGCGAAGGAGCGGCGGCCCGGCTTCACCAGGTACGCGGCGAGTGCCGTGTCCATGGTGACGCCGTCCACGGTCCAGCCGTGTTCGGGGAAGACCCGCATCGCGCCCTTGGCGTTGTGCAGGACCTTGGGCTTGTCCGGGTCGGAGATCCAGGCCGCGAACGCGTTCTCGTCGGCCTCGTCCAGGCGGGACGGGTCGAACCAGGCGGCCGCTCCCCCGGCCGCCGCGAGGGCCACCTCGGTCACCGAGCCCGTGCCGAGCTGCCAGGTGTCGACCGAGGCCACGCCCAGGACCGCCGTGCCGTGCTCGGCGAGCCACGGGGCGAGCTCGCCCGCGCCGAGCACTGTGCCGTCCAGCTCGACGCCGGGCTCCGCCGGGGTCTCCTCGGCCTCCTCCGCGCCGGGGTCGACGGCGAGCAGCCGTTCGCGCAGCGAGGGGTTACGGATCTCCAGGGTGTCGAGCACCATGGCCAGGGCCGTGCGGTCGTACGGAGCGCGCTCAAGATCGGTGACCGTCTTGGGCAGCTCGACGTCGCGCACCATCTCCGTGAGCCGGCGGTTCAGCTTCACCGCGTCCAGGTGGTCACGGAAGTTCTGCCCGGCCTTGCCCTTGACCTCCTCGGCGCGCTCGACCAGGTCGGCGAAGGAGCCGAACTGGTTGATCCACTTCGCGGCGGTCTTCTCGCCGACACCGGGGATGCCGGGGAGGTTGTCCGACGGGTCGCCGCGCAGGGCCGCGAAGTCGGGGTACTGGCTGGGCGTGAGGCCGTACTTCTCCTGGACCTTCTCCGGGGTGAAGCGGGTCAGCTCGGAGACGCCCTTCGTGGGGTACAGCACCGTCACGTGGTCGGTGATCAGCTGGAAGGAGTCGCGGTCGCCGGTGACGATCAGGACCTCGAAGCCGGCCTCCTCGGCCTGGGTGGCGAGCGTGGCGATCACGTCGTCGGCCTCGAAGCCGTCCACCGCGAACCGCACCGCGTGCATCGCGTCGAGCATCTCGCCGATCAGCTCGACCTGGCCCTTGAACTCGTCCGGGGTCTTGGAGCGGTTCGCCTTGTACTCGGGGAACTCCGAGGAGCGCCACGTCTTGCGCGAGACGTCGAAGGCCACCGCGAAGTGCGTGGGCGCCTCGTCGCGCAGCGTGTTCGCCAGCATCGACGCGAAGCCGTAGATCGCGTTCGTCGGCTGGCCCGTCGCCGTCGTGAAGTTCTCCGCGGGCAGCGCGAAGAACGCCCGGTACGCCAGGGAGTGCCCGTCCATGAGGAGCAGGCGCGGGCGCTGCTCGCCACTCGGCTTCGTCGCGGTCTCGGACTTCTTCTTCGCTGCTTTTTCTGCCACGTCCCCGATCCTGCCACGCCCCACTGACAGTCAGGCCCAACCCTCACCCGCCGCCGCCCTGTCACTGCCGCGTGGGAGGATCGAAGACGTAGCTCACGCACGTGCTCGAAGGGGAGCCGACCATGGCAAGCAAGCCGCCCAAGGGTGATCCGGTCCAGGACGCGCCGCAGGTCGCACAGGTGCAGCACGCCGCCGCGGGGCTGCCCGCCATCGGTCATACGCTGCGGATGGCGCAGCAGCAGATGGGTGTGCGCCGCACGGCCCTGACCTTGCTGCGGGTCAACCAGAAGGACGGCTTCGACTGCCCCGGCTGTGCCTGGCCCGAGCCGGAGCACCGGCACAAGGCGGAGTTCTGCGAGAACGGCGCGAAGGCGGTCGCCGAGGAGGCGACGCTGCGCCGCGTCACCCCCGACTTCTTCGCCGCGCACCCGGTCGCGGACCTCGCGACGCGCAGTGGGTACTGGCTGGGGCAGCAGGGCCGCCTCACCCACCCCATGTATCTGGCGGAGGGCGCCGAGCGCTACGAACCGGTCTCCTGGGAGCGGGCCTTCGACATCGTCGCCGATGAACTCGCGGCGCTGGAGAGCCCGGACGAGTCCGTCTACTACACATCGGGCCGCACCAGCAATGAAGCGGCGTTCCTGTACCAGCTGTTCGCCCGCGAGCTGGGCACGAACAATCTGCCCGACTGTTCGAACATGTGCCATGAGTCGTCGGGCTCGGCGCTCACGGAGACCATCGGCATCGGCAAGGGCAGCGTCCTCCTGGAGGACCTCTACCAGTCGGACCTGATCATCGTCGCCGGGCAGAACCCGGGGACGAACCATCCGCGCATGCTCTCCGCCCTGGAGAAGGCGAAGAACAACGGCGCGAAGATCATCACGGTCAATCCGCTGCCCGAGGCGGGCCTGGAGCGCTTCAAGAACCCGCAGACCGCACAGGGCATGCTCAAGGGCACCGCCCTGACCGATCTCTTCCTGCAGATCCGCCTCGGCGGCGACCAGGCTCTCTTCCGCCTCCTCAACAAGCTCATCCTCGACACGGACGGTGCGGTCGACGAGGAGTTCGTCCGCGAACACACCCATGGGTACGAGGAGTTCACCGAGGCCGCTCGGGACGCCGACTGGGACGAGACGCTCGCCGCGACCGGCCTGGAGCGCGCGAGGATCGAGGAAGCCCTCGCCATGGTCCTCGCCTCGAAGCGCACCGTCGTGTGCTGGGCGATGGGCCTGACCCAGCACAAGCACGCCGTCCCGACGATCCGCGAGGTCGTCAACTTCCTTCTGCTGCGCGGCAACATCGGCCGCCCCGGTGCGGGCGTCTGCCCGGTGCGCGGGCACTCGAACGTGCAGGGCGACCGCACGATGGGCATCTTCGAGCGGCCCGCGCCCGCCTTCCTCGACGCCCTGGAGAAGGAGTTCGGCTTCGCGCCGCCGCGCGAGCACGGCCTGGATGTCGTCCGCGCCATCAAGGCCCTGCGGGACGGCGAGGCGAAGGTGTTCTTCGCGATGGGCGGCAACTTCGTGGCGGCGTCACCCGACACGGAGGTGACGGAGGCGGCGATGCGCAAGGCCCGCCTGACCGTCCATGTGTCGACGAAGCTGAACCGCTCGCACGCCGTCACGGGTGCGCGCGCGCTGATCCTGCCCACTCTCGGCCGCACCGAGCGAGATCTCCAGGGCAGTGGCGAGCAGTTCGTGACCGTCGAGGACTCCATGGGCATGGTGCACGCATCGCGCGGCCGCCTCGAGCCCGCGAGCCCGCATCTGCTGTCCGAGCCGGCCATCGTGTGCCGCCTCGCCCGCCGCGTCCTCGGCGCCGAATCGGCCACCCCCTGGGAGGAGTTCGAGAAGGACTACGCGACGGTGCGCGACCGCATCGCGCGCGTGATCCCCGGCTTCGAGGACTTCAACGCGCGCGTGGCGGACCCCGCGGGCTTCACCCTGCCGCACGCCCCGCGCGACGAGCGCCGCTTCCCCACGGCGACCGGCAAGGCCAACTTCACCGCGGCCCCGGTCGAGTTCCCTGCTCTCCCCGAGGGCCGGCTGCTGCTGCAGACGCTGCGCTCGCACGACCAGTACAACACCACGATCTACGGCCTGGACGACCGCTATCGGGGCATCAAGAACGGCCGCAGGGTCGTCCTGGTCAATCCGGAGGACGCCCGTGAGCTGAACCTCGCCGACGGGTCGTACGCGGACCTCGTCAGCGAGTGGAAGGACGGCGTCGAGCGGCGCGCGCCCGGCTTCCGGATCGTGCACTATCCGACGGCCCGGGGCTGCGCGGCGGCGTACTACCCGGAGACGAACGTGCTGATCCCGCTGGACGCGACCGCCGACACCAGCAACACCCCTGCCAGCAAGTCCGTCGTCGTACGCCTGGAACAATCAGGGACCGACTGAGCGTTCGCTCAGCGACAGCACCAGCGACAACCGTGGACGACGAACGGAGCAGGGCCCCATGGGCGAGCAGCACAGCGTGAAGTTCCCGCAAGAGGTCATCGACGAGTACGCCGCGCTCGGCGTCGACCTGCCCGCCCTGTTCTCCGCGGGCGACCTGGGCACCCGGATGGGCGTCCAGATCCTTGAGGCCTCCGCGGACCGCGTCGTCGGCACCATGCCGGTCGAGGGCAACACCCAGCCGTACGGCCTGCTGCACGGCGGCGCGTCCGCCGTGCTCGCCGAGACCCTCGGCTCGATCGGTTCGATGCTGCACGGCGGCAGCACGAAGCTCGCCGTCGGCGTCGACCTGAACTGCACGCACCACCGGGGCGCGCGCTCGGGCCTGGTCACCGGCGTGGCGACGCCGGTGCACCGGGGCCGCTCCACGGCGACGTACGAGATCGTGATCACCGATGAGCAGGACAAGCGGGTGTGCACCGCGCGGCTGACGTGTCTGCTGCGCGACGTGGAGCCGAACGGCTCCGCCGGGTAAGCAGGTTGAGGGCGGGCGCACCCTCACTGGATCAGGCGCGCCCCACGCATTGTCGGGGCGCACGGCTCCGGTCTAGCGTCGGTGCATGAGGCACCGGAAGCAGGTCTGTGCGCTCGCCCTCACCACCCTCCTGGCCGCCACGCCCGGTGTCACCGGATGCGGAGGCTCCTCTCCCACCGACACCGCGAACACCGGCAGGACCCCCGCACCCTCCCCGAGCACCACACCGCCCGAAGACCTCTGCACCCTCCTGATCACCAAGTGGGGCCGGCAGATCTACGACTCGGGCAAGGAGACGTACGGCGACTATCAGTCGATGGGCCTCTCCAACGGCCAGTACACGATCCTGCGGGAGACCCTCGACCTGGCCCGCGCCGAGCGCAAACGCCAAGGCGCCGACGCGGGGCGGAAGTTGATCACCCGGGAGGCCCGCGAGCAGTGCGAGCGGCGCTACCGCGACGGGGAGCCGAGCGGCGGGCCGTGGGTGTGAACGCCATCGGCCCCATCGAGCCCGGCGAAGACACCTATGACGCCCACGAGGTCCAGGGCCCCGCACACCCCGTACGCCCCCGCCCGCGCCTCACCCGTCGCCACCGCACCGCGCTGGCCCTCGCCACGGCCGCGGCCGTAGGGGCCGCCTCCCTCGGCCTCTACCTGACCCGCCCTCGGCCTCCGGCGCCGCCGCCACCGCTCCATCCGTCGCAGACCGTGTCCGTGAAGTACGAGGGCCATATGACGCACCCTCAGGCCGGCGAACGCACCTTCAGCTTCACCATCGGCGTCAGTCAGGACGCGGGCCCCCCGGTGTCCGTCAGACGGATCGCCCAGCCGTCAGCGGCCCTTTCGGTCACCGCCGCCCCCCATACCCCATTCACAGTGAAAACGGGAAGCCCTCGTACGGCACGAATCACCATGCACATTCACGAATGTCGAAATGTGCCACGGAATGCGGGTCTCCCTTTCCTCGCCGTAACACTGCGTAATGCGCGCGCAAAGCAGACGCAGAGCTTCATCCTCGGCTCGGCGTACGCAAAAGATCTTTCCCGGGCCCTGACAGCTGCATGCACCCAGAACACTGATGTCATGAGTAAAACACCCTGACAGTCCTGCAAGGTCTCAGCATGCGGGATGCGCCGAAGGTGGCGTATTCCGCCCCATCCGCCCCCTGAGTTCCGGCCCCGAATACTCCCTGGCATAACAAGAGCGTCACACCTTTGGCCTGACCACTCCACCAGGAACAATTCGGCCCTTAGAGTCACGGCCAGTCACCGCGCCCACCGGATTCCTGTCAGTTCGGTTCCGCGCTCGACTCGGCCACCCAACAGGGGAGGGCCGTGCCAGGGGAAAGGACTGATCGTGCGTCAACGTTCGCTCATAGCCATCACCGCAGCACTCACCGCGGGGGCACTCACCCTCACCGCCTGTGGCTCGCGCGACGACAAGGACAAGGGAGACTCCGCGGGCGGCGGCACCACCGTCGTCATCGGTGTCGACGCGCCGCTGACCGGTGACCTGTCCGCGCTGGGCCTCGGCATCCGCAATTCCGTGGATCTCGCCGCCAAGCAGGCCAACGAGAAGAAGTACGTCGACGGCATCACCTTCAAGGTGGAGTCCGCCGACGACCAGGGGCAGCCCGCCTCGGGCCAGACCAACGCCACGAAGTTCGTCGCCAACAAGGAAATCCTCGGCGCCGTCGGCCCCCTGAACTCCTCCGTCGGCGAGTCGATGCAGAAGGTCTTCGACGACGCGAAGCTCGTCCAGGTCTCCCCCGCCAACACCAACCCGGCCATGACCCAGGGCCAGGACTGGAACGGCGGCAAGAAGGTCCGCCCGTACAAGGCCTACTTCCGTACGGCGACCACCGACGCGATCCAGGGTCCGTTCGCCGCGCAGTACCTGTACAACCAGGCGAAGAAGAAGAAGGTCTTCGTCGTCGACGACAAGAAGACCTACGGCGCGGGCCTCGCCGCCACCTTCAAGGACGAGTTCACCAAGCTCGGCGGCAAGGTCGCCGGCACCGAGCACGTGAACCCGGACACCAAGGACTTCGGCGCCGTCGCCACCAAGATCAAGAACTCCGACGCGGACGTCGTCTACTACGGCGGCGAGTACCCCGCGGCCGGTCCGCTCAGCAAGCAGATGAAGAAGGCCGGTGCCAACATCCCGCTGGCCGGCGGTGACGGCATCTACAGCGCCGACTTCGTCAAGCTCGCCGGCAAGGAGGGCAAGGGCGACCTCGCCACCTCCGTCGGCCAGCCCGTCGAGGAACTGCCGTCCGCCAAGGAGTTCATCGCGAACTACAAGAAGGCCGGCTACAAGGAGGCGTACGAGGCCTACGGCGGTTACTCCTACGACTCGGCCTGGGCGATCATCGAAGCGGTCAAGAAGGTCGTCGAGGACAACGACGGCAAGCTGCCCGACGACGCCCGCGAGAAGATCGTCGAAGCCATGCAGGACGTCTCCTTCGACGGTGTGACCGGCAAGGTCTCCTTCGACCAGTACGGCGACGCCACCAACAAGCAGCTCACCGTGTACGAGGTCAAGTCCACCGAGGACCCGGCCAAGGGCTGGAAGCCCGTCGAGTCCGGTACCTACACCGGCTGACCCTCCCCGCAGCCCACGACACCACCGCGCGGGGCGCTGCCCTCTGCAGCGCCCCGCGCGGCGTCGCATCCGTCACCTGAGCCGTCCGGCCATCGCGAGGCCCCCCGCCGCCGCAAGCAGGCCGCACGGCACCGAAAGACTCGGAGGACCTGCGGTGCACGAACTGCCGCAACAGCTGGTCAATGGCCTGCTACTGGGATCCATGTACGGCCTGATCGCCATCGGCTACACAATGGTCTATGGCATCGTCCAGCTCATCAACTTTGCCCACGGCGAGATCTTCATGGTCGGCGGCTTCGGCGCCCTCACCGTGTGGCTCTGGCTGCCGGGCGGCACCAGCATGTGGCTCGCCCTGCCGCTCATGCTCATAGGCGCCGTCATCGTCTCCACCCTCATAGCGGTCGGAGCCGAACGCTTCGCCTACCGCCCACTGCGCGGCGCACCCCGCCTCGCACCCCTCATCACCGCCATCGGCCTCTCGCTGGCTCTGCAGCAGGCCGTCTGGGCCTGGTACCCCAACGCGAAGTCGTCCCGCACGTTCCCCGAGATACCCGGCGACTCCATCCACATGGGCTCCATCACCATCCAGCCCGGCGACATCTTCCTGCTGATCACCGCACCGATCTGCATGTTCGCCCTCGGCTGGTTCGTGATGAAGACCCGCGTCGGCCGCGGTATGCAGGCCACCGCGCAGGACCCCGACACCGCCAAGCTGATGGGTGTCAACACCGACCGCGTCATCGTCGTCGCCTTCGCGATCGGCGCCGCCTTCGCCGGCATCGCCGCCGTCGCGTACGGCTTCCGGTACGGCGAGGTCCAGTTCCGCATGGGCTTCCTCTGGGGCCTCAAGGCGTTCACCGCGGCCGTCCTCGGCGGCATCGGCAACATCTACGGCGCCATGCTCGGCGGCCTCGTCCTCGGCGTCGCCGAAGCCATGGCCACCGCCTACATGAACGACATCCCCGGCATGAGCCAGCTCGGCGGGCAGTCCTGGGCCGACGTCTGGGCCTTCGTACTCCTCATCGTCGTACTCCTCGTCAGGCCACAAGGTCTCCTTGGCGAGCGCGTCGCGGACAGGGCGTGAGATCCATGACCACACAGACCACTGCGGCCGACGCGCCAAGCCCGAAGCAGGACGACACCCCCACCGGCCTCATAGCCATCCCCGCGGGCACCGCCCGCGCGATGGCGACCGGCGGCGGCATCCTCACCGTCATCTCCACGTTCCTCGCCTGGACCTGGACCTCGGCGTTCCCCGGCGACCTCACCGTCTACGGCTACCCCGGTGGCCTCCAGGTGCTCGTCCTCATCGTCGGCGCCCTGACCGCGCTCCTCGGCCTCGCCTCGTACGGAGTCAAGGGCGTACGCGCCATCGCTCCCGGCGGAGCCGACGCGGCGCTCAAGTACGCGGCGCTCGCCGCCTTCGCCACCACCTGGTACACGCTCATCGCGATCAGCTACCAGCTCGGCGGGCTCGCCAACCTCGAGGTCGGCGGCTGGGTGGCCGGCGTCGCCACGCTCACCGCCCTGCTCGGCGCCCTCGGCCTGCCCTTCAAGCGGCCGCACATCTACCCGGTCGACCCCGAGGACAGCGGCAGCGAGCAGTTCAAGCACCGCATGCGCAACGCGATGACCGTCTTCAAGGGCGCGTTCGCCGCCGAGGCGCCGCCCACGCCGCGCAAGCTCTCCTCGTACATCGAGATCCTGATCATCATCGCGGCGCTCGCCGTGGGCCTGCTGGTCTTCACCTACGGCATCGGGACCGAGTACGACGAGCTCTTCATCGGCTTCCTGGTCACCGTCGGGTTCGGCTTCGCCGCGCTCTCCAAGGCGGGGCTCGTCGCCCAGGTCTCCACGTACACCGGGCGGCACCGCAACGTCACGCTCGCCGGTGCGTTCGCCGCCGCGGCGGCCTTCCCGTTCACCCAGAGCGACGACCAGTACGCCACCATCGGCGTGTACATCCTGATCTTTGCGACCGTGGCCCTCGGCCTGAACATCGTCGTCGGCCTCGCTGGGCTCCTCGACCTCGGATACGTCGCCTTCCTCGGCGTCGGCGCGTACGCAGCGTCCATGGTGTCCGGATCGCCCTCGTCGCCCTTCGACGTGCACCTGCCGTTCTGGGGAGCCATCCTCGTCGGCGCGGGCGCATCGCTGGTCTTCGGTGTGCTGATCGGCGCGCCTACGCTGCGGCTTCGCGGCGACTACCTGGCCATCGTGACGCTCGGCTTCGGTGAGATCTTCCGGCTCGTCGCCATGAACTCCGACGGCACGTCGGGCCCGGACATCACCAACGGCTCGAACGGCATCTCCTCGATCCCGAACCTCAACATCCTCGGGTTCGACCTCGGCATCGAGCACAGCATCGGCGGCTTCACCATCGGCCGCTTCGCGAACTACTTCTTCCTGATGCTGCTCATCACCTTCGTTGTCGTCCTGGTCTTCCGGCGCAGCGAGAACTCCCGCATCGGGCGCGCCTGGGTCGCCATCCGCGAGGACGAGACCGCGGCGCTCGCCATGGGCATCAACGGCTTCCGCGTGAAGCTCATCGCCTTCGCGCTCGGCGCCTCGCTCGCCGGGCTCGCGGGAACGGTGCAGGCGCACGTCACCTACACCGTCACGCCCGAGCAGTACCAGTTCGCCAACACGGTCCCGCCGAACTCGGCGTTCCTGCTCGCCGCCGTCGTCCTCGGCGGCATGGGCACCATCAGCGGACCGCTGGTCGGTGCGGCACTGCTCTACCTGATCCCGAGCAAGCTGTCGTTCCTCGGCGACTACCAGCTGTTCGCCTTCGGCCTCGCGCTCGTGCTCCTCATGCGCTTCCGCCCCGAGGGCCTGATCCCCAACCGCCGCCGCCAGCTCGAGTTCCACGAGGCCGAACTGGCCCCCGGCGAGACGCCGCCTCCCACAGTCCTCAGCAAGACAGGGGCCTGAGCCAATGACCACCGACACCACCACCAGCAAGGGCAGCGCCGCCGCGGCGCCGGCCGGCGAGACCGTCCTGGACGCCCGGGGCGTCACCATGCGCTTCGGCGGCCTGACCGCCGTGCGCTCGGTCGACCTCCAGGTCAACAGCGGCGAGATCGTCGGCCTGATCGGCCCGAACGGCGCGGGCAAGACGACCTTCTTCAACTGCCTCACCGGCCTCTACATCCCCTCCGAGGGCGAGGTCCGGTACAAGGGCAACGTCCTGCCCAGCAAGTCCTTCAAGGTCACCGCGGCCGGCGTGGCCCGCACCTTCCAGAACATCCGTCTCTTCGCCAACATGTCGGTCCTGGAGAACGTCCTGGTCGGCCGCCACACGCGGACGAAGGAAGGCCTCTGGTCGGCCCTCCTGCGCGGCCCCGGCTTCCACAAGGCGGAGGCCACGTCCAAGGCCCGCGCCATGGAGCTCCTGGAGTTCGTCGGCCTCGCCGACAAGGCGGAGCACCTCTCGCGCAACCTGCCCTACGGCGAGCAGCGCAAGCTGGAGATCGCCCGCGCGCTGGCCAGCGAGCCGGGCCTGCTCCTCCTGGACGAGCCGACCGCGGGCATGAACCCGCAGGAGACCCGGGCCACCGAGGAACTCGTCTTCGCCATCCGGGACATGGGCATCGCCGTCCTCGTCATCGAGCACGACATGCGCTTCATCTTCAACCTGTGCGACCGCGTCGCCGTGCTCGTCCAGGGCGAGAAGCTCGTCGAGGGTGACAGCGAGACCGTCCAGCAGGACGACCGCGTCATCGCCGCGTATCTGGGCGAGCCCTTCGAAGGAGACCCCGGCAGCACGGAGACCGGCGGCTCGGGCGACGAGGAGAACCACTGATGACCACACTGCTCGAAGTCGAAGACCTCAAAGTCGCCTACGGCAAGATCGAAGCCGTCAAAGGCATCTCTTTCAAGGTCGAAGCCGGCGAGGTCGTCACTCTGATCGGCACCAACGGCGCGGGAAAGACCACCACCCTGCGCACGCTCTCCGGCCTTCTCAAGCCGGTCGGCGGCTCCATCAAATTCAACGGGAAACCGCTGCGGAAATACCGCGCCGACCAGATCGTCGCGCTCGGTCTCGCCCACTCCCCCGAGGGGCGGCACATTTTTCCGCGCATGACGATCGAGAACAATCTCCGGCTCGGCGCGTATCTCCGCGGCGACAAAGCGGGCATCGAAAAGGACATCAAGCGCGCCTACGAGCTCTTCCCCATTCTCGGGGAGCGCAGCAAGCAGGCCGCGGGCACTCTCTCCGGCGGTGAGCAGCAAATGCTCGCCATGGGGCGCGCCCTGATGTCCCAGCCGAAACTGCTCATGCTCGACGAGCCCTCCATGGGCCTTTCGCCGATCATGATGCAGCGGATCATGGCGACGATCGCCGAGCTCAAATCCCAGGGCACGACCATCCTGCTCGTCGAGCAGAACGCCCAGGCGGCGCTCTCCCTCGCCGACCACGGCCATGTCATGGAGGTCGGCAAGATCGTCCTGTCGGGCTCGGGGAACGATCTGCTGCACGACGAGTCGGTGCGCAAGGCGTACCTCGGCGAGGACTGAGCAGCACTTCGCGTACGACGAAGGCCCGCACCCCGGCTTCGGGGTGCGGGCCTTCTCCGTACGCGTAGGAAGGGCGGGCCGGGGGCTACTGCCCCTTGGACGCCTTCTTCTCGTCGGCGTCCTCGATGACGGCCTCCGCGACCTGCTGCATGGAAAGCCGGCGGTCCATCGACGTCTTCTGGATCCAGCGGAACGCGGCGGGCTCGGTGAGGCCGTACTCGGTCTGCAGGATCGACTTGGCGCGGTCCACCAGCTTGCGGGTCTCCAGGCGCTGGGTGAGGTCGGCGACCTCCTTCTCCAGCGTCTTCAGCTCCGTGAAGCGCGAGACGGCCATCTCGATGGCCGGGACGACGTCGCTCTTGCTGAACGGCTTCACCAGGTACGCCATCGCGCCCGCGTCCCTGGCCCGCTCGACGAGGTCACGCTGCGAGAAGGCGGTGAGCATGAGGACCGGGGCGATGCTCTCCTCGGCGATCTTCTCGGCCGCCGAGATGCCGTCGAGGACGGGCATCTTCACGTCCAGGATCACCAGGTCGGGCTTGTGCTCCCGGGCCAGCTCGACGGCTTTCTGGCCGTCTCCGGCCTCGCCGACGACGCTGTAGCCCTCCTCCTCGAGCATTTCCTTGAGGTCGAGCCGGATAAGAGCCTCGTCCTCGGCGATGACGACACGGGTCGTCAGCGGAGGCACGTGCGACTTGTCGTCGTCATCGGCTACGGGCTGGGGCGACTCGGGGGAAGTCACGGGGGCTCCTAGGGGCGGGGCACGTTACTGCTTGCCCTGAGCCTACCTAGCTCCTGTATCTTTGAGGCACGGCGGGTCTCCGCTAACCTTCGTTCTGAAGGATGCCCCGGTAGCCCAGCGGTAGAGGCAGTGGTCTCAAACACCATCCAGCGTGGGTTCGAATCCCACCCGGGGCACTTAACCTTCATTTCGAAGGTCACGGATCGAATTGGCGATCTTCACTCGCCATGGTGAATGCACCCTCAGATCCCTGTGCAGCCCACAAGATCCGGCCAGGCTCGGCCACATGTACGACATCGGCACACGCAAGCGGGCCCTCACGCTCGTCAGCCAAGGTCGCAGCCTGAACTCCGTCAGCAAGGAAACCGGCATATCGCGGGCCGCGATCCGCTCCTGGCAAACCCGTATCGAGCCGCTCCCCTGGAATCGGGCGGCCCCATGTCCACGTTGCGGTGACGCCCCCTCGAAGCCTCAAGACCCCGCCGCGTACTCCTACTTGCTCGGCCTCTACCTTGGCGACGGCTGCATCAGCGCGGGCCGACGAGGTGTCTACTTCATGCGCATCGTGTGCGCCGACGCCTGGCCCGGCTTGATCGAGGCGTGTGAAGCGGCCATCCGCGCCGCGCGCCCGGACAACCGCGTATGCCGTGTCAAGAAACAGGGCTGCGTCGCGGTCACCTGCTCCAGCAAGCACTGGCCGTGCCTCTTTCCCCAGCACGGCCCCGGAAAGAAACACAACCGCACCATCGCCCTCGAACCCTGGCAACAGGAGATCGTCGACTCCCACCCCTGGGAGTTCATCCGCGGCCTCATCCACTCCGACGGCTGCCGCATCACCAACTGGACGACCCGCCTCGTCGACGGCGAGCGCAAGCGCTACGAGTACCCCCGGTACTTCTTCACCAACCTGTCGGGCGACATCATCCGGCTCTACACCGACACTCTCGACAGACTTGGCGTCAGTTGGAGACCGGCCAACCCCCGCAACATTTCCGTCGCCCGCAAGGATTCTGTAGCCCTCATGGACACCCACATCGGCCCCAAATACTGACCCCCGCACCCTCCGCAATAGGACCCGTCACCCCTCTCCTCCACCCAGCCTGGGACCTGTCCCAATTCCCCGCCAAACCCTTGCCCAGCCCCGCACCCCACTGCGATCTTCGCCCCCATGACTCCCCCTCCCCTGAACCGGCGCAGCTTCGTCGTAGCCGCCGCGGGTGCCGCCGCGGCAGCCATGGCCCTGAACCCTCACACCGCTTCCGCGATCGACCGCGAAGGCACGGACAAGGGCGGAGACGACTTCGCCGACGCCGACAGGGGGTTCATCGCCGCCCTCGTACCCGGTGTCGTCAAGAACGCCAAGGGCGATGTCGTCTGGGACAACGACGCGTACGCCTTCCTGAAGAAGGACGCCCCCAAGACCGCGAACAAGAGCCTGTGGCGGCAGTCCCAGCTCGTGTCGAAGCAGGGCCTCTACAAGGTCACCGACCGCATCTACCAGGTGCGCGGCCTCGATCTGTCGAACATGACGATCATCGAGGGCGACACCGGCATCATCGTCGTCGACCCGCTGATCTCGGCGGAGACCGCGGCCGCCGCGCTCAAGCTGTACCGCGGGCACCGGGGCGAGAAGAAGGTCACCGGGGTCATCTACACCCACCCCCACGTCGACCACTTCGGCGGCTGTCGCGGTGTGCTGCCGGCAGGATCCGAGGACGGCGTTCCGATCCTGGCGCCCGACGGGTTCATGGAACACGCGGTCTCCGAGAACGTGTACGCGGGTACGGCGATGCAGCGGCGTTCCGGGTACATGTACGGCGCCCTGCTGGCCAAGTCCCCTGTGGGGCAGATCGGTTGTGGGCTCGGGCAGACCGTTTCCGTCGGGTCGATCGGGCTGATACCGCCGACCAAGGACATCACGGAGACCGGGCAGGTCGAGACCGTCGACGGGGTGCGGTTCGAGTTCCAGATGACGCCGGGGACCGAGGCGCCCGCGGAGATGAACTTCGTGCTCCCGGAGCTGCGTGCCGTCTGCATGGCGGAGAACGCGACGCACACGATGCACAACATCATCACGTTGCGTGGCGCGCAGGTGCGGGATGCCCGGCAGTGGGCGCGTTACCTCGACGAGTCGGTGGTGCTGTTCGGCGGTCGGGTCGATGTCGCCTTCGCCTCGCATCACTGGCCGACGTGGGGTGGCGACACGATCGTCGAGCTGCTCGAGCAGCAGCGGGATCTGTACGCGTACATGCATGACCAGACGCTGCGGATGATCAACGCGGGGATGACGGGGCGCGAGATCGCCGAGGAGATCGAGTTGCCGCCCGCGCTCGCCGGGGTGTGGGCGAACCGGGGGTACTACGGCTCGCTCAGTCATAACGTGAAGGGCATCTATCAGCGGTACATGGGGTGGTTCGACGGGAATCCCGCGCACCTGTGGGAGCATCCGCCGGTCGAGGAGGCCAAGCGGTACGTCAAGGCGATGGGGGGCCGCACGGCGACGGTCGCCAAGGCGAAGGCGTTCGCGGGGAGCGGCGATCTGCGGTTCGCGGTGACGCTGCTCAATCATGTGGTGTTCGCCGACCCGGGCCACAAGGCGGCCAAGAGTGAACTCGCCAAGCTGTACACGAAGTTGGGGCAGGCTTCGGAGAACGCCGTGTGGCGGAACTTCTATCTGGTGGGCGCCCAGGAGCTGCGTGAGGGTGTGCGGGACTCCCCGACGTCCGTGACGAGCGCGGACATGCTGATGGCTCTGTCGGTGGACCAGTTGATCGACTCCGTGGCGGTCCGGATCAACGGCCCCAGGGCGTGGGAGCTGAAGCTGCGGATGGACTGGAGTCTTCCGGCGCTCGGGAAGGTCTGGCATCTGACGCTGCGGAACGGTGTGTTGACGTATCGCAGCGACGCGGAGAAGAACCCGGACGCGGGCGTCACCCTCACCATGACCAAGCCCCAGCTGCTCGCCATGCTGGGCGGCAAGGGGCTCGGGGACATCGAGGTGGAGGGTGACGCCTCGCTGCTGTCCGATCTGCTCGGCGTGGTGGACAAGCCGGATCCGGCCTTCGCCATCGTCACGCCGTAGGGCGATGGCGAACGCGGCTACTTGGGGTTGTCGTCCTCGCCGATGCGGTGGATGCGGACGAGGTTCGTCGAGCCGGGGACGCCGGGCGGGGAGCCCGCCGTGATGACCACGATGTCGCCGCGCTCGCAGCGGCCGATCTTGAGGAGCAGTTCGTCGACCTGGTCGACCATCGCGTCGGTGGACTCGACGTGCGGGCCGAGGAAGGTCTCCACGCCCCAGGTGAGGTTCAGTTGCGAGCGCGTCGCCCGGTCCGGGGTGAAGGCGAGGAGCGGGATCGGCGAGCGGTAGCGCGAGAGGCGGCGGACCGTGTCGCCGGACTGGGTGAAGGCGACGAGGAACTTGGCGCCGAGGAAGTCGCCCATCTCGGCGGCCGCGCGGGCCACCGCACCGCCCTGCGTGCGCGGCTTGCTCCGCTCGGTCAGCGGCGGCAGACCCTTGGCGAGGATGTCCTCTTCGGCGGCCTCGACGATGCGGCCCATCGTGCGGACCGTCTCGATGGGGTACTTGCCGACGCTGGTCTCGCCGGAGAGCATCACCGCGTCCGTGCCGTCGATCACGGCGTTGGCGACGTCGGACGCCTCGGCGCGCGTCGGGCGGGAGTTGTCGATCATCGAGTCGAGCATCTGGGTGGCGACGATGACCGGCTTGGCGTTGCGCTTGGCGAGTTTGATGGCGCGCTTCTGGACGATCGGCACCTGCTCCAGGGGCATTTCGACGCCCAGGTCGCCGCGGGCGACCATGATGCCGTCGAAGGCGGCGACGATGTCCTCGATGTTCTCGACCGCCTGCGGCTTCTCCACCTTGGCGATCACGGGGAGCCTGCGGCCCTCCTCGTCCATGATCCGGTGGACGTCCTCGATGTCGCGTCCGCTGCGTACGAAGGACAGGGCGATGACGTCGAATCCTGAACGCAGGGCCCAGCGCAGGTCCGCCTCGTCCTTCTCGGAGAGGGCGGGCACGGAGACCGCGACGCCGGGGAGGTTGAGGCCCTTGTTGTCGGAGACCATGCCGCCCTCGACGACCGTGGTCGTGACGCGGGGCCCGTCGACCGCGGTGACCTCCAGGGTCACTTTGCCGTCGTCCACAAGGATGCGCTCGCCCGGGGTGACGTCCTCGGCGAGGCCGCCGTAGGTCGTCCCACAGGTCTGGCGGTCGCCCTGGACGCCCTCTTCGACGGTGATGGTGAACTCGTCGCCCCGTTCGAGAAGTACGGGACCTTCGCTGAAGCGGCCGAGGCGGATCTTCGGGCCTTGAAGGTCGGCGAGGACGCCGACGCTGCGGCCGCTCTCGTCGGAGGCCTTGCGTACGCGCTGGTAGCGCTCCTCGTGATCGGCGTACGAGCCGTGGCTGAGGTTGAAGCGGGCCACGTCCATTCCGGCTTCGACCAGTGCCTTGATCTGGTCGTACGAGTCCGTGGCGGGGCCCAGGGTACAAACGATTTTTGCTCGGCGCATGGTTCGACCCTAGGCCTTACCGACGGGTAGAGAATTGGCTGGGCATGACTACTCAACAACCTTTGCGTGAAGGGTTATTGACAAGTGTTGAATTGTGCGGGGCGCTGCTCTGATGAGCGATTTACCGAGCGCCCCGCACTGTCAAGCACGCCTGTGGCTACAGCTGCGGAGGCGTCATGGTGAAGCGCGCGTTGACCTGTGCGTAGACGCGCTGCCGCTGGGGTTCGAGGTCCAGGGGTGCCGCCTCCTGGGCCATGTCGGCGGCGCCGCCGTACGCGACCGAGCGCATGGCCGGCGCACCCCCGTAGCCGTACGGCGCCGCGTTCTCCGCGCCGATGTCGGCGAGCTCCACCAGGGCGGCGAGCCCCGCCCCCAGCGCCTGGGCGTACTCCCGGCCCCGCTGCACCGCCTCCCTGACCGCCTGCTGGCGGGCCTCGCGGTGGGCGGGCGAGCCGGGCCGCAGCGACCACCACGGCCCGTCAACGCGGGTCAGCTCCAAGTCGGCGATGCGCGTGGTGAGTTCACCGAGCGCGGTGAAGTCGGTGAGCTCGGCGGTGACGGTGACCCGCCCGTGGTAGGTGCGGACGCGTTCGCCCTTGCCCCGCTTGGTGAGTTCGGGGGTGATGGAGAAGGCCCCGGTCTCCAGCTTCTCCACCGCGTCGCCGTACGACTTGATGAGGTCGAGGACGGCGGCGTTGCGCCGCGTCAGGTCGTTCAGGGCGTCACGCCGGTCGCTGCCGCGCGCGCTCACGGTGATGCCGATGCGAGCGATCTCGGGGTCGACTTCCAGGTGCGCCTCGCCCTTGACGGCAAGGCGCGGGGCGTCGGGGGTGCCATACGGAGTGGGGGTGGTCGTGTCATCCATGCGGCCACTCTCGCACTGGGGCACGGCACCGGACAGTCACCGGATCGAAACCTGCGGGGTCTGTTGCCGGTGGTGTGGTCGGGGACAGAATCTACGCGCGTTACATCGGTCGACCAAGGGGAGCACGAAATGCCGCTGAACCGCCGGAAGTTCCTGGGGAAGTCCGCAGCCACGGGGGTGGCGCTCGCCGGAGGCGTGGCCGCAGCGCCGTCCGCGACGGCCCAGGCACCCGGGAAGCCCGCCAAGCGGACGAAGCGGTACTCGTTCACCGTCATGGGCACCACGGACCTGCACGGCAACGTCTTCAACTGGGACTACTTCACGGACAAGGAGTTCGACGACAAGGACCACAACGACGTGGGCCTGGCGAAGATCTCCACCCTCGTGAACGAGATCCGCGAGGAGAGAGGCCGCCGCAACACGCTTCTGATCGACGCGGGCGACACCATTCAGGGCACCCAGCTCTCGTACTACTACGCCAAGATCGACCCGATCACCGCCGAGCGCGGCCCGGTCCATCCGATGGCGCAGGCGATGAACAGCATCGGCTACGACGCGGCGGCGCTCGGCAATCACGAATTCAATTACGGCATTCCCGTCCTCCGGAAGTTCGAGGAGCAGTGCGACTTCCCCCTGCTGGGCGCGAACGCGCTCGACGCGAAGACGCAGAAGCCCGCTTTCCCGCCGTACTTCATGAAGCGCCTGCGCACCCCGCACGGCCGGGACGTGAAAGTCGCCGTCCTCGGTCTGACCAACCCCGGCATCGCGATCTGGGACAAGGCGAACGTCCAGGGCAAGATGACGTTCCCGGGCCTGGAGGAGCAGGCGGCGAAGTGGGTGCCGAAGCTGCGCTCGATGGGCGCGGACGTCGTCATCGTCTCGGCGCACTCCGGCTCCAGCGGCACCTCTTCGTACGGTGACCAGCTGCCGTACATCGAGAACTCGGCCGGTCTGGTCGCCGAGCAGGTGCCCGGGATCGACGCGATCCTGGTCGGGCACGCGCACACGGAGATCCCCGAGTACTTCGTGGAGAACAAGGAGACCGGCAAGAAGGTCGTCCTCTCCGAGCCCCTGAAGTGGGGCCAGCGGCTCACCCTCTTCGACTTCGACCTGGTGTGGTCGAAGGGCCGCTGGACGGTCGAGAAGGTGGGCGCGCAGGTCCTCAACTCCAATACGGCGGCGGAGGATTCAAAGGTCACCAAGCTGCTCGCGGACGAGCACAAGAAGGTCGTCGCGTACGTCAACCAGGTCATCGGCACGTCGACGCAGGCGATGAGCACGGCCGAAGGCCCGTACAAGGATGTCGCGATCATCGACCTGATCAACCACGTCCAGGCGGAGACGGTCGGGGAGGCGCTCAAGGGCGGCCAGTACGCGGCGCTGCCCGTGCTCTCCCAGGCCTCGTGCTTCTCGCGTACGGCGAAGATCCCGCAGGGCGAGATCACCATCAAGGACGCGGCGGGCCTCTACCCGTTCGAGAACACCCTGGAGGCGCGGCTCGTCACGGGCGCGCAGCTGAAGGAGTACCTGGAGTTCTCCGCCCGTTATTACGTCCAGACGGCGGCCGGCGCCCCGGTCGACCCGGCGAAGCTCACCAACGCGGACAACATCCCGGACTACAACTACGACGCGCTGTACGGCGTGACGTACGAGATCGACATCGCCAAGGCGGCGGGCTCCCGCATCGTGAAGCTGAGCTTCGACGGCAAGGAGCTCGACCCCAAGGCTGAGTTCGTGCTCGCGGTGAACAACTACCGTGCGAGCGGCGGCGGGAACTTCCCGCACATCGCGGGCGCCAAGCAGCTGTGGGCGAACTCGGACGAGATCCGCAACACGATCATCCAGTGGGTGCGGGCGAAGGGGACGGTCGACCCGGGCCGGTTCGCGTCGGTGGACTGGAAGCTGACCCGGGACGGGACCCCGGTGTTCTGATGCTCTGAGCCGTTACAGCCTCAGGTGCGCCAGGTCGACGGCGTCGGCGAGCGCCCGCGCCCCGGCGTCGTTGACGTGCAGGCCGTCGCCGCTGTCGTAGTCGTCGTGGATCCGGTCGGGGTCGGCCGGGTCCGCGACGGCGGCGGCGAAGTCGGCATAGGCGTCGAAGGGGCTGTCGGCGCCGCGGATCCAGTCGTTGACCTCGCGGGCGACGGCCACGCCCTCGGGGGTGGAGAAACCCTCGAAGATCGTGTCCTTGTAGGGGCCCACGGTGGTCGCAATGGCGGTCAGACCCGCCGCGTGCAGCCGCTCGGCGAGGGCGGTGAAGCCCGCGATGAGCTCCTCGGCCGTGGGCACGGGTGCGGTGGCGGGGTAGGCCTCCTGGCCGGGTATGCCGAGGTCGTTCAGCCCGAAGTGGACCAGGACGTGGGTGACGCCCGGCACGTCCAGGGCGTCGCATTCGAGGCGGGCCAGGGCGCGCTCCCCGATCTCGTCGGTCAGCAGCCGGTTCCCCGAGAGCCCCTGGTTCACCACCCAGCCGGTGCTTCCGCTGTCGCGCAGGCGCTGGTTGAGCAGGTCGGGGAAGCGGCGGTCGGTGTCCGGGGTGCTGCCTGCGCCCTCGAACCAGGAGTCGCCGAAGGCGACGGCTATGGCGGTACCGGCGGGAGCGAGGACGTCGGCGCCCGTGATGAAGTGACGGGTCGCCAGCTCTTCGAGGCCGTCGATGCCGGCGAAGCTCGTCGCCGAGAGGGCGTTGCCGGGGACCGCGTAGCCGGTCCTGAGGGGCACCGCCGAGTAGGTGGAGAGCCCGGTGTCGTCCGGCAGCCAGAGGCTGAGGGCCAGTTCGTCACCGGCGGCCACGGCACGCTCGACCGGGTCACTGATGACTTCTTCGCCCACGGGGACGGTGAAGTCCTCGGCCCCGCCGACGCGTAGTGGCGTATCGCTGCCGGCATCGATGCCGCTGCCTTCGGTCCGGATGGCGAGGCGTGCGCCGCCGATGTGGAGGGGCTCCTTGCCGTAGCGGTTGGTCAGCCGGACGCGTACGGCGCCGCCTCCGCCGTCGAGGCGGAGTATCTGGCGTACGGTCTGGCCGGCGAAGCCGCGGAGTTCGAAGAGGTCGATGCTCTCGTGGGGGCTGACGACGGCGGAGCGGAAGGCGGCGGTCCAGGATGCGGTGGAGTTTGTGATCATGATCGCCACAACCTCCGGGTGGAGCCGGGTATTTCGCGACAACGGCCCGATTTCGGGGAATATTTACGCGACGTGACGGCGGCCGGCGGCGCACAATCGCGTGCATGGATGACCAGCTCGTACATCTCAAGGACAGGGCACTCGCGGCGGCGCTCGACGTCGTGCTCCGGGACGTGAGGGCCACGTGCGCCGTGCGGCCGGTCGTCCATGAGGAGCGGGACTTCATGAGGCTCGGCGAGGACGTGATCATGCTCTACGCGCCCGGTGGCTCGGGCCAGGGCGTCTCCGTCGCCGAGTGGCAGAGCCCCGCCGAGCAGGTGGCGGATCTCGCGGACCAGGTCCAGGGATGGGCCGTCGAGGAGCTGTGCGCGGCCCTGAGGCCCGCGACCTGGCCCGAGTGCCCCACTCACCCCGACTCCCATCCGCTGGAGGCCGGTGTGGTGAAGGGCGTGGCGGTGTGGTCCTGCCCGAGGACGCGCAAGGCCGTGGCGCCGGTGGGAGAGCTCAGTTCTTGAGGCGTACGAGATTGCCCCGCTGCTCCCCGATCGCGACCCCGTCGCGGCCCTGCGGCTCCTGGAGCCCGAAGCTGGTGAACGCCGTGCGCCCGGGCAGCGGGTAAGGGTCCTTGCCCGTGACGGAGTTGAGGATGGTGGCGCTGCGCCAGGCGGCGAGACCGAGGTCGGGGGCGCCGACGCCGTGGGTGTGGCGCTCGGCGTTCTGGACGTAGACGTGGCCGGTGACGGACGGGTCGAGGACGAGGCGGTACCGCTCGTCGATGCGGGGGCGTTGGGATGCGTCCCTGCGCATGAACGCGTTGAGCCCGCCCAGGAGTTGGTCGAGGGGCCGCTCGCGGTAGCCGGTGGCCAGGACGACGGCGTCGGTGGTGAGGCGGGAGCGGGTGCCCTGCTGGAGATGCTCCAGATGGAGCTCGACGCGGGTGGTGGCGACGCGGCCCGCGGTGCGCACGCTGACCCCGGGGGTGAGGACGGCGTCGGGCCAGCCGCCGTGCAGGGTGCGCTGGTAGAGCTCGTCGTGGATGGCGGCGATGGTGTCGGCGTCGATGCCCTTGTGCAGCTGCCACTGGTGCGGGACGAGGCCGTCGCGGACGGATTCGGGCAGCGCGTGGAAGTAGCGGGTGTAGTCGGGCGTGAAGTGTTCCAGGCCGAGCTTGGAGTACTCCATGGGCGCGAAAGCCTCGGTGCGGGCCAGCCAGTGGAGCTTCTCGGCGCCCACGGGGCGGTGCTTGAGCAGGTCGAGGAAGACCTCGGCGCCGGACTGGCCCGAGCCGATGACGGTGATGTGCTCGGCGTCGAGCAGCCGGTCGCGGTGCAGGAGATAGTCCGAGGAGTGGATCACCGGCACGGCGGGGGCGTCCGCGAGGGGCTTGAGGGGCTCGGGGACGTGCGGCGCGGTGCCGACGCCGACGACGACGTTCCTCGTGTACGTCCGGCCGAGCGCCTCGGCCTCTCCCTCCGCGTCCAGCTGGGTGAAGTCGACCTCGAAGACGGCCCGTTCGGCGTTCCAGCGCACCGCGTCGACCTGGTGGCCGAAGTGCAGCCCCGGCAGGTTCTCGCTGACCCAGCGGCAGTAGGCGTCGTACTCGGCGCGCTGGATGTGGAACCGCTCGGCGAAGTAGAACGGGAAGAGCCGCTCACGGGTCTTGAGGTAGCTGAGGAAGGACCAGGGGTTCGCCGGGTCGGCGAGGGTCACCAGGTCGGCCAGGAAGGGGACTTGGAGGCTTGCGCCGTCGATGAGGAGCCCCGGGTGCCAGTGGAAGCCGGGCCGCTGTTCGTAGAAGGCGGCGTCGAAACCTGCCAGCGGCTGGGCGAGGGCGGCGAGGGAGAGGTTGAAGGGGCCGATGCCGATGCCGACCAGGTCCCGGGGTTCGTCGGGTGTGGTGAGCGGTGGGGTGGGCTGCGCGTTCTGGCCGGTCATCGGGGGGTGGTTCCTTCCACGAGCTTCAGGATCTCGGCGAGTTCGCCGGGCCGGGTGTACGGGTTGAGCAGGGTGGCCTTGAGCCAGCGGCGTCCTTCGAGCCGGGCCCGGCCGAGCACGGCGCTGCCTTCGCCGAGCAGATGCCGCCGGGCGTGCGCGATCTGCTGGTCGTCGGCGCCGGCGGGCCGGAAGAGGACGGTGCTGATGGCGGGCCGGTCGTAGAGCTCGAAGCCGGGGTGCGCGGCGACAAGATCCGCGAACTCATCGGCCCGCGCGCACACTTGGTCGACGAGAGCGCCGATGCCGTCCCGCCCGAGGGCCTTCAGGGTGACGGCGATCTTGAGCACGTCGGGCCTGCGGGTGGTGCGCAGGGAGCGGCCGAGGAGGTCGGGGAGGCCGGCTTCGGTGTCGTCGTCGGCGTTCAGGTAGTCGGCATGGTGGCCGAGGATGCCGAGGTCGCGCGGGTCGCGGACCAGGAGCAGCCCGGCGGCGACGGGCTGCCAGCCGAGCTTGTGCAGGTCGAGGGTGACACTGTCGGCCCGCTCGATGCCGCGCAGGAGTTCTTTTCGTACGTCGCTGAAGAGGAGCCCGCCGCCGTACGCGGCGTCGATGTGCAGCCGGGCGCCGTGGGCGGCACAGAGGTCGGCGATCTGGTCGATGGGGTCGATGAGCCCGGCGTCGGTGGTGCCCGCGGTGGCGGCGACGAGGACCGATCCCGGCGGGCCGGTGAGCTGGCTGAGCGCCTCGTCGAGCGCGACGGGGTCGAGGGTGCCCGATGGCGCCGGGACGACGGACGGTTCGGGCATGCCGAGGAGCCAGGCGGCGCGGGGCAGCGAGTGGTGGGCGTTCTCGCCGACGAGGAGGTGCACGGGGCCGTGGGCGATGGTGTGTTCGCGGGCGAGGAGCAGCGCGAGCTGGTTGGACTCGGTGCCGCCGGTGGTGACCAGGGCGTCGCCCGCGGGATCTGTGCCGTACACCTCTGCCGCGAGGGCGCGGGTGACCTGGACCTCGATCGCGGAGGCCGCGGGGGCCTGGTCCCAGGAGTCCATGGACGGGTTGAGCGCGGACGCGGCGAGGTCGGCGGCGACGGCGAGCGCGAGCGGCGGGCAGTGCAGATGGGCGGCGCACAGTGCGTCGGCGGGGTCGGCGGCCCCCGCGGCGACGGCCTGCACCAGGGCCCGCAGGGCCGCTTCGGCGCCTTCGCCGCGCGCGGGCAGCACGTCGCCGGTGGCCTCGCGCACCCGCAGGGCGACGGCGGTGGGTCCGCCGGCCGGCATCGGACCGCCGCGTGCGAGCGCCCCGTCGCGCAGGGCGTCCAGGGTGACGGCGAGCAGCGGCCGCAGCGCGGCGGGACCCTGGACGCCTCCGGCGAGGGGCGGCGGAGTGCTCATGGGGACGTCCTTCGGGTGCGCGCGGGCGGGGCAACCAGCCTGTACGCCGTGGGCGCGGCACGCCCGGAGAGCGGACGAGACGAACCCGAAAGTGGTACTGCCGTGCGGAGAAAGGGTGTTGGGGCTGGACGGGGTGCTAGGTGCTCCGCGGGGTGTGCGGTATTCGTCTGCGGGTGCTTCGTGGTTGCTCGCGCCCACGCGGCGGAGCCGCAAATGTCACAGCCCCGCGCCCCTTCGGGGCGCCCCCCCCCGGGCGGCCTAGCTGAAGTCGTACTTGTGGTCCTGTGCCCACTCGTCGAACGTTCGCGCCGCCCTACCCGTCACCGTCTCGACCGTCGTGGTCACCTCCGCCTCGGCTCCGACTGACGCGGCGAAGGATGTCAGGAGGGCCGGGAGTATCTCCGGTGGGACGTGTGGGAACAGGTCCTGGCCCACCTCCTCCGGCGGTACCTCGACGAAGCGCAGGTCGCGGCCGACGGCACGGCCGATGCTGTCGATCTGTTCCTCGGTCGTCACCGCCGCGGGTCCCGTGAGGCGGTGGACGGCGCCCCGGTGGCTGTTGTCGGCGAAGGCACGGGCGGCGACGGCGGCGATGTCGGCCTCGTGGATCGGCGCGGTCACGGCTCCGGCGAAGGGGCCGCGGACGGTGTCGCCGGAGCGGATCTGCGGCGCCCACTGGAAGCTGTTGGTGGCGAAGGCGTTGGGCCGCAGGAAGGTCCCGGCGAGGCCGCTCGCGCGGACCTGATCCTCCAGGTCCGCGTGGGCGACGTAGATGGGGTGGGACGTGTCGGCGCCGTCCTCGATGATGCCCGACGACAGCATGACGACGTGTTCTACGCCGCCCTTGCGGGCCGCCGCGAGCACCTCTTCGGCGTGCTCGCCGACGGCCGACAGGTGCAGGAACAGCGAGGACGCGCCCTCGAACAGCGGGGCGAGCACGGCGGGGTCGGCGGCGGGGTCGAAGCGCGCCACGTCGGCGGACGGCGGGAGCCCGGCCCGCGCCGGGTCACGGGTGAGGGCGCGGACCGGGGTCCCGCCGGCGGTGAGCTGGGTGACGAGGGCGCGGCCCACGTTTCCGGTGGCACCGGTGACGACGATCACGGAGGCTCCTAGGGATCTTGTACTGGGATTTCGACCCTAGGGGGACGCACCGGGACGCCGGATCGGCGGCGGGGACCAGTCCGCGTAGGTCCGCGGACCTAGTCCCCGCGGCCCGTTCAGGACGTCGTGACCTGCCGGACCTTCAACGCCCGTGCCAGATCGTCCAGTTGGTCGGCCAGCTTGCGGCGAAGGGCCGGGATCGGGGCGGCGTCGCGCAGGCATGCCTCGCCCAGGCGGAGGGTCTCGGGGTCCACCGCGGAGGCGGGGAAGGCCCAGCGTCCCGCGACGTCGGCGATGGCGGGGCCGCGGCGGGCGGCGACGGCGACCGCGTCCTCGAAGTAGCGCGGGACGTACTCCCGTACGAGATCGGCCTGTTCGGGGTGCCAGAAGCCCTGGGCGGTGGCGGTCAGGAGGTAGTTGGAGAGGTCGTCGGTGGTGAACATCGCCTCCCACGCCCGCCGCTTGGCCTCCGGGTCCGGCAGCGCCGCGCGAGCCCGGGCCGCGCCTTCCTGCCCGGCGGCGCTGGGGTCGCGCTCCAGCTCGGCGGCGATCGCGGACTCGTCGACGGCGCCGAGGACGGCGAGGCGGGTCAGGGCGCGCCAGCGCAGCTCGGGGTCGAGTTCGGGGCCGCCGGGCACGGTGCCCTCGGCGAGCCACTCCTGGAGCGGGTCGGGCCGCGTCGCCACGTCGATGAAGCCGCGTACGGCGGTGAGCCGCAGCCCCGCGTGCGAGCCGTCCTCGGTGCGCCGGATCAGGTCGCGGCAGAGCTCGGTGAGGGTGGTGAGCGCGCTGGACCGCTCCTCCGCCGGGAGGTAACGGCCCGCGATCTGGGCGGTGGCGAAGGTGAGGACGCCCTGGACGACGGCGAGGTCGGTCTCCTCGGGCAGATGCTCGCGGGCGGCCCGCACATAGGCGGCGCCCGCGAGTTCACCGTCGCGGACCAGGTCGCGCAGGCTGTTCCACAGGACGGCGCGGGTGAGGGCGTCGGGAACACTGGACAGGCCGCGCAGCGCCGTCTCCTGGGAGACCTCGTCGAGGCGGATCTTGGCGTAGCTGAGGTCCTGGTCGTTGGGGACGATCAGGACGGGGCGCCCGCCGTCGCGCGGCTGCTGGGACCCGGAGTGCGGGACGTCCGTCTCGTACCGCTCGCGCAGCACGAGGCCGCGTCCGTCGGTGAGGTCACGGTCGTACACCCCGACGGCGATGCGGTGCGGGCGGCTGCCGTCGCGGTCGACGGTGAGGGTCCACTCGCGGGCGTCGTGCCCGACCGTCGAGGTGAGCGTGTCGACGCCGGTGGTGCGCAGCCAGGCGTCGGCCCAGCCGTGCACGTCACGGTCGGTGTTGTGGGCCAGGGAGTCGATGAAGTCCTTGAGCGTCGCGTTGCCGAACTTGTGCCGTGCGATGTGGGTGTTGATGCCGGCCAGGAAGTCCTTCTCGCCGAGCCAGGCGACGAGCTGGCGCAGGGCGGATGCGCCCTTGGCGTACGAGATGCCGTCGAAGTTGAGCATCGCGGACGCGGTGTCGGGGACGGCGTCCGGGTCGGGCGCGACGGGGTGCGTGGAGGGGCGCTGGTCGGCGTCGTACCCCCAGGCCTTGCGGGTGACCCCGAAGTCGGTCCAGGTGTCCGTGAAGCGGGTCGCCTCGGCGGTGGTCTGGAAGCCCATGTACTCGGCGAAGGACTCGTTGAGCCAGATGTCGTCCCACCAGCGCAGGGTGACGAGGTCGCCGAACCACATGTGGGCCATCTCGTGGGCGATGACCATGGCGCGGGTCTGCCGCTCGGTGTCGGTGACGGCGGAGCGGTAGATGAACTCGTCGCGGAAGGTGACGAGTCCGGGGTTCTCCATCGCGCCCGCGTTGAACTCGGGGACGAACGCCTGGTCGTAGGAGTCGAAGGGGTAGGGCTCCTCGAACTTCTCGTGGTAACGGTCGTAGCACGCGCGCGTGATGTCGAAGAGCTCGTCGGCGTCGGCGTCCATGAAGGGCGCGAGCGAGCGGCGGCAGTGGATGCCGAAGGGCAGCCCGCGGTGCTCGGTGCGCACCGAGTGCCAGGGTCCTGCCGCGACGGCGACGAGATACGTGGAGATCAGCGGGGTGGCCGCGGCCCGCCAGGTGCCGCCGCCCACATGCTCGGTGACGCCGTTGGCGAGGACCGTCCAGCCCTCGGGGGCGGTGACGGTCAGCTCGAACACGGACTTCAGGTCGGGCTGGTCGAAGGCGGCGAAGACGCGCTGCACGTCCTCCATGAACAGCTGTGTGTACGTGTATGTCTCGCCGTCCGTGGGGTCGGTGAAGCGGTGCATGCCCTCGCCGGTGCGGGAGTAGCGCATGGCCGCGTCGACGCGCAGTTCGTGCTCGCCCCGGGTGAGCCCGGTCAGCGCCAGACGGTTCTCGTCCAGGCCCGCCGGGTCGAGGGGCCGCCCGTCGAGGGTGACGGAGCGCAGCTCGGCGGGCTTGAGCTCGACGAAGGTGTCCACGGTGGCCCCGTCGTCCGCGAGCGCGCTGAAGCGGATGACCGTGCGGGAGTCGAAGGTCTCGTCCCCCACGGTCAGATCGAGCTCGACCGTGTACCGGTGGACGTCGATGAGCTGGGCTCGGGTCTGCGCTTCGTCGCGCGTCAGTACGGACATGGGTCCATGCTGCCCGATGCCGCCGACAACGGTGCGGGCCACCCGAAGATCGGTGCCGGCCGCCCCGCCGTTACGAGGACTTGGCGATGGTCTCGTGGTGGCGAATGACCTCGGCGATAATAAAATTCAGCAGCTTCTCGGCGAACGCCGGATCCAGCTTCGCGTTCTCCGCGAGTTCGCGCAGGCGCTCGATCTGCCGGGCCTCACGGGCCGGGTCGGCGGGCGGAAGCTGGTGGTTGGCCTTGAGATGGCCGACCTGCTGGGTGCATTTGAAACGCTCGGCGAGCATGTGGACGACGGCCGCGTCGATGTTGTCGATGCTGTCGCGCAGACGGGACAGTTCGGCGCGCACGGCCTCGTCCGTCGCCCCGGATCCGTATCCGTCGGTCGTGTTGTGGCTGGTGGTCATGGTTCACGAGCCTACGTTGCCGCTCCTGCGCCGCCGACGCCGGAAGAGCGCAAAATGGGTGGGTCGTCAGGGTCCGGTATCTGCTGCGACCAGCCGCCGGGGACGGCGCGTCCCTGCTGCTCACGGAAGCGGACCGGAGCCATGCCCACACGGCGCGTGAAGAGCCGCGAGAAGTACGCCGGGTCGTCGTAGCCGACACGGCGTGCGACGGCCGCGACCGGCAGCTCCGTGGCGGCGAGCAGCTCCTTGGCGCGGCCGAGGCGGATGCCGAGGAGGTAGTCCTTGGGGCTGCAGCCGGCCCCGCGGCGGACGGCCGTGCGCAGCTCCGCGGGGGTCATGCCGTGCCGTGCCGCGTGCTCGGCGACGGAAAGTGGCTGGAAGGCGTCGCGGGCCAGCGCCTGAAGCACCGGATCACCGTCGGGGGCGATGTCGGCGCGGGCCCGGCGCAGGGCGACGAGCAGTTCATGGACGGCGGCGCCCGTCTCGACCTCCAGGAGCGGATTGCCGCGCCGTGCCGCGCGCGCGATGCGCCCGACGGCGGCGCGCGCTCCGGCGGCGTCGGACAGCGGCACCACGGGGCGGGTCGGCTCGATGTAGCCGAGTTCGGTGTACGTCGCCGTCGCGGGGCCCGTGAAATCGACGAAGCACTCGTCCCAGCCGCTGTCCGGGTCGGGCCCGTAGTGGTGGCGCACCCCCGGGGTGAGCCAGATCAGCGCCGGCGCCGTCACCGTCGTACGCCGGCCGTCGACGCCCTGGAACCAGCCGCCGCCCGCGCTCACGACGACGGCGACATGGTGGTCGAGGGTGCGCGGGCCCACGGTCGGCAGCAGGCCGTGCTGCAGGCCGACGCCCAGGCAGGCCAGGCCGAGTTTGTGGTGGGCCGGGCTCGGCGTGAAATACCGCATCCATGTGTGATACATGCGCGTATGCCCCTTTCGTCCACGCTCTGGCGCACTCGCCGCGTCTGCCGCGTCCGCTGCGTCCAACCCGCCTAGATCTTTGTCCATGGACCCTGCCGCCCGCCAGAGGTGATCGTGGCGAGCAGTAAGTGAGCGAGAGGGAAGTGATGGCCGAGTTCAGGGTGGGCGAGGACGATTTCGAGCTGGACGGGCGGCCCGTACGGCTGCTCTCCGGGGCGCTGCACTACTTCCGGGTGCACGAGGCACAGTGGGGGCATCGGCTCGCGATGCTGCGCGCGATGGGGCTCAACTGCGTGGAGACGTACGTCCCGTGGAACCTGCACGAGCCGCACCCCGGCGAGTACCACGACGTCCAGGCACTCGGCCGCTTCCTGGACGCCGCCGCGGAGGCGGGCCTGTGGGCGATCGTCCGGCCGGGCCCGTACATCTGCGCCGAGTGGGAGAACGGCGGCCTTCCGCACTGGGTGACCGGGGCCGTGGGGGCACGCGCGCGTACCCGCGACGAGGAGTACCTGGAGTACGTGGACCGCTGGTTCGACCGCCTTCTGGAGGAGGTCGTGCCCCGCCAGCACGACCGGGGCGGCCCCGTGATCATGGTGCAGGTGGAGAACGAGTACGGCAGCTACGGCTCGGACGCCCTCTACTTGCGCCACCTCACCGACCTGCTCCACGCGGCGGGCGTGACCGTCCCCCTGTTCACCTCCGACGGCCCCGAGGACCACATGCTCACCGGCGGCTCGGTCCCCGGTGTCCTGGCGACGGCCAACTTCGGCTCGGGGGCGCGGGCCGCCTTCGAGACCCTGCGCAGGCACCGCCCCAAGGGGCCGCTGATGTGCATGGAGTTCTGGTGCGGCTGGTTCGACCACTGGGGCGCGGAGCACGTCGTACGGGACGCGGCGGACGCGGCTCGCGCCCTGCGCGAAATCCTGGAGTGCGGAGCCTCGGTGAACCTCTACATGGCGCACGGGGGTACGAACTTCGCGGGCTGGGCGGGGGCGAACCGGGGCGGGGGCGCGCTGCACGACGGCGTCCTCGAACCGGACGTCACGTCCTACGACTACGACGCGCCCATCGACGAGTTCGGCCGCCCCACGGCCAAGTTCTGGGCCTTCCGGGAGGTCCTCGCGCCGTACGCGGACGGCCCGCTGCCGGATCTCCCTCCCCAGCCGCCGGCGCTGGCTGCGCCGGTCGCGACGGAGCTCGGCGAGTGGTCCCCGCTGTCCGCCGTCATGGAGTCACTGGGCGGCCCCGTCGTGGAGCGCGCCGTGCCGCCCACCTTCGAAGAACTCGACATCGACCGCGGCCTTGTCGGCTACGCGCTGACCGTGCCGGGTCCCCGGCGGCCGCTGCCGCTGAGCGTGCGGGGCCTTCGGGACCTGGCCGTCGTGTACGTGGACGGGACGCGGACCGGTGTCCTCACGGAGGACGCCCCGACGCTCCCCGAGCCTGTTGCGGGGCACGCGCGCGTGGAGCTGTGGGTGGAGTCTCTGGGGAGGGTCAACTACGGGCCGCGGACGGGCGAGACGAAGGGGATCACCGGGGGGATTCTGCACGAGCGGCAGTATCTGCACGGGGTGCGGGCGCAGGGGTTGCGGCTTGACGCGTTCGAGGTGGCGTCGGCCGTGCGGGGCGTTCCGGCAACGGGGGCAGCGGGGGCCGGGCGCCCCGGCCTGTACCGGGGCACCCTTGACCTCCGCTCCCCCGGGGACGCCTCCCTCGAACTCCCGGGCTGGACAAGGGGGTTCGTATGGCTGAACGGCTTCAACTTGGGCCGGTACTGGACAGTGGGCCCACAGGCCTCGCTGTACGTCCCCGGGCCGGTGCTGCGGGAGGGGGCCAATGAGGTGTGGGTGCTGGAGCTGGAGAGGGCGGGGGGCGAGGTGGAGCTGGGCTGAGGCAGATCCGCCGCGAAGCGGCGGTCTTGAGCGGGGTCCGGGGCAGCACCCCGGACCCTCCCCCCCCTGCCCTACACCTCCCGCACCTCGAAGCCGTCCAGGACGAACTCCGCCTTGCTGTCGTCCCCCGTCTTGCGAAGGCCCACCCACGCCTCCCCCTTGGCGGGAGCCGTGAACTCGTACGTGAGGGTCGTCGGCTCCGTGGCCACCGGAAGTTCCTTCCGGTCCGTCTCACGCGGGCCCGGCGCGTCCACCCCCGTCACCCACACGTACTGCCCCGCCTTCTCGTTCTCGTACCGGAAAGAGACCCGGTAGCGCCGCCCCGCCGCGAAGCGGACGGTATGCGGCACCGTCCGGTACACAAGACCCGCGTTCTCCCCCCGCGACTTCAGGGAGTTCGCGCCGTCGACGACGTCGTCGATCGCCTTCCCGTTCCAGCCCCGCTGCGTGTACGGCGCGTGCCGCTGCGCGATATGCGTACGCGGATCGGTGACATCGCCCGCGTCGCCCTTCACGAACGGCCCCCACCCCTGCGGGACATGCTCGAAGTCCTCGTGGGCGAGGACACCGCGGGGCAGCTTCGCCGGACGGCCGCTCGCGACGACCCGTACGTTGTCGAACCGCACGCGCGCCTTCCCCGCCTCGGCCCGCAGCGTCAACTCCGCCGCCCCACCGCCATCGGGCACGGTGAAGTAAGTGAACATGCGCTGGAAGCGCGTCCCGTGCTTGCGATCGGCGGCCACGAAGTTCCCCGCCGTGGACGTCCGCGTCCAGTTCGCCGCCGAGACCCCGTCCGCCGTGCGCACCTCCAGGCTCGCCCTGCGTTCCTCACCCGCCTTCGCGCCCACCTCCACCTGCACGGACGCGACGTACGTCCCCGCCTTCAGCCGGCTCAGCCGCCGGGCGACGGCCGCCGCGCCGCCCGATGCGATCACCAGCTCGTGGTCGCCAAGGTCGCTGAGCTCGACGGACGCGGGTCCGGACACCTTCCAGCCGTCCAGGGAACCGGAGTTGAAGCCCGGGTCGTGCAGTGGCGTCCCCTGCCCCCACTCCGGGTCGGGCACGGCCTCGGCGCGCGAGCGGTAGAGGACGTAGGGCTGCTTTGCCTCGGCGTCGAGCGTCACCTCACCGCCCCCGCGCACCGGGACGTCCGCGACGAAGACCCGCCCCTGGTCGGTGAGCCGGTACAGGGCGACCTTGGACAGACCCGCCCAGCCCTTCGGCAGCCGCCAACTGCCGCTGCCGCCCTTGGGGTTGTAGTGGTACAACTTGGCGGGATCCGTCGCCTTGCGCGGCTCCCAGGGGAGCAGATAGCTGCCCCCGTCGTAGACGACACGGCCGTCGGTCGTGATGCGCCGGGTGCCGCCGGTGTCGGAGACGGTCGTCCCGGCCTCTCCGAAGAAGGTGATCTCGTGCTCGCCCCAGGACTTGATGGGGTGCGCCTGGAGGTACTTGGCGGGCAGTGATTCGGTCCAGATCAGGTCGTAGAAGTACGTCCAGTCCGTCTTGCCGACCCAGCCCTCGAAGTTGCCCATGCGGGCGATGCCGAGCAGCGTGGGCCACTTGTCGGCGAAGACGTCCTTCTGGTGGTTGCGGATGAAGCGGATCAGGCGGGAGTTGATGCCGCGCGACGTGTCGCCGCCGTAGTCGGGCTCGGTGGCCCAGTGCGACCAGACCGACGAGCGCTCGAAGCCGTGGCCCCACTCCGACGTGACGATCCAGCCCTGCTCGCGGAAGGCCCGCTGGAGCCGGTCGGAGGTCCAGCCGGACTCCCGGAACACGTCGATGTAGAGGGTGTTGAGGGCCTTGTCGGTCTGGGCGCGCAGATCGGCGAAGCGCTTGATGATGTCGCCGGAGACCAGGTCGCGGCGCTGGTCGATGCGGTAGCTCTGGTCGAGCCAGTCCCACTGCTCGTTGGCCTTGTCGACGAGCGTGTCCGAGAAGGCGTTCGCCACGGGGTACGACTCGGTGGCGTTGACGTGCACGCTGAAGTCGCTGTTCCACTTCTTGCCCTCGCGGACCAGGGTGTTGAGGTCGTCCAGGCCGCCCGCGCGGGTGTTGTAGTTGTCCGCGTAGTCGGGGTGCGCCGAGTCGTGGCCCTCGGACTGGTAGCCCTTGAGCAGCGTGTACTGCCGCAGGCCGTCCGTGGCGAGACTGATCCGTTTGACGTTGTCCAGGGTCATCAGGAACGGGTTCGTCGCCTGCGATGCGAAGTTGAAGGGGATGTGCGGGACGACCCTCAGGTGCTGCTCGTCGGCGCCCAGCGGGTTCACCATGATGTCGCGGAAGGCGATGGCGGCGTCCTGCCAGTCGACCTTGCCGTCGCCGTTGCGGTCGCCGGTGACGACGACGGTGGCGTACGGAAGGGGCTCGGTGTCCCCGGCGGGCGCGGTCGCCGCGCGGTGCGTCCACTGGCCGGGCGTGAGCCGGGCCTCCACATACCCGTCCCGCTTGACGGTCTCCCGCCAGAGGCGGCCGTTCTCCCAGGTCGTGCCGGCCTCGGTGGTGGGCTTGTCCCAGACGGTGTTGGTCTCGACCGCGCCGCCGAGCCTGTCGTGCGCGACCACCGCGTACGCGCATCCGGTGGCCGCCTCCGCGGCGCCGTCCGGCGCCGGCCTGACCTCGGTGTCGCCGCTCTTGGCCTTGTCCAGCTGGACCTTGGCGGCGAGCAGCGTGGCGCCCGCCTGGTCGCTGCGTACGGAGAGCAGGGCGAGGCCGGGGACGCGGAGGGTGCCCACGCGCAGCCCGTCGGTGTCGGCGATCTCCGTCACCCGCCAGTGCACCTGCCGGCCCTCGACGGCGATCTCGACGGCGACGGTGGTGCCGCCGGTGAGCGTGAGGACGTACGCGACACGGTCGTCACCGGCGGTGTGGGTGACCTTCGGAGTGTGCTCCTTCTCGTCGATCAGGAGCGTAGTGACGGTGTCCGACTGGGCGTACAGGACCGCGTTCGTGGCCCGGTCCCTGTACGACACGATGCGCGGGAAGTCGGTGGCGACGCGCACCTCCAGCGTGCTGGAGCGGATGACGGTCTCGCCCGCCGCGGGCCCGGCGAACGCGGTGCCGCCGAGGCCCACGGCGACGCCGACACCGGCCAGCGCTCCCGTGGCGACGACGGTTCTGCGGCTCGGCCCGGACGTTTCTGACGACACCATGGCACCCCTCCTGGGACGGTTCTCGGTGTCGATCACCTTGCGCCGGACGGGACTTGTGCGCCCATGGACAAAGGGGGGACAGGTGTTGGACTAACGGTGCGCGGGGGCGTGCCGGGGGGACACACGACGCGGGGCCGGACCACCGACTGGTCCGGCCCCGCGCATGGTGTGGTGCGTTGTGCGTTGCGCCCTGCTAGCGCCTCAGAGCTCCGACGCCGCCTTCTCTATGTCCGCGGCGAAGGTCGACACCTCGGTGTAGACACCGGGGAACTTGGGCCGCGCGCAGCCTTCGCCCCAGCTGACGATGCCCACCTGGATGTACTCGCCCGCCTCGTCCTTGCGGAACATGGGGCCGCCCGAGTCACCCTGGCAGGTGTCCGTGCCGCCCTCGGGGAGGCCGGCGCAGAGCTCCTCGCCGGGCGTGAGCTGGTCGCCGTACGCGGCCTTGCAGTCGTCGTCGCTGACGAACGGCACCTTGGCCTTGAGCAGGTAACGCTGCTGCTCGCCGCCCTCCTTGTCGGCGCCCCAGCCGGCGATGTCGAAGTCGCCGTTGTTGAGCTTGTCGTCCTTGGCGATCTTCAGGGTGGGCTGGTCGATCGGCTTCTCGAGCTTGATGAGCGCCCAGTCCTTGCCCTTGCCGTTGTAGCCGGGCGCCTGCAGGACCTTGGTGGACTTCACGTTGATCGCGTCGGGGCTCTCGAGGTCCACGACGCCACCGGTGGCGGTGATGCTGGTGTTGTCGCCGGAGCCGTCCACACAGTGGGCGGCGGTCAGCACGATGTCCTGGGCGTACAGCGCGCCGCCACAGCCCATCGACAGACGGACCATGAACGGGAATTCACCCTGCTCGGCGGGGGTTCCGCCGACTACACGCTCACCCGGGTTGGGGCCGGGGTGCGGGGCCGCCTGGGCGGCGGGCTGGAGGCTTACGGCGGTCGCAAGGGCGATGGCACCGAGGGTGGCGGCTCTTGTCACTCCACGCAGCTTGGTGTTCAACGGGCTTCCCTTCGTGGGGGGTTCGTGGGGGGTTGCACGCATGACGGGCCCTTGCCGTCCCCACAGGGTGCGCGTGGATGGCATGAGCCCGCCAAAGCGTTGTTGCGGATTATGGAGATCGGTGTCCGCATAGAGCAAGGGGCGGTTTTCAGCCACAGGGCTCCGCGTGGGCTGGTTCCGGGGGAGGGGATCCGCCTTACAGTGGAGTCGAGTTGAGGCGAAGTCGAGGCGAACTGATACGCGACAGGACCAGTCGGTCAAACCGTCTTCAGGGGGTGCGCACGTGGCGGACGGCGGGCCGGTGCAGCACGGCTATCCCCACCTGGAGACGGTGCGTTCCGCGATCACCGCGCTGTACAAGCGCCTTTCGTACGACACCGTCCACACCTTCGAGACCAGCGTCTCCCCCGCCGATGTCGCCTTCTGCGACGACGACGATCTGTATCTGGGCGTGCAGCGGGTCGCCCGCGAAATGGTGCGGCATCTGCGCCTCCCCGACGCCCGCATGATCGTCAGCTTCCGCGAGATGGAGCACGCGGCGTACGTCGAACTCGCCGCGGGACCCGAGTACTTCATCGAGCTCAACGACCGGTTCCGTACCCACCGCCGGGACATCGGCGCGGCACTCGCCCACGAGGTCATGCACGTCTATCTGCACCGGCTCGACCTGGAGTTCCCCGGCACCCGCGACAACGAGATCCTCACCGACACCGCCACGACCTACCTGGGCGCGGGCTGGCTGCTCCTCGACGCCTACCGCGAGGACGGGGCCTCGTCGCAGAAGCTCGGCTATCTCACTCCTGAGGAGTTCGGGTACGTCCTCGCCAAGCGGGCCATCGCCTTCGGTGAGGCGCCGGAGACGTGGTTCACCAGCGCGCAGGCGTACACGGCGTACACGAAGGGCCTTGCCCAGGCGCGGCGCGACGAGCAGGAGCCGCCGCTGACGGCCGCGGGGTGGGCGGGGCGGCGGCGGTACGCGAAGGACCGGCGGTACGCGCAGGATCATGGCTCGGCGGGCGGTGCGCCCCGCGGCGGCTCGTACGCGTTCTCCCGTGACGGGGGCGGGAGCGGCGGCGGCGTGCTGCGGGTCTCGTTCCCGTGTCCCACGTGCCGGCAGCGGATCCGGGTGCCTGCGGGGAGGCGGATCCGGGCGCGGTGCGGGTTGTGCCGGACGGTGGTGGAGTGCGACGCGTAGGGACCGCGCCCGCTACTTCCCGTCCCAGTGCGAGGGCCGGTTCAACGCCGGCGGCAGCTTGGTGGCCGCGTCGCCCTTCGCCGCGTTCACCTGCGACTGGGTCAGGAAGATGCTGCCGGTGAGGTCCGCTCCGCGCAGGTCGGCGTCCCTGAAGTCCGCGCCGATGAGGTCGGCTTGCCTGAGGTCCGCGCCGCGGAGGTCCGCCGCGATGAGGTAGGCGCCGCGGAGGCTGACACCGCGCAGGTCGGCGCCCTTCAGCTTGGCGCCGAACAGGTCGGCTCCCCTGCGGTCCTTCTTCTTCCGGCGGATGTCCGCGCGCGCGAGTTCACTGACGCGCAGGAGAAGGGCGCCGACGCCCTCGCGGTGCGCGGCGACGTCCGTCGCGGCGACTTCGGCGGGGGTGCCCTGGGTGAGGCGCTCGGTCTCCGCGAGCGCGCGCTCGATGTCCGTCCTGATGGGACGGGCCTGGGGTAGCTGGGCCGCCTCGGTCAAGTACCAGAGCAGTTCGTGGAGTTGGCGCATCACGGGGAACACGTCGAACATCTCGCGGGCGGCACCCTTGCCGCCCTGCTGCCAGTCGACGCCGTCGAACGTGCCCTGGGAGACCTTCTGGCCCGCACCGAAGCAGTCGTAGACGGTGCAGCCGGAGTAGCCCCGCTGACGGAGATCCTGATGGATGCCGCAGCGGAAGTCCTGCTGGAGGTTGGTGCAGGGGGTACCGGCGGCCTTGTTGACGGGAAAGTCCGAGGACTTGGCAAAGGTGAGGGCCACACAGCAGAGCCCGAAACAGCTGCCGCAGTCGGCACGGAGGTCGTCGACCACGGGGAGCTGAGGCCGGGTCTGGAGGTTCGGCTCGGTCCCGTGCTCACGCTGGCTGCGACCCATCACGCACTCCTTCGGGCCTCGGTCTCGGTGCTGTTCGTCCTGGGGGCGCGGCGGTTGGTGCGGTGCCGTCCGTCTTGCCGGCGCGGCGGCCGGCGTCTCGCTTCGGTCGTGGGGCGGGGCCGCGCCGGTATGTCCGTACTCGCCATCTCGGTCCGAGCGTCTTGCTGCTTCGGCTCGCGAGACATGCTTACCGTGCTCCGTGCGGACATACCGCCACGTCCCCTCGCGAGCGTTGCGCGCCAACGGTGGGTGGGGCCGTGGTCCGGTCCCTTGCGTACGTCGCGCAGTGCGGGTGAGTGGTGTGGTTCCGCCACCTCCCCCACCCACCCCTACGGCAGCCAGACGCCCCGTCGCTGCGGGGTAATCGGGCGGGTGGGCGGGAGAGGCTTGTTCGGTGGCCCGGGGCTGCGGGTGCAGAAGCTTCGCAACCCCGGGCGGAGCCCTACGCCGCGCTGCGGCGCGAGGGGCCGCCCCGGCCGCCGCCGCGTCGGCCGCCGCCCCCCGCGGCGGAACCACCGCCGGTGGACCGGGGCTGGCCCTGGCCGCCCTCGCCCCGGGGCGACTGGGAGCCGCCCGAGCGAGCGCGGCGCTGGCCGCCACCCTGGCCGCCGCCGGCAGGCCGACGCCGCCCCCGCTGCGGAGCAGCCTGCTGCTGCGGGACCTCGATGACCACCGGCACCCCGGAGGGCTCCCTCGCACCCGTGATCCGCGCGAGCTCCTCGTCCGACGACGACACCCGCGTCATGTTCGGGCGGATGTCCGCGTCGGACATGAGCCGCGTCATGTCCCGCTTCTCGTCGGGGAGTACGAGCGTGACGACACTGCCGGACTCACCCGCGCGGGCGGTACGCCCACCCCGGTGGAGGTAGTCCTTGTGGTCGGTGGGCGGGTCCACGTTCACGACCAGGTCGAGGTCGTCGACGTGAATGCCGCGCGCCGCCACGTTCGTCGCGACCAGCGCGGTGACCTGTCCGGTCTTGAACTGGTCGAGCGTCCGGTTGCGCTGCGGCTGCGAGCGGCCGCCGTGCAGCCCGGAGGCTCGCACCCCGTTGGCGAGCAGCCGCTTGGTGAAGCGGTCGACGGCACGCTTGGTGTCCAGGAAGAGGATGACGCGGCCTTCGCGGGCGGCGATACGGAGCGCGACCGCCTTCTTGTCGGTCTCGTCGGCGACGTACAGAACGTGGTGCTCCATCGTCGTCACCGCGCCCGCGGACGGGTCGACCGAGTGCACGACCGGGTCCGTCAGGAACATCCGGACCAGACGGTCGATGTTCTTGTCGAGCGTCGCGGAGAACAGCATCGTCTGGCCGCCCTGCTCGACCTGCTTCAGGAGCGCGGTGACCTGCGGCATGAAGCCCATGTCGGCCATCTGGTCGGCCTCGTCGAGGACGGTCGTACGGACCTGCGAGAGGTCGGCGTCGCCGCGCTCGATGAGGTCCTTGAGACGGCCGGGGGTCGCCACCATGATCTCGGCGCCGCGGCGGAGCGTGCCCGCCTGCTTGGTGATGGAGAGGCCGCCGACCACCGTCGACATGCGCAGGTTCACCGATGTCGCGTACGGCGTCAGCGCGTCCGTCACCTGCTGGGCGAGCTCACGCGTCGGCACCAGGACCAGGGCGAGCGGCGAGCGCGGCTCGGCGCGCCGGCCGGCGGTGCGGGCGAGCAGCGCGAGGCCGAAGGCGAGGGTCTTGCCCGAGCCGGTGCGGCCGCGGCCGAGGATGTCGCGTCCCGCGAGGGAGTTGGGGAGCGTGGCGGCCTGGATCGGGAACGGCTCGGTCACGCCCTGCGCGGCCAGCGTCTTGAGCAGCGCCTCCGGCATGTCCAGGTCGGCGAACTGCTCGACCGCGGGCAGCGCGGGGGTGATGCTCTCGGGCAGCGCGAATTCGCCCTGTACGGGCCTCGCCTTGGGGCGGCCTGACTTCTTCGCGGCGCCCTTTGTCTGGCCGCCGCCGGCCACCGGGGCCTTTCCGCGTGCGTTCGTGGAGCGCCTGCGGGCAGGACGCGCCGGGCGGTCGGAGCGATTCATACGGAAATGCCTTCCTGGACCTGGTGACAGCACAAGCCGGGGCCCGCACCTTTCGGGTGCGGGCCCCGGCTAAGAGGTTCGCGTGCTACGAAGATCAGGCGGGAACGATGTTCTCCGCCTGCAGGCCCTTCTGGCCCTGCGTGACCTCGAAGGAAACCTTCTGACCCTCGACGAGCTCACGGAAGCCCGAGGACGCGATGTTCGAGTAGTGGGCGAAGACGTCGGGGCCGCCGCCGTCCTGCTCGATGAAGCCGAAGCCCTTTTCCGAGTTGAACCACTTCACGGTGCCAGTTGCCATGTCAATCTCCTAAAGACAGGGGCAGAGTACGGATCCCCGCGGTTTTGCGGATATCCCAGCGCTGCAATGACCCCCATCCCGGAAAGACCGGTAAAACAAACAATGCGCCTTCGGAGCATTCCCGTCAGGCGCACATCCTGTTCATGGGTACCAAAACTGCAACACATAACGGTAACACGTCCGCGGGCGGCCCCTGTTCCGGGCCGCCCGCGTGACCTGCGCCACTCACCTCACTCCGCCGGTGCCACCGCTCGCTTGGGCAGGGCCAGGCACAGCACCGCGCAGAGCGCGAAGCCCGCGGCCACCCAGGGCATCGCCGTACCGAGTGCTTCGGTCAGGCCCGACGAGGCGTGGTCGAAGAACACCGTGCCGATCAGTGCCGCACCCAGGGCGCCGCCGAACTGCTGGGCCGTGGAGAAGATCCCGGACGCCCCGCCCGCGATGTCGGCGGGCACCGCGGAAAGGACCACGTTCACCAGCGGTACGACGAGGAATCCGAGCCCGGCACCGGCCACCACAAGACCCGGCACCAGCGGCCACGCCCCGGTGTGCCGCTCGCTCGACGCGGCGACCGCCGACCAGACCCAGGCGAAGCCGCCCGCCATCAGGAGCGACCCCGCGACCAGGACCAGCCGCCCGAACCGTGCCGCGAGCCGGTCCGCGACCGGCGCGGTCAGGAAGCCGCCGACGGAGAAGGCGACGGTCACGACGCCCGCCTGCATCGGGGGTGTAGCCCTCGCTGCCCTGCAGCCAGATCGCGAAGACCAGGAAGAAGCCCTGCATGCCGAGGGCGAAGAGCAGTTGTACGACGACGCCGACGGAGAAGGCGGGCAGCCGGAAGGCGCGGGAGGGCAGCAGCGGGACGGTCGTGTGCGAGCGGCGCCTGCCTTCGACCACCGCGAGGCCGATGAGGGTGAGCACGCCCGCCGCGATGCAGATCCAGCCCCACAGCGGCCAGCCGTTGGCCCGGCCCTGCACCAGCGGCAGCACGACGGCGACGAGCGCCGCGGCGAGGACGAGGCTGCCGATGACGTCGGGGCGTCCCGCGGACCGCTCGCGCGTGGCCGGCACGAGGAAGAACCCGGCCACGAACGTCGCGGCCGCCACGGGCAGGTTCACCAGGAACACCGAGCGCCAGCCGAGGCCGAAGAGATCGGCGTCGGTCAGTACGCCGCCGAGGAGCAGGCCGATGGCGGAGGCGAACCCCGCCACGGCGCCGTACATCCCGAAGGCGGCGCCCCGCTCCTTGCCCTGGAAGAGCGTCCGCAGCGAGCCGAGCACCTGCGGCATGAGCAGGGCGGCCATGACGCCCTGCACGGCACGCGCGGCGACCAGCTGGCCGGGCGACTGGGCGATCCCGCAGCCCAGGCTCGCGAGGCCGAAGCCCGCCGTGCCGGCCAGGAAGAGGACCTTGCGGCCGTAGCGGTCGCCCAGGTGTCCGGCGACGATCAGCGTCGCGGCGAAACCGAGGAGGTACGCGGAGACGATCCACTGCAGGGCGCTCTCGGAGGCGCCGAGGTCGCGGCCCATGGACGGGATCGCGACGTTGACGATCGTCACGTCGAGCAGGTCCATCAGCGCGGCGACCATCATCACGGCGGCGGCCGCCCAGCGTCGGGGGTGGGGTGTCGCGCCCAGGGCGGGCGCATCGGTGGTGAGGGTCGCTGTCATGTCGGCTCCAGGGGCTCCAGAGGTGGGCCGCGGATTTATTTCGTTCGGCCTAACGAAAGACTTGCACGGGCCGGAAGGCGATCGCAAGTCTTTCGTTCGCCCGAACTAAATATTTGCTACGGTCACCCCATGAGCGGCATCGACGGCATCGACGACACCGGCAGCAGCAGCGAGGACGCGAAGACCAGGCGTCGGGACGGGCGCGCCCACGTCCTGGAGCGTCTGACCGCCGCCGGGCGCGAGAACAGCGCGGTGACGGTGATGTTCCACTCCGCCGTCGCCGCCCGGCAGGGCCTCAGCGCCACCGAGAACAAGACCCTCGACCTGCTTGAGCGCGGCGGCCCGCTCACCGCGAAGGAGCTTGCCGAGCGGACCACGCTCGCCCCGGCCTCGGTGACCGGCCTCGTGGACCGCCTGGAAGGCAAGGGCTTCGTCCGCAGGGTCAAGCACCCCACCGACAAGCGGCGGGTGCTCATCGAGATCCGCCGCGAGAAGCTCGCCGACCTGGCCGGCATCTTCGAGGACTGGAAGCGCGAAGTGGACGAACTCTGCGAGGAGTTCACGGTCGATGAACTGGAGACCGTGATCCGCTTCCTCCAAGGGGCGACCGAGCGCCAGCGCCGGGCGACCGCACGGCTCGCCGAGTAGCGGACACCGAAGGGCCCATACGGGGGCACTCTTTACATCGCGGTGACACCTGTCACCCGCGAGAGCAACGACCCGTCAGATAGTCGCCGCACACGCCTTCCCCCTGCACGGACGCCCCGTTACCTTCGGCCAAACAATCGCTTGGTTGGTTGAACGACGAGTGGCCATGAGCGACCGCTACCGAATGGAAGGCGGCCCCACATGCACATCGCCCGCACGCGCACAGCAGTCGGCGTCGCGATCTCCGCGATCGCCCTGGGCACCCTGCCCGCCTGGACGGCTCACGCCGAGCCCACGGCCCCCGGGCGCGACACCGCCCGGCACGCCCCGCACCACCCCCGCCCCGCATCCGACGGCGTACGCCAGATCCCGCTCCAAGGAGCCGTCAACGCAAGAGACTTGGGCGGCTACCGGACCTACGACGGGGACCGGGTGCGCTATGGCCGGGTCTTCCGTGCCGACGCCCTGGCCAAGCTGACCGACGCCGACGTCGGCACCCTCGCCAAGCTCGGCCTGAAGAAGGTCGTCGACTTCCGGGTGCCGGCCGAGGTCAAATACGACGGCGCCGACCGGCTGCCCGCCGGGCTCAGCGCGACCTCCCGTGCGGTGAACGACAACGGTCTCTTCACCATGCTGATGACCGTGATCGGCTCCAAGGACCCCGTCAAACAGGAGGAGATGCTCGGCAACGGCAAGGCGGACGCCTTCATGCGCGACGTCTACCGCACCTTCGTCACCGACGGCACCAACCGCGCGCAGTTCGCGGCGACACTGCGCGACATCGCGCGGGGCGGCGACGCGGCGCCGCTGCTCTACCACTGCACGTCGGGCAAGGACCGTACCGGCTGGACGAGTTATCTGCTCCTTCGCGCCATCGGCGTCCCCGAGCGCACCGCCGTGGGCGACTATCTGGCGTCCAACACCTATCGGGCCGCGTACGACGCGAAGGTGCGCGAGAGCCTCAAGCAGAGCGGGATGATGCAGAATCCCGATCTGCTGATCCCGCTCCAGGAGGTCCGCACCGGATATCTGGAGGCCTCGCTCGACGAGGTGAAGAAGCAGTACGGGAGCCTCGACGGCTATCTGCGCAAGGGACTTGGGCTCGACGCGCGGACGATACTCGCGCTGCGGGAGCGGATGGTCGACTAGGCGCTCCGGGCGCGCGCGGAGCAGGGGTCAGGCGGTCACGATCCCCTGCGTCCGCGCCGCCGCGAGCCACGCCGGGAACTCCCCCACCAGCTGGTCGTAGAGGCGGTCGTCCGGGACGGCGCGGGGATCGTGGCCCGCGTGGAAGAAGCCCGCGTTGTCGACGGTGCGCTTGGCGGGGACGGCGAGTTCGTCGAGCTTGCGGAGGTAGTCGAACTGCTTGCTCTTCGCGTCACCGAAGCCGATGAACTGCCAGAACAGCGGCAGCTTCGACGCCTTGCACAGGTACCGCTCGGCGGCGAGCTTGTTGATGGGGCCGCCGTCGGTCTGGAAGACGACCAGGGCGGGCGCCGTGGAGCCGCTGTCCACGTAGTGGTCGATCACGGCGTCCATCGCCAGGTGGTAGCTGGTCTTGCCCATGTGACCGAGCCCGGCGACGATCTCTTCGACCCGGCCGTGGTGGCGTTCGAGGGCGATCTCCGTGACGGCGTCGACGTCCGTGGAGAAGAAGACCGTGGGCACGACGCCGTCGTCGTCGAGGTGCGCGGACAGGCCGAGGACGCGGTCGGCGAGTGCCTGGACGGTGCCGTCCTTGTAGTACGGCTTCATGGAGCCGGAGTAGTCGATGACGAGGTAGACGGCCGCACGCTCGCCCTCAAGTCCGTGCTTGTGGAGGCTGATTCCGGCGCTCTTGTAGAGGCTGACCAGGGCGGGTGCCGCCTCTTCCACCTTGCGCAGACTGATCGCAGGTCCCATGTGCCGCTCCGCTCACCCGTCCGTCGGCCCCCAGGAGTGGGCAGGCCCGTTCTGGGGGCCGAGGGTACGGGAGTGCGGCGGCGGGGGTCCGGTCAGCCCGCGGTGCCCGCGATGTCGTTGACCGCCGCCCAGCTGAACGTCATGGCCGGGCCGATCGTCGCGCCCGGTCCGGGATACGTCTCGCCCATGACGGCGGCCGAGCAGTTGCCCGATGCGTACAGGCCCGCGATGGGGGTGCCGTCCTTGTCGGCGGCGTACATGGCGTCCACGAACGAGTGCGACCTGGCGGACGTCCTGGACTCCGCTGGTGTACTTCCGGCGCGCCTACGGACGCGTACCGTTCTCCAGCTCCTCGATGTCCGCGAGCATGCCGTCGACGAGGTCGCGCTCGGAGCGGTAGTAACGCTCGGCCCACTTGAGGGTGAGCGTGGGATACGCCCACGCCGCTTCGGTCCGCGCACCCTCGATGTCCACCTCGGCGCGCTGCCGCATCGTCTCGGCGAACTCCCGGTGCCGGGCGAGGACTTCGCGCATCTGCTCCGGCTCGAGGAGATGCCCGAGCCAGATCCGCAGCATCGGCCCGTGCTTGAGCACGGGTGGATCGACGGGAGCCTCGCGTGCCCACCTGCGTACGGCGTCCATCCCCTCGCCGGTGATCCGGTAGACCCGCTTGTCGCGGCTCCCGGTCTCCTGCGCGATCATGCGCGACGTCGCGAACCCGGCCTTCTCAAGACGCTTCAGCTCGCTGTAGATCTGGCTGAAGGACGGACTCCAGTAGAAGAAGCGCAGCGACCAGTCCGACCACTTCTTGAGGTCGTAGCCGGACAACTCCTCGCCGAAGGAGAGCAGTCCGAGCACCGCCCAGCTGGTCGCGGGCAGCGCGGGCAACTCCGCCCCGCCGTCCGGCGTGCCCTCTTTCGCCTTGCTCTTCTCCTCCGCCACGCCCGCAGTCTACGGATCCTCTTCCCGAGCCCATGTATGCCTGCTGGAAGTATTTCTATTAGAAATAGCTGAAGTGACCGACCACGGAGGAGACCCATGAAGTTCTCCATGATCTTCGAGGCCCAGCTGGCCGACCCGACCCCCGAGCGCGAGCGTCAGGTGCTGCGCGACTGCGTCGAACAGGCCGTCTACGCCGAGGAGATGGGCTTCGACCGCGTCTGGGCGGTCGAGCATCACTCCCTCACCCAGTACGTGCACATGAGCGCCTCCGAGATCTTTCTGACCTGGGTGGCGAGGTCAACAACCACCTCTCCGCGCTCTGCCCGACGATCGTCCTGGACGACCCCGACCTGGCCCTGCGCCTGGGCACCCGCGGCCGGCGCTTCTTCGCGGAGTCGATCGCGCACTGGTACGGCAACGGCCCCGCCCCGACCTCGTACGCCGAGACCGAGGAGGCGGCTGACCACGTGGCGGCCCTTGCCAAGGACCGCGAAGAGCTGGTCGCCAAGCTGCACGAGGCGAACATCCCGGCCCGTCCCGCAGGAGGCGTGACGTGATCCCGATGGACGGCAAGACGGTACTGATCACCGGCGCGGGACGCGGCCAGGGCGCCGCGGAGGCCCGGCTCTTCGCCGAGGCCGGGGCGCGGGTCGTGGTCACGGACGTACGCGAGGAGGAGGGCAGGGAGGTCGCCAAGTCCCTTGGGGAACAAGGTCTTTTCGTACGTCATGACGTCACCGACGCGGAGAGCTGGGCGGCGGCCGTGGCGTGCTCCCTCGACGCGTTCGGCCGGCTTGACGCCCTGGTCAACAACGCCGCGCTGTGGCGCACGGCGTCCGTGGAGAACGAGACGTACGACAACTTCGAGACGCTGATCCGGGTCAATCTGCTCGGCCCCTTCCTGGGTATCCAGGCGGTGCTGCCCGCGCTGAAGGAGGCGGGCGGCGGCTCGATCGTGAACGTCTCATCGACGGCGGGCCTTGTCGGGATACCGGGGCACGCCGCGTACGGGTCGACGAAGTTCGGGCTGCGGGGTCTGACCCGGTCCTCCGCGCTCGACCTGGCGAAGTACCGGGTCCGGGTCAACTCCGTGCACCCCGGGGCGATCGACACCCCGATGATCTCTTCCGTCTCCGGTGCAGGAAAGGACTGGTCGCATCTGCCGCTGGGGCGGATGGGGCGGCCGCAGGAGGTCGGGGAGCTGGTGCTCTTTCTCGCATCGGACGCGTCGTCGTACGTCACCGGGGCGGAGTTCACCGTGGACGGGGGGTCGACGGCGGGATGAGTTCAGCTGCGCTTCCGCCGGACGGCCCGGCGGCACCGGGGGCACCGGACCCGCTGACCCCGATCGCCCGCGGGCTCTGCGACGCGATGTCGTCCGGGTTCCCCGAACCGGCCGACGGACCGCTGGACGCGGCTGCCCTGCGGGCGGCCGCACGGGCGGGGCTCGGCCTGCGGCCCGTGCCGCCGGTCCGCTCGGTGACAGAGCGGGCCACTCCCGTTTCTGTGCGGATCTACGACGACGGGGATGGGGACGGCGGCCGGGACCGGCCACTCATCGTCTTCTTCCACGGCGGCGGCTGGGTGCTCTGCAATCTGGACCCCATGACGGGCTGTGCCGTCAACTCGCCGTCAGGACCGGGGCGGTGGTGGTCTCCGCCGACTACCGGCGGGCGCCCGAGCACCGCTTCCCGGCCGCCGCCGACGACGCGTACGCGGTACTGGGGTGGGCCGCCGTCCACACCGGTGAGCTGGGCTGCGATCCGGCGCGGATCGTCGTCGCCGGGGATTCCAGCGGGGGCAACCTGGCGGCGTCCTGCGCGCTGCGGGCCCGCGACGGGGCGGGGCCCGCCGTCGCCGCGCAGATTCTCCTCCACCCCGTCCTCGACCATCGCTTCGAGAGCGATTCGGTGTCCGCGTCCGCGTACGCGGCGGGCTTCTTCCACACCACCGCGCACATGCGGTGGCACTGGGAGCAGTACGTCGGACCGGGCGGCGACCGGGTAGCGGCCTCGCCCGGTCTGGCGACCGATCTCGCCGGGCTGCCCCCTGCGCTCTTCGTCCTCGCGGACTGCGATCCGCTGCGGGACGAGGGGATCGCGTACGCGCGGCGCCTCGCGGGCGGCGGGCGTCCGCGCCGAAGTCCGGCTGTATCCGGGGGTGTTCCACGGGTTTCTCGGTGCGGTGGGTGCGCAGCTCTTTCAGCCCGTCGAGGGGGTCCCCCCTGCTCTTTAAGAGCTTGGGGGAGTTTGAGGACGAACTCGGCGGAGCCGGTGATCTACGGCCACCTCGCGGCCGGCGCAGCCGGAAAGTTTCGGGAAGGGGCGGGGTTGGGGAAAGAACCGCCCGAGCCCCCCCCGTCAGCCGCCCTGCTCCTGAAACGCCGGCAGCTCAAAGATTCGTGTCTTGGCCTCGTCGTCCATCAACTCGACCAGAGGCATGACCAGTTCCCACAGATCCTGCTTGTCGACCTCCAGGGCAAGCGCGTCCAGGTCGGTCGCGGGCAACGCCCCGGCGGCGTCCGCGACCAGCTTCCGGGACTCGTCCGGCAGCAGACCGACCAGCGGCAGGAATTCCGCCCACAGACCGGTGGCCACCACCGCCCGGACGACGTCGGCAAGGACCCCCGCATCCCGCAGCGACGGCAGCACCGCGACCGCCCGCCGCTCCTCCTCCCCCAGCAGCGCCACCAGCGGAAGGAGTGACTCCCACAGGTCCTGCTCGGCCACCGTCGCGACCAGGGAGTCGAGCTCCGGCTGCGGCCGCCCCGCGGCGAGCGAGGCGATACGGCCCCGCTGCTCCCCCGTCACCATCCCGGCCACGGCAAGCGCCTCCGGCCACAGCCCCTCCCCCGACGCCGAGGCGATGACCGACGCGAGCCGTTCCGCGCCCATCAGCTCGATGATCCCGCCGAGCCGCTCCGGCACATCGATCAGGAAGCCCGTCCGCAGCACCGCCGCGTCGTCCACCTGCGGCAGAATCCGCCGCAGCGCGGAGTCCCGCAGATGGCCGACGAACCGCCCCATCGTCAGGTGGTCGCCCCGCTCGGCGAGCGCCACCGCGATCCGCACCACCAGGCCCTCGTCGAGCCGGTCGACGATGCCCTTGATCCTGCGCGGGTCGAGATGCCCGCACGACTCCGCGGTGAACGCCACCGGCAGCTTCTCGATGATGTCGGCGGCCCGCGTCGGTTCCAGCCGCCCGGCGACCCCGGCGGCGAGCCGCGGGCCCAGCGCCTTCTGCGAGATCGCGGCCGCGACCCCGGCCGGCACCAGCTTCGTCGCGGACGCGATCCGGTCCAGCATGTCGGGCGTACGGTCGAAGAGCGCCGCGAGGCACTGCTCGCGGAAGCGGCGTACGTCCTCGACGGGCAGCGTCCGCAGGAAGGCGAGCCCGTCCGGCTCCGCATCCAGCAGACGCGCGATCTTCAGGGTCTCCGCCCTGCTCCGCAGCTTGTCCATGGCCTGCTCCCCTCCTGTCGGAACTATCGGAACAGAATCCGGCGTACGGGACCCCGCGCCAGCGCCGGCACCAGTTTCAGCGCCTCCTCGGCGGCCTCGTTCAGGCCGGCCGCCCGGCTCTCCCGTTCCCGCTTCAGCGCGTCGGCCAGCAGAGCGAGCTGCTCGGGCGCCAACTGCCCGAAGGATTCCGGTGGTTCGTCCCGCAGCTCCTTGCCCAGCTGCTCCAGCGCTTCGGCGCTCATCAGGCCTCCCAGGACCGGGTACGGCTCCTGAGACTGATGCGCCATTGACTATTAGTCAATAGACCGGGATCCGGAAGACGCGCTACCGCGAAAGCGCACGTAATCTTGGCCGAATGAAACGTGCTGGTCTCCTCCTTCTCGCCGTCGCCCCGGTCGCCACGGTCGCCGTCTACTTCCTGGGCGGCGACTCGGACAGCGCCGATGCCGGAGCCGGCGGAAAGGCGCCCGGCACCCAGCAGCCGTACGACGAGGACAAGACCGCGGCCGAGCGCAAGGCCGACGCCAAGCTGATCGCGAGCCTGCCGCCCGGCCTGGCCGCGCCCGCCAAGAAGGAGCTGGCGCAGCAGCTCGTGGCGAGCGCGGAGAACTCGACGCTGAACTGGCGCGGCCAGTACGGCTACGTCGAGGACATAGGCGACGGGAACGGCTACACCGCCGGGATCATCGGCTTCTGCACCGGTACGCACGACCTGCTCACGCTCGTCGAGCGGTACACGAAGGACCACCCGGACAACGGCCTGGCCCGCTATCTGCCCGCTCTGCGCAAGGTCGACGGCAGCGACTCGCACGAGGGTCTGGACCCCGGCTTCGCCAAGGCCTGGAAGGCGGAGGCCGCCGAGCCCGCGTTCCGCAAGGCCCAGGACAGGACGCGCGACCGCGTCTACTTCGACCCCGCGGTGCGCCTGGCCAAGCTCGACGGGCTCGGCACGCTTGGCCAGTTCATCTACTACGACGCGATGGTGCTGCACGGCCCCGGCACCGGCCCCCGCGGCTTCTACGGCCTGCGCGAGGCGGCGCTGAAGGAGGCGAACACGCCGGCCCAGGGCGGCAAGGAGAAGGCGTACCTGGACATCTTCCTCGACATCCGCACCAAGGCGATGAAGGAGAAGAAGGCCCACCGCGACACGACCCGCGTCGAGACGGCCCAGCGGCAGTTCCTCTACGACGGGAACCTGAGCCTGAAGACTCCGCTGGAGTGGAAGGTGTACGGGGAGACGTTCAAGGTCCCGTAACCCTGAACGCCGCCCCCCACCGGACTCAGCCCTTGACGGCTCCCGCCGCGAGGCCCGACCCCAGCTTCCGGTGCACGATCACGAAGAAGATCATCACCGGCAGCGTGACCAGCGTGGAGCTGGCCATGACGGGACCCCAGGCCGTGGAGTTCTCACCGAAGAACTGGTAGATCCCCACGGCGGCGGTGTACTTGTCGCTGCCCTTCATGAAGGTGTACGCGAAGACGAACTCGTTCCACGCCGTGATGAAGGCGAAGATCGAGGTGGCGACAAGACCCGGCGCGACCAGCGGAAGCAGCACGGACCGGAACATCCGCCACCAGGACGCCCCGTCGATGTACGCCGCCTCCTCGACCTCCTTCGGCACGGTCTGGACGAACCCGCGCAGGGTCCAGATCGCGAAGGGCAGCGAGAGCGCGACGTACACGATGGTCAGACCGAGCAGCGAGTTGAGCATCTCGTAATCCCGCATCTGGATGAAGAGCGGGATCACGAGCGCCTCGAGCGGCACCATCTGCACGATCAACACCATGATCAGTACGGAGGTGCGGAAGCGGAACTTGAAGCGGGCCACGGCGATGGCGGCGAACAGCGAGAGCACTCCGGCCGCCAGGATCGTGCCGAACCCGACGATCGCCGAGTTCAGCAGATACGTACCGAAGTTGCCCTTCTCGAACACGAAGGTGAAGTGCTCGAAGCTGAGGCCGCTCGGCAGGACGTCCGAGCCGCGGGTGATCGCCTTCGGGTCGAGTGACGTGGAGACCATCCAGTACACGGGGAAGAGCGTGAAGCCGAGGAGCGCGGCGACCGCGACCGGAAGCCCGATGCGCCCCGCGAGAGTGGTGCGACGGGCGCTCACAGATCCTCATCCCCCTGCCGGAACAACGTACGGATATAGACGATCGTGATGACGAGGAGCAGAAGCGTCAGCAACACGGCCGCTGCCGCGCCCGTCCCGTAGTCGTTCTTGGCGAAGGCCTCGATGTACGAGAAGACGCCCAGGTTGTAGACCTCCTCGTTGGAGCCGTCGCCGCCCGGCATCAGATAGATCTGGGTGAAGACCTTGAAGTCCCAGATGGTGGAGAGGATGGTCACCACCAGGAAGACCGGCTTGATCGTCGGCACGGTGATCTTCCAGAACCGCTGCCAGGCGTTGGCGCCGTCCAACTCCCCCGCTTCGTAGAGCTCCTTGGGGATCGTCATCAGTCCGGCGAGGACGGTGATGGCGACGAACGGGAAGCCGTGGTGGACGACGTTGAGGGTCGCGATGGCGTAGAACGGGCCGCGCTCGGTGAACCAGTTGGTGGTCTCGGGATCGATGAGCCCCATCGATCCTGCGATCTGGCTGACCATGCCGTCCTGCGGCTGGAACAGCCAGATCCAGACGTACGTCCCCGTGACGGCGGGCATGGCCCAGGCGGCGAGGATCGCGATGGAGCAGATCAGCCGCCACACCGGACCCAGGCGGTTGAGCAGCAGTGCGACGAGGGTGCCGATGGCGACGGTGAGGCCGACGCAGGCGATCGCGAAGAACGCCGTGTTGGGCAGGACCGTCTGCCACAGGAGTTCACTGCCGAGCAGGTCGGAGTAGTGCTCGAAGCCGACGTACGTGCCCACTCCGCCGCCGAACTTGACGGCGTAGTCCTGCAGCGAGAGCTTGCCGACCTGGATCAGCGGCCAGAGCAGCAGACCGGCGAGGACGAGAAGGGACGGCGCCAGGAGCAGCCACGGC